>CAMDEA010000059.1 GCA_945893045.1 Planctomyces sp. SH-PL62
GTCGCGGCTGTGAATTAATGGGACTATCAAATCAGCTCTCCCCCACCTACATTAGACAGTGCGGTGGGCCGGCGCTCGAAGCGAGCTGGTCCCACCCTACCAAGGAATTCGCCATGACTAACACGCATCGCATCGGAACAATTTCCGCCGTGCTGACGATTCTGTTGGCGACCGCGATCTATGGTGAACCGCGCACGGTGCGATCCGGCGCATCGCCACCGAAGCCGACCATCGTCAATGTGCCGGAGCCGCAGCAGCCCGGCGGCGAGCCGCAGGGTATCGTGCAAGTTGCGAACCTCGTGTACGCCGGCACGAAGAGCAGCAAATGCTTTTCGGATCACTTCCTGGTGAAGGCCGAAAAGGAATCGGCCATCTCGACCAGCCGGCGGTTTCATGCGGTGAAGCTGGCCTCCGATGAACTGTTTGCCTTCCCGCTGGTGATCATGACGGGAGAAGGTGATTTCACTCTGCTGGACAAAGAGCGCGACAATCTGCGGCGGTTCGTGGAGCGCGGCGGAATGCTGTTGGCCTCGGCGGGGTGCTCATCGACGGAGTGGGATCGCGCGTTTCGTCGCGAGATGGCGAAAATCTTTCCGGACAACAAACTCACGGCGCTGGGCTTGGACCACGCGGTCTTTCATACCGTCTACGACATCGCCGAGTTGAAGGCCAAGCACGGCAAACCCAAGCCGCTGGAAGGTGTCTCGATCAACGGACGGTTGGGAGTGATCTATTCGCAGGACGGCCTGAACGACACCGAACACAGCCAAGGCTGCTGTTGCTGCGGCGGCAACGAGATCACGAATTGCCTGGACGTAAACGTCAACATTCTGGCGTACGCGCTGACGTATTGAGGGACGCGAATCGTGGGTGAAGGAAATAAGGATTGCCGAGTAAGGATTGAAGAAGGGAGAAGGACGGGCAGTTTGTTCCGCACCCCCTTCTTCCTTCTTCAATCCTTACTCGTCAATCCTTATTTCTTCCTGTCTCTCGTCTGCTGGTTGCCGTTGCTCTCGGCCGGCTGCCACAAGCCGCCCTCTCCACCCGATCGGCCGCTCGCAGTCATCGTCAGTTGCGACACCGCCGGTTGGATCGTTCCCTGCGGTTGTTCGTCGAAGCAAGCCGGCGGGCTGCTGCGCCGAGCAACCTATGTGCAAGGCATTCGTGGCGGCGCGGACGTGTTGCTGGCGGATGCCGGCGGCGCGCCGGGCGGGACGTCTCCGTATGACCGCGCGAAGTTTGCAGCGGTGCTGCGCGGCGAAGTCGAAATGCAGACCGCCGCGCACAACATCGGCGCGGCCGAATTGGAACTCGGTGCAGAGTCGCTGCGCAGCCTGGCCGAAATGACGAAAGCTCCGCTCGTCAGCAGCAATGTGCGTGACGAACAGGGGCAAGACCTCGCGGCGACGCATCGCCTGGTGACGGTGGGGACGAGGCGCGTCGCGGTGCTCGGCGTGTTGTCGCCGAAGTTTGCTCGCAGTGGGTTGCGAGTCGATGATCCTGCCGAGGCGGTGTTGCGACTGATCCCGACGCTGAAAGGTCAGTACGACCTGTTGTTAGTGCTGGCGTATCTGCCTGAGGACGAATTGGAAAGTTTCGTGGGTCGTGTCCCCGAAGCCGATCTGGTCGTCGGTGGTCCGACTCAGCAGAGCATTGCTCCGCGCCGCACGGGGCCGACGACTTGGGCGGCGACCACGAACAAAGGGAAGTTCCTGGTGCATCTGGCGCAGCCCGCGCACGGTGCTGCTTGGGACGGGAAGATTGTTGAGTTGAGCGACGTCTTTGCGGATGACGCGGCACAGGCCGCCAACCTCAAACGTTTTCGGGATGAGTTGGCTCGCACGGATTTCTCCGCCGATCAAACCAGCTTCTCGCCGTCATTGCCGGTTGATCTGCAGAAGGATGCCTTTCGCGTCGCGGGTACGGACGCTTGCCGCAAGTGTCATGCGAATGATTGCCAGTCATGGGGTGGCAGCCGGCACGGACACGCTTGGAAGACGTTGGTCGAGAAAGGCTCGCACGTTGATCCGTATTGCCAGCATTGCCATTCGACGGGATACGGCTTGCCGGGCGGCTTCGCGTCGTTGGCCAAGAGTTTTCCGTCGCGTGTGGACGTTGGCTGTGAAAGCTGTCACGGCCCGTCGGTGGCTCACGTTTTGAAGCCGGCGACGAAGACGATCTACGACGCGCGCGAGCGGTGTGTTCAATGCCACGATCACGAGAACAGTCCGCAGTTTGCGTATGAGAAGTTCTGGGAACAGATCGCTCACGGCGAAGCGGCGAATGCCGTTGGAGGGAATTGAGATGGCGAATCTCTTGTGCGGTGATTGGGGAAATAAGGATTGCCGAGTAAGGATTGAAGAACGGCAAAGGTCGGACTGGGCTGCTGTCGCTGTTCTCCTTCTCACTTCTTCAATCCTTATTCTGCAATCCTTATTTCTCCCGTCGCTTCGTGCCGACGAAGCCCCAAAAACACCTGCCGAGATAAAGCTGCTGTCATGGCATCACAGCCTCGCTCCCGCCATCGAGGAGGCGCGGCAGCGCAAGACGTCAATCGTGGTGCGAGTCGGTGCCGAGTGGTGTGGTTGGTGCCGCAAGCTCGATAAGGAAATCGTCCAACCAGACGTGCAGAAGGAGCTGGCGAATTGGGTGTTGGTGGAACTCGATGCCGACGATCATGCGGAGGAAGTGCGGCGGTTGAACATCGGGCCGATCCCCGCGTTGCGAGTGCTCAATGCCAGTGGCCGGACGATGAAGTCTCACGATGGCTTTCTGCCGGCCGAGAAGCTGATCGACTGGCTGCGCGGCCGAGACAATCCGGCCGAAGCCGATTTGGCGGACGAGGTGACGGAGGTCGCGGAACTGACGGCGGAGACATTGCCGCGACTCGTGCGGTTGTTGGGGCATCGCGATGCCAACGTGCGCGAAGCGGTGATGCGCCGGTTGTCGAGCAGTCAGGGACTGGCGGGAACGGCTGTGGCGAAGGCGTTCACTCGCGGCAATCTGGCAACGCGATTGGCCGCGTTGGAAATCTTGAGTGGCTGGCAAGCTCCGATGCAGGACTTCGATCCGTGGCAACCGCGGACTCTGACGGCCGCGCGGCTCAACGATTTGGAAGAGTGGGCCGACAAGCTCGACCCATCGGCCGGGCTGGCGGCGCAACCGGCGGTCGAGCCGCTGACGCCGGAGCAATTGATCGAAGCGCGATCCGACATCGCCAAGTTGCTCACGGCGGATGCGACTGAAGTGGAAGCGATCGGAGCGAGATTGGCTCGGCACGGCGGCGCTCTGTTGCCGGAAGTGCGCGAGCAACGGCAGCAGGCCGAGACGGACAAGACGCGCGAGCGGTTGGATTGGTTGCGTTACCGGCTGGTCGCGTCCGACGCGCTGGCGCTCAAGTGGCCGAGTGGTTTGAGCAAGCTCGCCGCAACGGATGCTCAAACGCGGCGCGACGCGGCCAGCGAGTTGCCGAAGGTCGTGACCAGCGGTGAGGAATCGCTGCTCATTGAGTTGCTCGGTCATCCCGACTCGTTCGTTCGCGAGTTGAGCTTGAAGGCTCTGCAAGGAGTCGGCGGCGTGCGGGCCAATGCGGAACTCGCGCGATTGCTGGCCGATCCTGAACCCAACGTGCGCGCGGCGGTGCTCAAGCAGATGGCTGAGAAGCCCTCGGCGAAGGTGGTTCCGCAGATCGCGGCCTACATCGCTCAAGAAAAAGACCCGGACTTGATCGTTCACGCCGTCCGTCTGTTGCGCGAAATCAAAGGCAAAGAAGCTGTCGAGTGCGTGCTCAAGTTGTTTGCTCACGAGAGTTGGCAAATCCGAGCGGAAGCGGTGGAGGCGGTCGGCGAAATGGTTCAGGATCGAAATCGCTTTTCTCATTCCGCTCCCGATGAGGCCCTGACAGCGCTCCAGGCGGATGCGTACGCCGCCATCTTGGAAGTGCTGGTTGATGCGGATGGCTTCGTGGTCAGTCGCGCCGTTCATGCGCTCCAGGATGCGGACCTCGCGGTCGCGGCTCAGCCGTTGGCCAAGACGGCCGAGCAGCATCCCGAATTGGCGAAGTCAGTCGCCGAATCGCTCATGGCCGGAGACAAGATTCGCGCCAAAGGGACGCCGTTGCTGAGGTCGTGGCTGAAGCACAACGACGCTGCTCTCCGAGCCACTGCACTCAACGCCTTAGGGCCGCACTCGGAGTTGGACGGCGAGAGCGAAGTCCTCCCCGCGCTGTCCGATGCTACTGAGCCAGTGCGGATCGCGGCCGCCGAACAGTTGTGGCAGATTTGTGAGCGGCTGCGGCACGCATCCGATGGCGACGTGAAATCTTCGGAGAATGTGGTACCCGCCCCCACGTCATTCATTGCGCGAGCCGCCAAGTTGCTCGGCGATACTCTGGCAAAGAATCCGCCCGAAAAGAACACGTCCGAGAACAACAATGCTTCGGAGGAACATCATCCGCAGGAAGCTTGGTTGACAGCCTACCGCGCCGGCACGGGCCGGCCGAAATGGATGAAGCTCGCCACGGAGCCGCTGCACAAGTTGCTGGCGTCCGCCTCCGCCGAGGAGCGACTGGCGGGTGGTGCGGCATTGATCGCGTTGGGTGACGATGACAAGGCATTGCCGGAACTGCGGCGTATCGCGACCGAGCAACGGCATCTGGTAGCGGCGGTCGCCAAATCGCTGCGTTGGTTGCCGTGGGAGCAGCGCGTGGAGTTCTTCGCTCAACTGCGCGAGCTGGCTCCCGATCCACATTCGCTCGCCACACTGTGCGGACAATTGGTCGTGTTGCGCGACACTCGCGCCAGCAAGCTGTTGTGGGACATGCTTGCGGAAGAGCGGGGCACGGCGGAATTCTCGAATGAGATTTTCCAAAACCTGATGAGCAACCACGGCATGGAGTTGTACTTTCATTCGGACGAGCGGCTGAAGCCGATCGGGCTGACCAGCGAGACGTTGAAACGCTTCGCGACGTCGCCGCACGAATGGCAACAGCGAGTCGCACTGGCGATGCTGCTGCTGATTGATGAATCCGCCGCCAACGAGATTGCGACATCGGTTGCCGCTGACGAACAGGCGGCACCGACCGCTCGCGCGGATGCGTTTTGCATCGTGTTGTTGAGCGGTTCCGCGAAGGAATCCAAGCTAGCGGCCGTAGCGGCGCTCACGACCGTTGACTCACCGCTACGTCGCCCCGCGTTGGCCTATCTGACGTTGGGTGAGTCTGGCGTGCGGTCGCTGTCGAACGGCGAATTTCAACTTCCGCAGCGCGGTGGTTATCGGACTTTCGGTGGTGACGAAACGAAAGACGATCTGCCCAAAGAACTGACCGCCGAGCATCTGCGGCCGTTCCTGACCAGCCAGGATGACGAGGCGGTCGCTCAGGCCGCCTATCTGCTGGCGATGTTGGGTGAGCCGGAAGGGATGGATCGGCTGATCGCGCGCTGGCGAAAGGCTCGGCAGTCGCATGATGGCGAGCAGTGGGAGAAGCTCGTGATCGAAGCGATTGCCGCCAGCGACGAGGCGCGATATGTGCCACTCATCGAAGAGATCTATCGGGCCATGACCGGCGAACGGGCTTATGAGGTTCGCAGTTTGTATTGGAACATCCGCTCGATGCACGGGACGGAGATCTTGAAGCTGCGAAAAAAGATTCGAGATGAAGTTGGCATGGATCAACTGCGGTGACGCACGGGGAGAAGGTGAAAAAAATGTTGGGTGAAACATGGGAGAAGCTGTACGATCTTCGTTTGAGGTAACATCCACTGGAGTTGTCTGCGTCTCATTTTTCACCCATCAATTTTTCACCTTCTTTTTTTCTCACAATTCATGTCCAAGAAAGAATTCAAAAGGGAATCACCCATGAAAAAGCTGCTGCTCCTGCTGCTGGTGTCGTTCTCGGCGGTGGTCGTTCCGTCGGCGAATAGTCCCGCGCAAGTGACTTCGGAAGAAGGCATCCACGGAATGGGTGAGGTTGTGCTGGAACGCAAACCCGAACTCATGCGCCTGCAAGTGAATCTGCTGGCGAAAGGCAAAGACTTGCCGGAGGCGATTGCGAAGCTCAAGGCGCGGCGCGCCAAAGTGGAGAAGCAGCTCGAAACATTGGGAGCGGCCAATGACTCGGTGAAGTTCGGCGATGTTGAATTGGATGCGGCGCAGGACGATCAACAGAAGCAAATGGAGATGATGCTGCGGCAGCGCATGGCACAACGACGTGGCGGCAAACGTCCGGCCGCGAAGGAGGTCTCCGTCAATCCGGTCAAGGTGCTGCTCAAGCTCACGGCCGAGTGGCCGCTGAAAGTGGCGGACACGACGGAATTGCTGGTGCTGTCCAAGAAGCTGCAAGACGCCATCAAAGCCGCGGATCTTGGCGGATTGAAAGACGCCGAAGAGCCGACACCTGAAGAAGCGGAGCTCGCGGAAGAGTCGGAAGAGATGGCGATGAACTATGGCGGACGTGAAGGACCGAAGCCGGGAGAGCCGGTGTTCGTGTTCGTCGCGAAGATCAACTCGGCCGACCGCGAGAAGGCGCTGGCCGAAGCGTTCCGCGCGGCGAAGTTGGAAGCGGCTCAACTGGCGAAGGCCGCCGAATTGGAACTCGGCACGCTGCGCAGTTTGCAGGGTGGTGGCGGCATCGAAGCGGAAGACAGCACCGATTATCGCTTGCTCTATCAAACCTCTTTCGGAGCCGCGATGCGTCAGCAAATGACCGGCCGCGATCACTCCGGCGAAGCGATCGGAGCCGTGCCCGGATTGCTGAAATTCAAAGTCACCGTCAATGCCACGTTCGCCGTGAAGTGACCGACCCAGAGCAACGCGGATCATGGCGCGGGGTACGCGTCCAACCCAATGTCCTGATCTAAAAGCAGGGGAGAGGACCGTCGAAGAATAAGGATCGCAGAAGTGAAAAGGAGAACAATCCCGTCCGGCCCTTTGCCTTCTGCAATCCTTATTCTGCAATCCTTATTTCCTGCTCCAAAGGTTTCGTTACGTCGTGTAATCGGAATTCAACCGCACGTATTCGGCGGTCAGGTCGCTGGTCCAATAACGGACTCTGGCATCGCCATGTTTCAGCGTGAGCACGATGTCGGTGTCGCGCTGGTAGCGGATGAGGTCGCTGGCTTGCTTGGGATCGAAGGGCAGGGGAGCGCCGTCGCGATACACACCGAGGCCGTTGATGGTCAGCGACATGTCTTCCTCGCGGAGTGGCACTCCGCAATAGCCGGCGGCCGAGATGATGCGCCCCCAGTTGGGATCGGCCCCGTGGATCGCGGTTTTGACGAGCGGGGCGTCGGCGATGGCTTTCGCGATGCGGAACGCTTCCTCGCGCGAGCGTGAACCGATCACGTCAATCGTGATGAAGTGCGTGGCTCCTTCAGCATCGCGGATGATCAAGGTCGCCAGTTCGGAGCAGACTTCATTGAGCAGCGTTTGAAAGCGTTTCTGACTCTCAGTGTCCAGTGGACCGGTGCCGGCGGCTCCGTTGGCCAGCAGGATCACCGAGTCGCTGGTGCTGGTGTGGCCTTCGACGCTGATGCAGTTGAAGCTTTGATTGACGGAGGCTCGCAATGCCGTGTCCGCGTCGGCAGGGGTCAGTTCGGCGTCGGTCATGATCGCGCAGAGCATGGTGGCCATGTTCGGAGCAATCATCGCCGCTCCTTTGCAAGCTCCGCTGATGCGGACGGTGGCGGAGCCTTTTGAACCGCGCAGATCGGCCGATCGTGTCACCTGCTTGGGCACGGTGTCGGTCGTCATGATCGCTTGCGCGGCGAGCGCAAACGCGGCGGGACTTGTTGCGAGTGACGCGACCGCCCGTGGGACGCCGGCTGCGAGCTTGTCCATCGGCAGAAAGCGACCGATCACGCCGGTCGAGCAGACCAGCACATCATCCGCCGCGCAGTTGAGCGATTTCGCGACGACCTCGGTCATGCGTCGAGCATCGACGATCCCTCGTTCTCCCGTGCAGGCGTTCGCGTTTCCGGCGTTGATGACGATGGCTCGACCGGTCGCGCGGGGGACTCGTTCGCGGCTGACTTTGACGGGTGCTCCGCAGACGAGATTGGTGGTGAAGACTCCCGCGGTCGTGGCCGGGCGATCTGAGACGAAAAGCGCCAAGTCGAGCCGTCCGGTATCGCCACGCACTCCGCACGCGACGCCGGTCGTTTGAAATCCGAGGGGCAAGGAAAGTTCAGACATCTGGTGTGCTCCCAAGTTGGTCGATGCGGTGACTGCTTGGCGGGCAATGTAGCCGGGAAGCGGGGCGGCAAGAAATCGTCGCGAGATGAGGGGTCGGGCATTGATGGGAAATAAGGATTGCCGAATAAGGATTGAAGAATGAGGAAGGTTGGGAAGAGGCATCGAACGGTCTTACCTACTTGCAGTCCCTTGCAGCCCCCTTCTTCAATCTTCAATCCTTACTCGGCAATCCTTATTTCTCCGCATTGATGTCACGGCCGACCCGGCGTGATCACTCTGGCGGCAGTTGGACGTAGCGGAACCAGTACGTGCAGACGGCGTCGGCGAGTTCGATGAATTCGTCGAGGTCCACCGGCTTGCGGAGGTAGGAGTTGGCTTGCAAGCGGTAGGCTTCCCGGATGTCGTCATCGGCGTCGGACGTGGTGAGGATGATGACCGGAATCGTTTGCAGGTCGCGATCGCTCTTGATGGTGGCCAGGATTTCGCGGCCGTCGATGCCCGGCAGGTTTAGATCCAGCAGCACGAGATCGGGGCGCGGAGCCAGAGCGAATGGCCCACTGCGGCGGAGGTAGGCCAGCGCAGTGTCGCCGTCCGTCGCCGCATGGACTTCATTGATGATCCGGCTCTCGCGGAAACATTGCCGCGTCAATTCGACGTCGGCCGGGTTGTCCTCGATCAGCAAGATGTGCATGGGGCGGGCGGGGCGATCAAGGCGAGGCATGTTCCGGCTCGGTGGGGAGGGCATAAGGGGACGGCAGCGTGAAGTAGAAAGTGCTCCCCTGCCCGAATTGTGACTCAACCCAGATGCGGCCGCCGTAACGCTCGACGATTCGCTTGCAGATCGCCAGGCCGATGCCGGTGCCGGGGAAGTGATCCTGCGATTGCAGACGTTTGAAGATTTCGAAGACCCGCTCGTGGAATTCCGGCTTGATCCCGATGCCGTTGTCACGGACGGCGAATAGCCAGTTGGACTCGACCTGTTTGGCCGTGATGGCGACTCGCGGCGGACGGTCGCCCCGAAACTTCACCGCATTGCCAATCAGGTTTTGAAAGATCGCCTCCAACTGCGTGGCATCGGCCCACACCATGGGCAGCTTGCCGACCGTGACTTGCGCACCGGATTCGGCCACCAACTGCGATAGATTGTCGATGGCCAGCCGGCAAACGGCGTGGCTGTCGACGGTGATCCAAGACTCGGCTTTGTTGTCGATCCGCGCGTACGTCAGCAGATCGCGCACCAGCGTCTGCATCCGCTGTGCTCCGTTCACCACGAATTGCAGCCAGCGAATGGCCCGCTCGTCGAGCTGCGCGGTGTAATGTTTCTCCAGGAGCTGGCAGTAACTGCTGACCGCTCGCAACGGCTCTTGCAGGTCGTGCGACGCGACGTAGGCGAACTGCTGGAGATCGACGTTACTGCGTTCGAGGTTTTGCGCATCACGCTCCAGACGATTCTGGGCCTGTTTCAATTCGGTGACGTCCAACAGCAACGCTTGAATGCCGATGACGTGGCCTTGAGCATCTTTGACCGGCGTGCGGATGACTTTCAGGTATTGCTCGCGGTCGCCGATCGTCAGTTTCTCGATGCGCTCTTCCGGCTGGCCCAGGTCGATCACTTTGCGGATCATCGAACCGCTCGGCTTCACGGCCAACTGCGGCACCAATTCGTTTTGTGGCTTGCCCAAGAGATCGTCCACCGACGCGCCAAACATCTGGCAGAATTCCTCGTTGACGTACACGAAGTGGCCGCTGAGGTCCGTTCGCGAAATCCCGATCGGAACGTGATCGACCATCGAACGGAAAAACGTTGCCGCATCCTCGGCAACCTGCCGCAAGCACGAATCAATCCGCAATTGCTGAGCGGCCTCAACCGACTCCACCAGTTGCCAGCCGACCCAGGCCATCAAGCCCATCGCGATCAAGGCTGCGCCGCGCTGGATCACTTCTTCCGCCGGCTGCACCGTCGCTTCGCCAATGAAATAGCCGGCAATCGTCAGCAGCACACACAACCCACCCATGCTGATGAGCGATTCCTGACGGCGGCTGCCCAACACGATGGCGATCGGCAAGACATGCAGCATTGCCAACGCGCCACTGGCTGGCAGCGCACAGTCGACCGCGAAGATGCCGATGGCAAATAAGTACGCCATCCCGGTCGAAATCCGCCGAGACTGCGGCCGATGGCTGAGCGCATCCCGCCCCACGAGGCTGTTCCACGCGGCCGGCATCGAATTCATGAGGGACAGTCGAGTCATGACGGAGAAGGCTCGTCAGAAGGGAGTTTTGTTTTGGCCCCCATCCAGCTTGCCTGGATGGAGCAGAGATGGAGTGCTAACCGGCAATCATCTTCTCCGTCAGACCCCATCCAGCTCGTCTGAATGGTGAATCAGATTCTTTGGCGTGCGCTGCCCCGGTGATCTGCTTCACCATCCGCGCGAGGCGGATGGGGTCAGAGTCCAGGGATGTTTGTCGTTCTTAGCTCACCATCGTTCGCCCCATCCAGACAAGCTGGATGGGGGCGGAAACCTGCTGCACTTGGAATTCGTAAGTCTCAGAAAAATCAAAAATGAGTTTCTCATCCAGCTTCCAAAACCATGCGTACCAAATCGGCCATCGAGTTGGCTTCCATTTTTTCCACGATGCTGCCGCGTTGGTTGCGGACGGTGTTGGGGCTGGTTCCCAACTGCATCGCAATCTGTTTCACATTTTGTCCGGCCACCAACTCTTTGAGGATTTCCCGCTCGCGCTGCGACAGCTTGTTGAGTTTGGCAGACACGGACTCAGTGCCGGCCGGTGGCTCGCGGCGCTGTTCCGATTGGGCGAGCGCGTCACGGACGGCGGTCAGCAGTTGTTGATCGCTGCACGGCTTCTCCAGCAGATTGACCGCTCCGGATTTCATCGCCGAGACGACGGCCGGGACTTCGGCATACGCAGTCAACACGATGGTGGGCAGTTTGGGCTTTTTTCGCATGACCTCTTGCAGCACGTCCAAGCCGTTGATCTCCGGCATCTTCAGGTCGAGGATCAGGCAGGTGTTGGGCTTTGAGGTCGCCGTTTGCAGAAACTGCTTGGGCGAATCGAATGTGCGCACCTGATAGTGCTCGGACTCCAGCAAGTCGCGCAGCGAATCGCGCACGGCCGGTTCGTCGTCCAGCACGAAGACCGTGGATTCGTGGGGCAGGTTTTCAACCTGCCTGGAATGGACGGGCAGGTTGGAAACCTGCCCCACGGCTGGCAAAGTGGTCTTCATCCCGCAACTCCTGGCAGAATCGGCAACGTGAATTCCAAGGTCAAACCGCGCGTCAGATTTGACTGGGCGGTCAGCCGGCCGCCGTGCGACTCGATGATCGAACGGCTGATCGACAGCCCCATGCCCAGTCCTTGTTCTTTGGTTGTGAAGAACGGCTCAAACAACCGGTCGAGGTTTTGTGCCGCGCAGCCTGCGCCGTGATCGGTGACGCTGACCGCGACGGACTCGTGATCAAGTATTCGCGATTCGACCGACAGCCGCCGTTCCTCGGTGGGCGTGTGCTGCATCGCCTCGAAACTATTGCGGACGAGATTCAGCATCACCTGCTGCAATTGGATGCGGTCAGCTCGGACGCGCGGCAACTCGTCAGGCAGCTCCAGCCGGACATGCACCTCGCGACCTGCGGCCTCGTTGCGGACCATCTCCAGCACGTCGCGGATCGTGTCGTTCAAGTCGGTCTCGGTTTGCTCTGGCGGACGCTTGCTGACCAGCCGCCGCAACCGTTTGATGATCTCGCCCGCCAGCAACGCTTGCTGCGACGTCTTCTCCAGGCACGTCGCCAGCTCCTCGCGCGACCACTCGTTCGACCGCAGCCGGCGCAGCGCCGCCTGCGCGTAATTCGCGACCGCCGTCAGCGGCTGATTCAGCTCGTGAGCGATCCCGGTCGCCAGCTCGCCGAGCATCGTCTGCCGCGAGACATAAACCAACTGCTCTTGCTGCTGCCGGGCTTGCTCTTCGGCTCCCTTGTGATCGGTGACATCGTCCGCGGCCACCAGCACTAATCGAGGTCTCCCCTCCGGCGTCCGGCGGAAAATCACCGTCCGAAAATGCAGCCAACGCCAACTTCCATCCGCATGGCGAATGCGAGCTTCCAATTCATGAATTTCGTCGTCGCGAATCTCCATCGAGTCGGCCATCGCCTGCTTGGCACGCGGCAAGTCGTCGGGGTGGATCGTCACCGTCAGGAAGTCATCCGTCCAATCGCGGACATCATCCAACTCGTATCCCAGCAGCGTGCGGAGTTGTTGGTTCGCATACACCAGCCGCCGCGAAGCGACATCCCGAATGTAAACCATGCTGGGTGTTGCATCGGTGATCCGCTCGACGAACCTCCGGCTTTCGTCCAACGCCTCTTCCGCGCGTCTCCGCTCCGCAATCTCGCGCTGCAAGCCTTCGTTCGCGGCGGACAGCTCGGCGGTGCGCTCGCGCACCCGCTGTTCCAACTCATCACGCCACACCAGCTCCAGGCCCTTGCGCTCGATCGCGTAACGCAGCGACTTTCGCAGCAGGTCGCCGGTCAGCGAGTTCTTACAGAGGTAGTCCTGTGCTCCCAGATGGACCGCTTCCAGCGCGGTCTCGTCGTTGTCGTGGCCCGTCAGCACCACCATCGGCAGCCACGGCGCGAGCTGTCGAACCGAGTCGCAGGTCTGCAAACCATGACTGTCCGGCAACGACAAATCGAGCAGCACCGCCGCGAACGGTGACACGGGATTGGACGATCGCAGCAGGTCGAGTCCCTCGGCCAGCGTGCCCCGGGCGACGACGCGCCATTCGTTATCCGGCCGCTCGGCGAGCATCGCTCCAATGAGCACGCGATCCGCTTCGCTGTCTTCGATCAGGAGGATTTCACGTGAAGAAGGAACCATGCTGCCGCCGCGAAGATTCGTCATCGACCGCGCGGCATCCCTTCCACACGACGAGCTTTCCCATCAACCACGGGAGCTTGTTGCACCGCTGCAACAGGCTTCGACCAACCCGGCCCGATTGCTCGCGCCTCTGGGCGTCAATTCAGGCTCGGCCATGATGTTCGCGCCTCTCGGCGAACGTAAGCAGCCGTTATTGCGTTTGCACGCTTTCGCAACCGACACCGCTTGCCGCTGCGGCACGACCGACAGACTCGGCACAACCGGCCGTGGGCAAAACTCCAAAATCCAAGTCTCACGGTCCCAACGGCACCGCAGTTCCTGGTTGAACATGGCTCGGCGGAGCCGCAACCAAATTGGGACTGCCACAAAAAGATTCGGAGGCTGGTGCGATCGAAAATAAGGATTGCCGAATAAGGATTGAAGAAGGCAGAGGGTCAGACTTGATTGTGCTCCTTCTCACTTCTGAAATCCTTATTCGGCAATCCTTATTCTCTGCCCCCCCAAGCGAGGGATGACGGAGAAATCTTCTCGCTGTGAGACGAAATCAAACATTTGCAGTGCAACTGGGCCGGAAAAAGACTCCCGACCCCTTCACGCGCGCCGTGGATCGGTCGCGGAAATGATCTCGGAGATCCCGCTTTGACTGAAGCCTTTGTAGCCGTCGTCCCGTTGCAAGATCTCCAAGTGCGAGCCGATCGCGCCGTTGCTCAAGAACTGCTCCGCTTGCTCGGCCGTGATTTGCTTCGACGCCAACAATCGCTCAACGTGCTGCGGTTTCACCGGCCAGATTTCGCCGCGCGTGAATGCCTGGCGGAGATACGGCAAGTCCGTAAACGGCGGCATCGTCAGGATGCCGGCTTCGTCCAGTTGATCTCGCGTCGCGTTGAAATCGAACTGGCACTCGAGGTGATGCAAGCCCGCCTGTAAGAACGCCTCACCGTGCAGCTCACACCACAGGCCGACGGTGCCCAGTTCGTTGCGCGGCGGCAACGGTTCGTGCGAGAAGTCCTGCGAGACTTCGTCCGGCGACATATCCACATCCGCGAAAATCGTCACGCCGGTCACCGGATGCTCGATGACTTGCGCCCCCCAGCCCGCCTCGCGGCCGGCGTAAAAACGCTCGCGAAGTTGAAAGCCGATCTTTTCCAGGAAAGCGATCAGCCGTGTGAACTGCGCGCGGCTCGACCGATAGGTGTGATGATCGTGATTCGCCCAGCCGAGACCGAGCGAATCCTGCCGTGCTCGCTGTTTGCGGCCCGCGCGATTGCGACGTTGCCAGTAATCCCGCTCCGCCGCGAAGAACAACTCGCAGGTGCGGTCTCGGCCGAGTTCGGCAATCGCCGCGTCCGCCAGTTGGCTGGCCAGCGCGAAGCCATCCGCAGAATTGTCGAAGTCTCGCTGCCGCAGTCGCATCGCTTCCGAGTGCTTCGCAATCGCGTCGAGCGGCACCACTTTGTCGAGGGCTGGCTCGAAGGCCAACGAACCGTGTCGCTCCAACACCCACACCTCGACGCCGTTTTCGTGAGCAACTCGCGCTCGGCGAACGGACGCGAGCGAAGCACCTTGAATGGCCACATTGCTCAGGTTGTGCGCCGCGAGGAAATCGGCAACTGCTTCCACTTTCAGAACAACCTGCCGAGATTTTCCCACATGAATGCGGACTCTCGGAAATAGGCCGAGCGAATGCTTCCAAGACCGGACTTTCGGGACGGCCGTGTCTGGCTCATAGCCAACCTGACTCAACTCTTCCAAAGCCTCGTCGTCCGCCGGCAGCGCAAAGTGGTCGATCCAATCGACCAGCCTCGTCCCCGTTTGTTCGAGCATCTGCCGGCGAAGCGTTGCGAGAAAGGAATTGTTCTGCACGGCATCCTCCAGGACACCATGCACCCACTTCGCGGGCGCGGGTTGCGGCTTCCAAGTGTGAGCCGTGAGTGCGGAAATCCGTTCGTCATTCGTTTGTGATGCGGCAGCCATGAGCAACTCCGTTTTGTGGTGGTCTCGAAAGCGAATTTATACCGCGCACGGCCATTCGTGAGACACTCAGGCGAGCGGGGCGCGAGAGGTCGAGAACTCGACGAAACGGCGGAGTGGTTGCTCTTCTCCGCATGTCTGTGTTGAAATTGCCGAGCCGCTCGTCACGCCCAGCCAATCGTTTTCTGTTTCAGACCCGTGGAGTTTGTTATGCGGATCGTCCAAATCTGTTCGGAAGCCGTCCCCTTCGCGAAGACAGGAGGCTTGGCGGACGTGGCTGGTGCGCTGAGCAAAGCGCTGGCGGACCTGGGTCACGAGGTGACGTTGATCCTGCCGTTGTACTCGCGCTTCATCGCGAAATGCGGCGTCGATGTGCAGCCAGTTGGAGAACCATTTGAAATCCCACTGGGCAGTCGGCGAGTGTTGATTCGGCTCAAGCGGGCCCAGATGCCGGGAAGTTCTGCCACCGTCGTCTTCGTCGATCAACCGGAGTTCTTCGACCGCGACGGCCTGTATCAGGATCCGATCACAAAAGCGGACTACGCCGACAACGCGGAACGCTTCATGGCGTTCAATCGTGCCTCGCTGGAAGCGGTCGCGCGATTGGAACTCAAGCCCGATGTCATCCACGCTCACGACTGGCAGACCGGATTGGTGATGGCGTTGCTGGCAGGACAGTTCCGCGATTGGGTTCCCGATCTGCGCCGCACGGCGGCGATCTTCACGCTGCACAACATGGCGTTTCAAGGTGCGTACCCGCCCGCAACGATGCCTCTGACCGGATTGGGCTGGGAGTATTTCAACTGGAAACAAATGGAAGGCTGGAACCAAGTGAATCTGTTGAAGACGGGGATTGTCTTCGCCGATCAACTTTCGACCGTCAGTCCGACGTACTCGCGTGAGATTCAAACCGCCGACTTCGGTCACGGCCTGGATGGCGTGTTACAAGACCGAACCGCCGATCTCACGGGCATCCTCAACGGCATTGACCCGCACGAGTGGAGTCCGTCTGCCGATTCGCATCTCCCCGCGCGGTATGACTTCGATGCGCTAGAGACTGGCAAGGTCACGTGCAAGCGAACTTTGCAGGAGCGTTTGAATCTGCCCGTGCGCGGCGACGTGCCGCTGCTGAGCATGGTCTCACGCATGACCTGGCAGAAGGGCTTCGATTTGATCGGCGTGTGTGCCAGCCGGTTGCTCGAACGAGACGTACAACTTGTCTTCTTGGGGAATGGACAGCCGGAGTACGAGGATCTCTGCCGGCATCTGGCTGCGGCGCATCCGCACAAAGTCCGCGCGGTGATCGGCTACGACGAAGCGCTGTCGCATCTGATCGAGGCGGGTTCGGACATGTTCCTGATGCCCAGCAAGTTCGAGCCGTGTGGATTGAACCAGATGTATTCGATGGCTTATGGCACTCCGCCGATTGTCCGCGCGACCGGTGGGCTGGCTGATTCAGTCGTGGGGACGACGACCGAAACTCTGATCGACGGCACCGCGACTGGTTTCGTGTTTCACGATCACGACCCGGACCAGTTTTGGCAGCAGCTCGACTGGGCGTTGAAGCTGTTCGCCGATCAACCCGCCTGGCGTCGGCTGCAACGTGCCGGGATGTCACGCGATTGGAGCTGGAACCGTTCGGCCCGCGAGTACGTCGCGCTCTACGAAAAGGCGTTGACGCAGCGCGTTTCGTGAAATGGCCCGCAAGAGTTGGACAGTGGGGCTGTCGGAAGTGCCATTCGAACCTGTCCCCATTTCAAGCCTTTCGCAGCCTGCAACCCGACATGGTCGAGAACTCGAACGGCGCATCACCAAACGTTTTCCGGACGCGAATCTGTGCCAAGTCGCGGTCGAACTGACCACGATGGCACGCGAAGCCGCCGACCGAGCGCAACACATCAGCCGTCCGAACATTCCCCTGCGTGTCGCGCAGTGGTTATTGGTTGGGTGCGGCCTCACGCTGGTGACTTGATTCGTGCGGAAAGTCGAGCGGAGTAAAGATCTCTTCAACTTGGTCGATTTCGCTCAAACGATGGACGGCCTGATTTCGTGCCTCGCTGCGATTGGCGCGGGCAGCCTGTTTATGTTCTCCTGAGAATTGCGGCTCAAGCGACGCCAAGCACTCAACGCGCTGCACGAGTTGCGGTCGATGGCGCACATTGTCGATATGCACCAACTCACCAAAGATCCGGAACCGCTGCTGCTGGACGGCCCCTCCACGCCCTCGTCCCCCGAACGCAAGCTGACACCGTTCGAGCTGGGCCGCTATCTCGATTACTCCAGCGAAATGCTGTCGATGATCAGCAAGACCGCAGCGATCCGTGAAATCTGTGTCATCCGTGTGCTGTTCCTTGAGTGGACGGTCTCGCGAGAAAAAGGTCACCCAGATGACACGGATGGTGCGGCAAGCTCCTTCTCTAGCGATTGATCAATTCCCACGCGAGCACAGGCGACGAGACATAAGTCATCTCTGAGTTTTGCGATCCCCATGAAGCAGTGAATGTCGCTGGTGATGCTGGCCAGCAGTTCGTCAGGATTTTGATGAGTAGCAGCCAGGCAAGTCGCGAGCCTCGGCAGCCCGTAAATCTTCTGTGCAGGGTCCATCGCCTCGGTCACTCCGTCCGTGAAGAGCAGCAGTGTTTCGCCGGATTGAAACGGAACCGAGATCGACTCGTAACTGCTGTCGGAAGCAATGCCGACAGGCAATCCGACGGCAGCTTGCCCCAACGGCTCGACGGTTCCATTCGCACGGCGAAGTAGCGGACTGAGATGACCCGCGTTGACCAGAGTTAATGTGTGCGATGCCGCGTCAATTTCGGCGAAGACTACCGTCGCAAAGCGTTGACCTCCCATGCTAGAGCACGCCTCGCGGTTCACCACCGCCATCGCTTCGGTCAAAGTCATTCCGGCAGACATTGCGACGCGACTCGCGGCCAGCAATTGCGCCATCAACAGCGCTGCGGGAATCCCCTTTCCGGCAACGTCACCAACAATGACAACGACTCGCTCGGGACAGGATGTCGCAAAGTCCAAAAAATATCCTGCCACAGAGTTCGCAAACTCAAAGTGTTCGGCGAACTCGTATCCGTTGAGTGACGGTCGCACGTTTGGAAATAGGTTTTGTTGCACACTCCGCGCAGCTTCCAATTCTTGGAGAAGCCGTTCGTTTGCAATCGCTTCCGACTGAAGCCGCATGTTCTCGACAGCGAGCGCAAAAGCCGAAGCGGCGCATTGCAAGAACTCGGTATCGATGGTCCGGGTGGCCTGACGACCAACACCCAATTGGATGACACCAAGCGGCTTTTTTCTGGAATCCCACAGCGGAACGGAAATGAACTGGATGCCATCGACGACGGCCTTGGTTGCAAGGCCGTGCGAACGGAGTATCTCCGACAACCAAGAGTCATTAATCCAGTCTGGAACGCAGTTGTTTTGGCCGGAGGGATGCGATGCGGTCAAACGTAGCTCGTAAGTTCCGGGAGTGAATATGAAGAGTCGAGTGGAATCACATTCTGGAATGCCCGATACCAAGGCCTCCAAAGCCGGCGCAAATCCGAGGTGAGAAACGCTGAGGATTTTCTGTAACGCCGACTGTCGTTTGTCGGCGGGTACTTCAGACACGTTCGACGAAAAGCCGACGATGGTCGAACTGCTGATGATTGCCGCCACGTCACCGGAATCAGACGTCGAAACAGGAGAGGCAATCGTTCCCAGGTCCGCGTTATTGCCAACATACAGGATGTGATGGTTTTCCTGGGTGAAACCCAATCCTCGAAGCCGGTGGAGGTCTTCTTCCGAAAGCAGTTGCACATCGAGGACGCAAAACGCCGCAGCCTCTTCACTCTTGAGGGTCTGAGTGATTTGCTCGGGATGAAAAGTGTCGGGATCGAAATGAAGCTCAAACGCCTGGGCAATGCGATCCCATGCCGTAGGCAGGAAACGGTCAAGGTCAAAGACCTTATCGGGCCCAACTCCCGCCGATAATTCCAGCACAATCACTCGGCGAAATTTACTTGCTAACTGTTTCGACAAAGACGATTCAGCGTCACGAAGTTC
This sequence comes from Planctomyces sp. SH-PL62, assembly GCA_945893045.1. Classification (GTDB taxonomy): domain Bacteria; phylum Planctomycetota; class Planctomycetia; order Planctomycetales; family Planctomycetaceae; genus SXKJ01. Next base: position 19,111 of record CAMDEA010000059.1, read on the forward strand.
GGTCTGCAACATCCGGCAGTGCAGTCCTTGAAAGTTGATATGTTGTTCGGCTAGCAAATCGGGGATCGAACTGATGATTTCCCGAGCGCGGGTCACGGCCAATTCATCATCGTGCAACACCAACTGAAAGACTGTCCGGCCGATCCGAAATTGTTCACCAGCCTTAATAACAAAATCGGACGTGTCCAAGTCTTGGAAATAAATTGGATTGCGTGACGCTTCCAACCGGCGTACATGTAGTTGCGAATCGATCAGTTGCAGTTCGGCATGTTCGCGGGAAATCAGCGCGTCCCACGGCACGGCCCAACCACTTCGGGGCGCGCGTCCCAATCGAATGAACTCGCCCGTTGGAATCGGACGACGCCAGCGTTGCATCGGCTCAGGTCCGCAAACAACGAGTTCTGCCATCGGAAATCGCTCGCTCTGAAGCAGGAAAGGGGTGAGTGGCAACTCTCAACGTGTGGGTCGAGTGCCAAAATACTCGGGACGTTGTCGCGATAGAGCATCGTGAGCTTGCAGAACATGCTCTTGGACAACGAGTGACGCCTTCTGCTGGCGCGCATTTTGAAAACTGAAACTCAGCAGGAACTGCATCTGGAACGGCATGCCGCGGGCTAAGTCCCACACGGTTTGCAGCGCATCCGCCGAGATGGGCAGATCGCTGGACTGTGATTGGTCGCCGTAATAATACTGGGTGAGCAGCGTCACCAAGTCGCGTTGTGATTCGAACGGTCCAATCTGAATTTGATGACCGAAGAGTTCGTGCAACGGACGAAACGAATCCGGCATTTCTGGGCTGGCGGCATAAACGCTGGTCAGCGATGCGGAATTCAAGGCTTCTAGATTTCCTTCGAGAAGATCCACCGACAGCTTGGCTGGAAGATGATTCGCTTCGTCGTAAAAAACCACGTAATGGTCCCACCCACGATGGTGAATGATGTCGAGCAAGTCGTTGGCGAAGCCAACGAACTCATGCGGCAAGAAGGGCGAGGGAGTTTCCCCTTTGCGACTGTAAGTGCGATCGACCACTTGCCGGTTGATGTTCACAAACGTGTTGAACTCCGGGTCTCGCGCCAGTTCGGGACGGGCATCGGCTGGCTGTGGGCGGCCGAGGTCCGCCGGTTTGATCTGGAAGATTTCACGGCACATCTCGCCGATCATGTTCAAGATCGTGTGTGCCAAAAATGTTTCAATCGTGAGTTCGCTACAGGCCTCTAAATTGACGATCCCGGAAAGAATGGTGTTGTCCGGTCGCTCCACGAGGCGCTTCTTCAGCCTTCTCATGAAGCTGCTTTTCCCGGATCGTCGGACGCCAACCAATAAGAAACTCTGATTCGCGCGAATGATGTCTTCGGCGTCATCCAGTTCCTGCTGTCGGCCAATAAAAAACTCGGCTGGAACAATCCCACCGCAATGAAACTTCGGAAGTTTGACCGACACTGCTGGAACATTTTCCGGAGTGGGAGTGGACGGGGTTTCGAATGTTGCGGGAGGCGGCTCGCCCGATGTCACGGGCCAAGAATGTCCAAACGCGCCGGCCAAACGCCGCCGAGCGCGTTCCAGGTCTTCGCGGAAGTCGGCATATTCGAGTTTGATGAGCTTGAGATTGAACGCTTGCGGTTCGCAGTCCTGATACATGACGAGAATCACACGGCCCGAGCGATTCGACACCGCCCAATGGACTTCGGCTTGAACCCATTCTGATGCGGCGGAATTGGGGGACATCACCAGCAAAAAGAAGTCGCACGCTTCCAGCCCGCGCAACAGTTTTCGCTCCCATTCATCACGCACCTGAATGTCGTCGCGGGAATACCAAGTTGAGAGTCCCAACTCCTGAAGGAATGGGATGACGTCACGCTCGACGAAGTCACGATCACGGCTGGCGTGGCTGACGAAGACCGAAGATTGAGGTGGGACGAGCGACATCTGGCGTTTGCTTCCGATCTGCGGGCATGTCTGGCCGCAAAGATTGCTGGGGCGGAGGCACAGCAGCATATCGTCGTCGAATTGGTGGTCTACCAAGATTTCGTGATTCTGTTGCCGAGGACGCCGCGACGTGGGAATGGTCAAGTTGGTCCGCCAGAGAACTGCGGTGAACTTGTTGGCTTTCAACTCCGACAGTGCGAATGTTGCGTTTACTTTCCGGCTCCTGCGTTTCGCCACCAGCGGAGTTCGTTGGCTCCGCGTTCGGCGCAGGCGACGATGTCCAGGCGGCCGTCTTTGTCGAGGTCGGCGAGGATCACGGTGACGGCGTTCGACCAGTTCTGTTTGATTGCGTGTTGCTTCCAACCGGTCTTGGGGTCGCCTGTGTTCTCGAACCACACGAGTTGTCCGGTGGGACTCCAGGCGGTCGCGACGACGTCTTGGTCACCGTCGCCGTCGAGGTCTCCGGCGACCGCCTCGAAGCCTTGAGCGAAGCCGCCGGCGATGAGGTGCTTCTTCCATTCGGTGCCGAGACCCGGCTGGCCGACGTTTTCGTACCAGGCGACTTGATGTGAGTCGGGTGAGTTCGCTGCGACGGGAGCCACGAGACCGAACGCCATCAGCACGTCGAGATCGCCGTCGCCGTCGATGTCGGTGGGATGCCCGTGAGTCGGCGCGATTGTTTTGTCGTCGATGATCGTTTTCTTCCAAGGCTCGGTGGCCGGCTTGCCGGAGTTCGCGAACCAGACGATTTGATTCCCGGTGCGCGACGTGCCCAGCAGGTCGGGTTTGCCGTCGCGATTGAAGTCGGCGACGGCGATAGTGCGCGTCTCGCCGATCATGCCTTCGATTTCGTGCCGCAGCCATTTGTCGCCATTGCCGGGAGTGCCGACGTTCTCGAACCAGTCGAAGCGATTGCCGAACCGCCAGCTTGAGGCGGCGACATCGAGATCGCCATCAGCATCGAAGTCCGCCAGTGCGACGTCGTACGCGCCCGGCACTTCTTTCGGCGCGGCGACGCGATGCAGCTTCCACGGTTGAGCGATCGTCTCCTTGCCAGGATTCTCGAACCAGCGGATGTCCCACTTCAGGTTGTCTACGATCACGACATCGGGGCGTCCGTCGCGGTTGATGTCGCCGATCGCATGACGTTCGAGCCGAATCGGCTGATCCTCTTGTCCCGCGTACTTCTGGATGAACGAGTGCTGGAAGCTCCCCTGGCCGTCATTCAGCAGCAGATACAGATTGCTGTTCGGCTCGGCGTCGGAACTGGTCAGATCGAGGTCGCCGTCACCATCGAGATCGAACGCCGCGCAGGCATACGAGTACGTGTAGTTGCCGAGCAGTCGTTGCTCGGTCAGCTTGAGCGGCCCGGCCTGTCGATTGGGACTCTGTCCCGATCCCTGTGGCTGAAGACTCTGACCCGATCCGCTCGCATCGGAGACCGAAGCAACAGGCTCCCCTTGCGGATCGAGCAACGTCGCGATGACCTGCACGTAAACGCGATGTCCGAAATCGTTCGGATGATTCACGCCGTTGCCGGTTTGATCCCAATCCTGTTTGAGTTCCAGAAAGCCGGCCCAGATCGACGTCAGGTCCGCGAGTGCGACGCCCGGCGCGCAGAGTTCTTTCAAGGCGTCGCGATACTCCGGAAAGGCTTCATGCTTGAGCCGCACCCAGTCGCGATTGCCCAGCATCGACGCGACGAGGATGAACTCGCAGTCGGGGAGTTTCTCGCGAATCGCGGCGATCATCTTTTTCGTATTGGCTTGATAGTCCTTCGCCGGCCGTCCGGCCGAGTCGTTCATTCCGAACGCGAGGATCACGAGATTCGGCTGCCCCTCGACCACCTTGTCGATCTGCGTCAGTCCCCAGGCGGTGTCGGTTCCACCAACGGCGAGGTTTTTCATCTCGACTTTGCTCATGAATCGCGCTTCCAAATGCCGCAGCAGCAATTCCGGATACGCCGGCTGATACGGAGCCGCGTCGTACAGCGCCGACGCATTCGCTCCCGCCGAGATGCTGTCACCCAGCGTGACGATTGACAGCGCTTGCCGGTTGAGCAGCTTGAACACCGAACGCGGCAACGCCTGCGCGTCGAACTTGGGCATGGGGGACTTCCACAAATCCGGCGCGTGCCGGTAGGTGATGCAGGTCTGCATCTCGGCGTATTCGAGCCGCCCGCCGAAGAAGATCTCGCCGTTGCCGTCGCGATGCGTCAACTCATACTTCTGCGACTTCGCCGGTCGTCGCAACTCTTGGGGCGTGCGCGACGGAATGCGCGAGCCAACCGGCAGCACGATCTCGCGCGACTCCGGCTTCCACACGAAATCTTTGCCGTGCTCATAGGTCACATCGCCGACGGAGTTGCGAACGGCCAACACCTCACGCGCGGGAAACAACACCGAGGCTCGCGATTCGCCCGTCTTGTCATCTTTGATGAACAACACCGACTCGCCGGCGACGACCTCGCCTTGCCAGAACGGCCGCAAAAGTTCCGGCGCGTAGTTCCACGTTGGCTTCGCCGGCTCATCCGAGACGAGAGGGTTGAACGATGTGACCGCGAGGGCCAGGAGGCCGATGAAAGTGGTCCGCAACATGAGTGCTCCTCCGCGGGTGCATGGGCGAGTCGAATGGGGTTCGAGCGAATGAAACCCACTATAGCTGGCTCGGCCATCCCTGAGACATTCAGGCGAGCGGGGCGACTACACCGGCAAGAGGGCTGGCTGCGGCTCGGCCACCAGGAACCGTTCGACTTCCGGGAGGCTCGTGACGACCGAGAACTGGCCTCCAAATTTGGCATCAGTGCCGGCGATGCGAGCGAACTGTGTCAGCGGCAACTGCTGCGTCAATTGGTGCAGCACACTCGCCGACAGTGCCCGGCCGGACCACAGCAGGTGTTTCAGGGACGGCAGGTCTCCATCACGGATTTCGGAACTCTGAATCACTTCGGACAGCGAGCCGTGGTTGGTGAGCCATTCGGTGAGTTCGTGCGCGCGGACGAATCGCGTGAGTTGCCGTGGCTGTCCCAACAGATCCGGCGGGAGGATGTGGAGTTCGGCACCAGCCGCGAGCGATGCCAAGGCTTCGGCAACCGCCAGCGGCGAATGCAGCGGCAGACCGGCCACGCGATCAAATTCCGTGAGTCGCAGCCGTTGTCGCGCGGCCAGGAAGGCCAAGACCTCCGCATGGGAAACGACGGTGGGCCGGTGCGGCGCAGAGACTAGGGCCTTGAACACCGGCAGGCTCGCGGGGTCGTTGACGCCACAGGCCAAGTCTCCACGACGGCAGAACAGCAAAGCGGGAGCGTGTGTCGTGGCCCCGCAAGCCGGAGCATCCGGAGACTCACGCAGGATGCACAAGCCGGTGAATTCCGTGGCAAAGTATTCCCCCTCGATCGGCAAGGCTTCGAGTGTCCCGACTCGAAACGGCAAGTAATCGTTGCAGAATAATTCGTCGAGCAAAGTTCGCGCGAAGCGTGCCGCCAGGATCATGGCCGGCCGGCAGTCATGGAGCAGTTCGATGACTTGTGCGGCTGGTGCCGTCACGTCGATCGGCACCGCGACACAGCCGGCTTTCAAGATGCCGAGGATCGCCAACAGGGCGTTCGCCGAGTTCGGAATCAGCACCGCCACCCGGTCTCCGAATTGGCAGCCGTGTCCGCGCAGCGTGTGTGCCAGTTGATTCGACACCCGGTCGAGTTCGCCAAACGGAATCGTCTCGTCCTTCCAGCAGACAGCGATCCCGTCCGGACGAGTCGCGACCTGAGATGACCAGAGCTCCTGCAAAAGTTTCGGCATGATGTGTTCCTCTTGGGGCGCACGCGGCTCGCGTGCGTCTTATTGCTCCAGCACGCGAACCGCGTGCGTGACTAGCTGAGATTGTTTGTGTTCCACGCGGATCGCTTCCGCCGTGTGAACGTCGAAGGACTTGTGCTCGTTCTCCGAACGCACTCGCGCCAGCGCCAACGGTGACTTGATCCAAATCTGCAACGGACCTTCGCTCTCAAACAGAGAAAGAAAAACTCGGCCCGTCGCGAATGAATCGAGCAGTTCTCGATCCGGCGAATGAATCAGCGTGTGCGTGCTGCGGCGGCGGAGGATGCAATTGCGGTCGTTCAACGTTTGCAGAAAGCGCGGGATGACCCGGCCGCTGACGGCGACCGCACCACGCTCGGCGGCCTGGTGCAGCAGATGATCGAAGACCATGCCCACCGTGTTGGGCAACGCGACGATCTGCGACACGCGCACGATGCGTGAATTGGTCATCTGCGAAATGTGCCAGCCGAGCGGTTCGCCGCGCGGCGACTTCACCAGCACCGCTTCACTGGGACCAGCGGCGTACATGAAGTCGAGCCGCGGCCAAATCCAATCCAGCGTCTCGCGGTCGTAGACGGGACGGAGTTCGTCCAGCGCGCTGAAGTTCGGGAAGAGTTCCAAGAAGCGCTCCGGCGTCAGCGGCTCGGATGAGACGTTGGGCGACGGTGCGAGTTGCGTGAGGCTGCGTGACGCTCTGCGGCAGACTTTGTCCGTGAGCGCGGCCAACGGCTGAGCCAAACCGGTCAACTTGCCGAATCGCCGCGTGCGCAGCAGCGAGAGCGAGAACTGCGCGGGATGCAACACTTTGACCCACGTCAGTCCGTACCACGACGCGACCGAGCCACCCAAGCCTGTCCAAATTTTGCGAGACGTCTCGTTGGCGATGTCTGAAAACAACAAGTCCTGTGGCCCAGCCATCAGCTTCTTGAGCAACTTCACTCCCAGCATCTGAGAACGATGCACCGGGTCGACGAACAGTTCGCAAGCGACTGCCGCACGGATCGGCCGGCCGCGAAATTCCATGCAGCGAGTGATCCGTCCAATCATGCCGGTCAGCCGGCCGTCGTCGCCGACGCTGACCAGTCCCGGCAGATCCGGGTCCGCGTGCGGCGTCTTCACAAACAATCTCGGCAGCAAGTTTTCGACGACCGCGCGCAAGTGCGGCGACGGTTCTGCGTGCGTGCCTTGTTCGGACGCCAGCAAGCGTGGAATCTGGGGAACGTCGTCGATCGTCAGTGCGCGAATCATGCGGCCTCACTCGCGAAGGGATGTGCGAGCCTAAGTAGACCGGTCACTCCGTGACCGGAATGTTCGAGTCACGGAGTGACTCGTCTACTTTGTTCCGCCAATCCGCCTCGTAACGTGGCACACAATTCGAGACCGGGCCGCGCGGAACAGCCTCCGCACGCCGGTTTTTCCCAACCGGCCAGACCAGCGCTCAGGCCGAGACCGTCACGTTGCCTTTTGGCAACATCGATTCCCAATGTAGGGTGCGCTCAGCCCGATACGTCATCGACCGGCTGGCGAGTACTCGCGCAGCGGTTTGCGGGACAGCGCCACGGTCGTCGAGCGTTGCAGGTCTTTGATCTCTTCCGTGAGTTCTTGAACCTGCGCCGGGCCGACGTGAATCGCCAACTCGAACGACAGTCGCCGAGTCGCTCCCGGAGCCAGCGTGAGCAAGCGGCCGTGTGTCCGCTCGAAGCTGCGCAGGTTGGGGAAGTTCGTGCCGGGTTCCAGTCCGGTGACGTAGCCATCCGCCTCGGCGACGGTGTTCTTCCAGAGCGTGAAGCAGGGCAACTCGGTGAGTGGAAATCGCAGGCTGATCGCGGCATCGCCCGCCGCATTCCGAACGACCACCACGCTTCGCTTCTGAGCATCGCCCACCAGACGAAAGTAATACGCTTGCTCGGCGTAATCTGCATCGGGCGCGGCGTACTGGTCGTAGTCCTCGATCCCTTCCGCCGCGTGCGCGTCGCGCGGACAGATTTCTCGCACGGGGGCCAAGAAGCGCGAGCCGGGTTCCAGGAACGGCCGGCCGATGTTGGTGTGATACAGCAACTCGAAGTCCGCCGGCTTCGCGGACAAGTTCGTCACCTCGTCGTTGATCGTGAAATGATTCGAGCCGGCCGTCGTCTTGATCGTGGAGGTCAATCGCAGACAGGGCCCGAACATCGAGCACTCGTCGACCACTCCCGTCACCGCGATGCGGCCGTGCTGGTCGGGATCGACAGTGACTTCGACACGATGCGCCGGCAGGTTGGCGATCTTGCCGTGCAGAGTCAGTTCCCCCAGGATCGGATGCTCCTGAAAACTGGCATCGCGTCCGGGCGGCCCCATGAACGACAGACCGCAGCGGCAGATCAATTCGTTGAACCCCGCCAGCCAGCCGAGACCACCACGCTCGGTCTGATTCACGAACGCCGGATGCACCGGCAGTTGCACGGGCGAGGTCCAACCAATCGGCAGTCCTTGAAAGCTGCCCCGCCACACGCCCATGCCACGAGTCGGCAGCACTTCCAACTTCAACGCGCCGTTGTCGATCTCGATCACGTCCACGCCATCCGACAATCCGCCGCGCATTCGCCGCTGCCGCACGGCCCAGTTTTTTAGGCCGTTGAGCGGCAACGTAGCTCCCGTCCATTCAAAGTGGTCGTGCCAGACTTGGCTGGCGACGTCGGTAATCACGCGGTGCTCGGCAGGCATGGTGGACTCCGGGGAGACTTCAGATTTCAAAACTGACGCGGTACTTGGCCAGTTTCAAGGTTCGGGTTTCGAGTTTCAACGCCACCAAGAACTTGAGCGGATTTTCGCGCTTCACGTCTGTTGGTGTGAAACGCCGCGCGAACTGCCAAAGACAGGGTGCTTAGGCGTCGCAGCGGTCGTGATTTCAGCCCCGTGGATTGTTGCCGAATTCTGGTGGCTCGCGCTTGGACGCGGCCGTAATTTGGTGGCAATAGTTTTCGGGCCATGCTCTGCGCCGGCGCATGCCGGTTCGAATTGTCTCGCGGCCAAGGTTGTCGTTCCTCACAAGCGAAGGCTTCGCACGATGCGCTTTTCAAGTTGGTTGGAGACCGTTCGGTCTGGGATGAAGGTCCGTCGTTCGCTGCGCGCGCGCGCGACTCGGCTGGGTCGCACCGCGGAGACGCGCATGGCCGAGACGCTGGAGACGCGTACGCTGCCGACGGTCTCCGTGTTCTTCCTGGCGGGGTCGAACACGCTGCAAGTCTCCTCGAACAGCAATGACTCGATCACCGTTCGAGTCAGCCAGGCCGATTCGACGAAGGTGGAAGTCTTGGCGAACGGCGTGGCGGTGTCGTCCGCCGGCAGTATTTTGGCGACCGATGTGGATCGGATGGATATTCAGGGAGGCGACGGCAAAAACGTCATCGACGTGACCGGCGTGTCCGCCAGTAACTACGACAACCTGATGGGCATCACGATCAATGGCGGCGACGGAGCGGACTCGATCACCGGCAGCGACGAGTTCGATGATTTGATCAACGGCGGCAACGGCAACGACACCATCAGCGGTGGCATCGGAGCCGACGAATTGCACGGCAATGACGGCAACGATTCGATCCTCGGTGGTGAGGGAAACGACACGATCGGCGCGACGGGCAGTTCGTCGCGTGAGGATGGCAACGACACGGTTGACGGCGGCAATGGCGATGACCTGATCAGCGCGGGGAGCGGCACGGATAGTGTGACGGGTGGGTCGGGAGACGACGTCCTGTCGGGCGGATCGGGGAACGACCGAATGTTCGGCAACGATGGCATCGACGTGATGAACGGCGACTCGGGCAATGACTCGCTGCTGGGCTCAACCGGCGATGATGTCATGTCCGGCGGCGACGGCAACGACACGCTCAACGGCGAGGATGGCACCGACGCCCTCAACGGCGGCAATAACAACGACTCGCTGATCGGCGGCAACGATAACGACACGCTGAATGGCAACGCCGGCAACGACACGTTGACCGGCGACGCGGCGAACGATTCGCTCCTTGGCGAAGCTGGGAACGATTCGCTTCTCGGCGTGGATGGCGACGACGAATTGGACGGCGGAAGCGATCTCGACACGCTGGATGGCGGCATCGGCTCTGACATCCTCGCCGGTGGAACGGGGAACGATTCGCTCACCGACTCAGCGGGCAACGACGTGCTGAGCGGCGGGACCGGCAACGATGTGCTCAACACTGGTTTGTTGCCGACGGTGGGCGGGGCCGGTGAGAACGACACACTGTCGGGCGACGATGGCAATGACACGATCACCGGCGGTGGCGGCGATGATTCCCTCCGCGGCGGCAACCAGAATGACACGGTGAATGGTGGCGACGGCAACGACGAACTGTATGGCGACGCCGGCAACGATTCGCTGAGCGGCGGCAACGGCGTCGATGCACTCGATGGTGGTTCCGCGAACGACACGCTCAACAGCGGAGCTGGCGACGATGTGCTGACCTGGATTCCGGCCAACGGCAGTGACACGTTCCAGAACGGCGGCGGATTCGATGCGGTCAATGTCACCGGCACGTCCGGCGGCGACACGTTCGCGGTCTCGAAGGCCAGTTCGAAGATGAAGATCACCAGCGGCGGCCAAAGCCTGACGCTCGACCGCACGATTACTGGCGTGACGATCGACGGGGCTGGCGGCAATGACGTGATCAACATCGCGAACCTGTCGGGAATCTCGCCGATGCTACTGCTGGTCAACGGCGGTGACGACGACGACCGGATCAGCGCGGCCGGCCTGTCGCTGGGCAGCGTGCTGTTGCGAGTCTCCGGCGACGACGGAGACGACACGATCACCGGCTCAGCCAACAACGATTTCCTGGACGGCGGCGACGGCGAAGATTCGATCGTCGGAAACAGCGGCAACGACACGCTGCTCGGCGGACTGGCCGATGACACGCTCAACGGCGGCGTGGGAAATGATTTCGTCGATGGCGGTGACGGCCTCGACCGCATGACCGGCGACGCGGGCAACGACATCCTCAATGGCAATCTTGGTGCGGATTCGATCGACGCCGGTGATGGCAACGATTCGGTCTTCGGCGGCGACGACGATGACACGATTGCGGGTGGTCTCGGCGTTGATGTGGTCAGCGGCGAAGACGGAGCGGATTCGATCACCGGCGGCAACGGCAACGACAACCTCGACGGCAACGGCGGTAACGACATTGTCCGCGGCGAAGTCGGCAACGATCTGATTCACGGCGGGGACGGCGATGACCTGCTCGATGGCGGACTGGGCAACGACACGCTGATCGCCGGCGACGGCGATGACAACGTGATCGGCGGCGACGGCGACGACGCCATCAATGGCGGCGATGGCTCCGATTCGCTCAACGGCACCGCAGGCAACGACGTGATTCTCGGTGAAGACGGCGACGACACGCTCTACGGCGGATCGGGACTCGACACGCTCCTGGGCGGCGAAGGCGACGACACCGTCGTCGGCCAAGGCAACGCGGATACGCTGCAAGGGGGCAGCGACGCGGGCGACGTCATCATCTCCGATACCTTGTCCGAGATTGACGAGCTGTTCGTGCTTGCCTCGGATGTGCTCGCCCGGCTGGAAGCGTAAGAGTTTTCGATTTTTGATTTTTGATTTTCGATTGGGGTTCCAGCGGGTTACGCTTTGCCGTCAATCAATAATCGAAAAACAAAAATGTCAAACGAACTCGATCGACTGCTGGTGGCTCAAATACGGCGCGGCGAGCCGGGTGCGTGGGAAGAGTGCATCGCCCGTTTCGAGGGACGCTTGCAGGCGTTTGTGGAAAGCCGGCTGGGCAACCGCGCGACCAGCGAGGATGTCGTCCAGGAAACGTTTCTCGGCTTTCTCATCAGCTTGCCGAATTACGATGACGCGACGCCGCTGGAAAGTTTTCTGTTCTCGATCGCGGCTCATAAGCTGACCGACGTGCTGCGCCGCAACGGCCGGCGTCCGGAACTGGCGCTGCTGCTGGAAGACTCAGACGGCGGCGCTCGCGAACCAGCCGGTTCTGATCGCGCCGCCTCCAGCTTGTTCCGCAGCGTCGAACGTCAAACCCATGAGACCGCCGCGCTGGCCGATGCGTTGCAGCGTCTGATCTCGCAATGGTGGGAACGGGGCGAGTTCGAACGGCTCAAGTGCATCGAACTGTTGTTCGTGCTCGGCTGGAAGAACAAAGAGGTCGCCGAGCATCTCGCCATCACCGAGCAAGACGTTGCCAACCACAAGCATTTCGTCGTCGCGAAGCTCCGCGAGTCCGTCGCGAAGTTCGGCTTGGATGCCGAGCGACTCAGCAAGCTGGGGTTGAGCGAGTCGTAAAGCTCCCGCCCCCATCCAGCTTGCCTGGATGGAGCGACCGATGGCGTGCTAGCGAGGTCGTCGCACAGGCGATTTGTTGCAGACCCCATCCGCCTCGTGCGGATGGTGAATCAGCTTCTTCGGCACCCTTCGCGCTGTGATCTTCTTCACCATCCGCACAAGGCGGATGGGGTCTGGAAACAGCTCGTTGGATCGCTGGTGAGCACTCCATCTTTCGCTCCATCGACGCGAGGTCGATGGGGGCGGCGGAGCTACGGCCCGTAGATGCGGCACTTGGGCAGTGCGTCGCGCAGGCGGTTGGTGCCGGCTTTGGTCACGTTCGTTTGCTCGAGCCACACCGTTTCCAAGCGGCTCAGCGTGGCGACATGTTCCAATCCCGTGTCGCCCGTCTGCGTTTCGCGCAATGCCAGGCTCTGCAACTGCGACAGCGCTTTCAAGTCGGCCAACCCATTGTTCGTGATCGACGTCTTGGCGAGGTTCAGCACGCGCAGGTCTTTCCAATTCACGAGCAGCAGCATCCCGGCGTCAGTGATCTTCGTACCGCTCAGATCGAGCCGTTGCAGTTTCGTCAGCTTCTTGAGTTGTTCCAGTCCGTGATCGCCGATCACCGTCTCGCTCAAGAACAGCGAATCCAGTTGCGACATGCCGGCCAGCGAGGCGAGCGCTTTGTCGCTGATCGCCGTCGCGCTCAGGTCGAGCGATTCGAGGCTGGTCAGCGACGCGAGATGCATAATCCCCGCGTCGGTCACGTTGCAGCGGGACAGGTCGAGACGCTTCAGTGACTTCAAGCTCTTCAACGATTCCAGGCCGGCGTTCGTGATCGCGGTCTCCTCGAAGTTGACCGAAACGATCTCCTCTTTTTCGTTGGTCACCACCTTGGCGACGGTCGGCAAGGCTTTGGCGATGTCGTTCTTGTGCTCGGCCAGCGCCTTCACCAGCGGATCGGGGGAGTACACGATCTCGCAATTCTTCAACGCCTCCTGCAACCGGTCGAGATCCTTCTGCGGCAGAGGGATGCCGTTCAGCCGCAGCCGCTTCAGCTTGGTCATCCCCATGAGATTCTCCAGACCGTTGCTGACAAACTTGCAATCGCTGAGGTCCAACTCGGTGAGACTCGTCAGCGGCTTGAGGTTCGCCAATCCGGGTCCGGTGACCGACGTATTGTCCAACCAGAGCACTTCCAACTGCGTCAGGCCGCTCAGCGCCTTCAACCCCGGCCCGGTGACTTGCGTGCCGCGCAGCCCCAAGCGCTTAAGCTGCCGCATCTGAGGAGCAAGTTTCGTCAACTGATTGTCGCTCATCACCGTGTTGGTCAGATTCAGCACGACGAGTTTCTTCAGCCCGACCAAAGTCGCGATTCCCGATCCGGTCACTTTCGTGTTCGACAGGTCCAGCACCGCGAGGTTCGCCAAGGACTTGAGCTGTGAGACTCCTTCATTCGTGACATTGCTCTGCGCGACATACAGCTCCTGCAACTGCGACAACTCGGAGATGGGCTTGAGTCCGTCGTCGCCGAGCGGCGTGCGGTTCAGCGACAGCACCGCCAGCTTCTTCAACGCGGAGAGCGATTTCAGACCAGCCGCGGTGAACTTGCCGCCGTTGATCGTCAGCCACTGCAAATCGGCCAGCGCGGCGATGTGCGCCAAACTGGCGTCGGTGATCGGAGCATCGTAGATCCGCAGCACGAGCAACTTCGGCACTTCACTGAGTGCGGCCAGATCGCCGTCCTGCACGCCCGCCAACAGCGTCACGCCGGTCGCGTCGCGCGAGCCGTGCGTGAAGGCCAAGTCAGTGTTCGGCAACGCGGCTGCCGCTCGCAGCGCACCGGCCGTTGTCACGCGCGTCCCGCGCACGTACAGCGTTTTCAACTTCTTGAGCGTGAAGAGTTCCTCCAAGCCCGCATCGCTGACGGCCGTGCCATCCAGCCACAGTTCTTGCAATTCCGCCAGTCCGCGCAGGTGCTTCAGACCGGCGTCGGTGACTTTCGTCCCCATCACGCTGAGCTTCTGCAACGACTTCAGCGTCGCGACTTGTTCGAGTCCCGCATCCTCGAATCGCGCATGCGCGACGTTGATCGCCACCACCTGCTGCGACTTCTCGTCGAGCTTGACCTGCCCAATCGCGTTCAGGGCCGCCTTCATGTCGCCACGCGCTTCGGCCAGAGCGATCAGCAGCGGGTCGGTCGGATACGCGATCTCGCACTTCGGCAACGCTTGTTTCAACTCGGCCGCCTGAGCCGCACTGACCTGCGTGCCGATCAAATCTAACTGCTCCAGTTGTTTCAGATCTTTGAACGGGTCGAGCGATCCGCCGCCCACGCGCGTCCAGCCCAACGACAGTTGCTTGAGATTTTGCAGGACACGCAAGGACGGCAAACCTTCGTCGGTGACCGCCGACTCGCGCAGGCTGAGCAACTCCAACTGCCGCAACCCGACCAGCGAACGCAATCCCTCATCACCGACACCCGTTTGATCCAGCCATAGGGACTTCAAGTCGCCAAGCTTGCCGATGGAACCCATCGCGCGATCGCCGACGCGCGTCCGAATCAGACTGAGCGATTGCAGCTTGGTCAGCCGTTCGAGCTTTTTCGCACCGTCATCGGTGATCGCCGCGCCCGCCAGCGTCAGGTTCTGCAAGTCGTTCAACACAAACAGCACGTCGAGCGCGGCATCCGTGGATGTCGGCGGCAACGCCAGCGATTCCAACTTCGTCAGCGACCGCAGCGGCTCCAATCCCGCATCCGTCACCGGCGTCGCGTGCAGGGAGAGCGCCGTCAATTCCACATGCTTGCCGAGCACCGGCATGTCCCCGTCCGACGCCGCCGCGTTGAGCGTCAACACTCCTCCCGCCCACAACCCTTTCGGAAACGCGATCGACGTCGCCTTAAGCCGCTGAGCCAGATTGAGCACGCCATCAATCGTCACCACCGTCTGCGACAAGTCCAGTTCGCTCAATCCATCAAGCAACGCGAGCTTCAACAGCCCTTCATCCGTGACCTTTGATTCAATGGCCCACAACACGCGCAGCTTCTTCAATTCCGCGGCCACGGCCAGCGACTCATCCGTCGCGGCCGGCGGCAACACGAGCACTTCCAATTCTTCCAACTTTTGCAGCCCGCGCACCCCCGCGTCGGTGACCTCCGTCTTAAACAAGTTGACCGCCTTGAGTCCCTTCAACTCGCCGGCCAATCCAATCACACCCGCGTCGCTGACCTGCGTTCCGACAAGATTGAGAACCTTGAGCTTGCTCAGCGACTGGAGCTGCTCCAGCCCCGCATCGGTGATCGGCGTATTGCCGAGATACAACTCTTCGAGCAACTCCAATCCGCCAACAATGGCGAGCGCCGCATCACTGATCTTGGTCCCCCGCAGATCGAGCGCGACCACGCTCTTCAACGACTTGAGCGGCTCCAGCGCCTCGTCATTACAACGCGGATGATTCAGCAGGTTGACGTGAACCACCTGCCCGCTCTCGTTGACCTGCACCGCCGCACCGAAGTCGCGCAGCGTCTTCGCGGCCGCCGCTTCAATCTCGGCCTGTGTCTTGGCCAACTCTTCGGCAGTCGGCTGCGGCTCGACTTTCGGCGGCAGCGCAGCCGGTCGCGCCACGGGAATCGGAACGGGCGGCGGCGGAGGCGGAGGATCTTTCCCGCAACCGGCGAGCATCAAGCTCAGCCCCCAGACAACGGAAACACAACCAACTTTCGTACCGGCAGAGCGTTTCATGTCAGTTCACCCTTCCAGACCAATTCTCATTCGGGGCATCCGGGGTCGGATTGTTGCGCAAATCACACCAGAACGTTGTCGGCAAATCCACCGCCAGCGTGGGGAAGTACGCATCGACAAGTCCAAGGTCCGCCGCGGCTTGAAAACTCAAACCACATTCAGCGATGGGCAACTCGGCCGACTTCAGCAGAATCAACCGGCTCGCCGGCCAACGGATCGCGGCCCAACCTGCGAGCGAATCGCTGGTCACGTCCCACGAGCGCGGCAGCGGTGTGGTCACATCCGGCGCGGCCTCTTCGATGCTGACGAACGACATCAGATCCAGCAGCGGCACGCGGCCTCGCCGCCAAACCGATTCCGCCGCGGCACGGTTCGAGACCAGTTCCAACTCCGGCATGAGCGTCAACAGCAGCCGCTGGTTGAGGCGAATCGAATCCATCGCCAACCAATGCGACTGCTCTTCATTCAGACAGTGAGTCGCATGCCACTGCCGCACGACATCGGCAGCCACACCACCACCGCAGACCAAGAGTGGCCGGTCGCCAGCGAGCATCGCCACTACGGCTCGCAAGCGATCCGGCAATTCCGCGAGATCGAGCAGACTGCCGCCAAGTTTTAGGACAGCGACGCTCATGGGAAAACCGGGGTCAGGCACTTCGGAATTTCGGAATTGGCCGACTGGAGACTCCGCTCGCAATACAGACCTGGTCGGCCAATTCCGAAATTCCGAAGTGCCTGACCCCTGACTCTCAGTCGATGATCTTGTTGATGCCATACTCAACGATGCCGCGAGCGCCGGCCAGCTTCAAGGCCGGGATGATTGTGCGGACCAGCGACTCATCGACGATCGTGTTGACGTCCACCCAATCGGGATCGGACAGTGACGAAACGGTCGGCATTTGCAGCGCCGGCAATTGCTTGAGCACGTTGGGCAAATCCGCGCGGCGGACGTTCATCATCAGGCCGACTTTCCCTTCAGCATTCAAACAGCCGGCGAGCATCAGCACGAGGTTGTCGATCTTGTTCCGCTTCCAGGGATCGGCTGCGGCGGTCTTGTTGGCGATGAAGCGCGTGGTGCTCTGCAACAACTCTTCGACGATCCGCAGATTGTTGGCGCGCAGTGAGCTGCCGGTCTCGGTGACTTCGACAATCGCGTCGGCCAGTTTCGGCGGCTTGACCTCGGTCGCACCCCAACTGAACTCGACCTTCGCGGTCACGCCGTGCTTGGCCAGATACCGAGTCGTCAGGCCGACCACTTCGGTGGCGATCCGCTTGCCTTGCAGGTCTTTGACCGATTTCACCGGCGAGTCATTCGGCACGCACAGCACCCAACGGACTGGGTTGCGGCTGACCTTCGAGAACATCAGCTCGCAGATTTCGACGACATCGGCGTTCGTTTCCTGAATCCAATCGAAGCCGGTGATCCCCGCGTCGAGCACTCCTTCCTCAACGTATCGCGCCATTTCCTGAGCGCGGATCAACATGCACTCGATCTCCGGATCGTCGATCGTCGGGTAATAGCTGCGTGACTGAAACTTGATGTTGTAACCCGCGCGCTGAAACAGCGCGGCGGTCGCCTCTTGCAGGCTGCCGGCGGGAATGCCGAGCTTCAAAACTTTGTCTGACATTGGGGTTTCTCTGGCTGAGGGAAACCACTAATCGGCGCTAATCTTCGCTAATAAAGACCGCGATTTGCATCTCTCATTAGCGAAGATTAGCGTCGATTAGCGGTCAGTGGACTTCGACTTCGCGTCACTTCTTGTAGACCACCTTTGGATCGAAGACGCGGTCGCCGATGACGGTGACGATGCCTGTCGCCGGGTCGACTTGGCGGAAGAAGCAACTCGTGTAGCCTTCGTGGCAGGCGGCTCCGCCGATTTGATTGACCTTCACCAGCAGCGTGTCGGCGTCGCAATCGAAATAGATTTCTTTCAACTCTTGGACGTTGCCGCTCTCTTCACCTTTGCGCCACAGCTTTTGGCGGCTCCGGCTGTAGTAGCAAACGCGACCGGTTTTCAGCGTTTCCTGGTAGGCCGTTTGATTCATGTAGGCCAACATCAAGACCTCGCCGGTCTTCACGTCTTGCGCGATGACCGGGATGAGTTCGGATTTCGAGAAATCTGGTCCAGCAGACACAGGATGCTCCGTGAGTAGGTCAGCCTTTCCAGGCTGACTCGGTGACGAATTGGCGGTGGTTGCGACATTCGGGTCAGGCTGGAAAGCCTGACCTACAGATATTCGTTGATGATGTTCTCGATCATTTCCTGCCGCCCGCTTTCGTTCGGGTCGGGGTTGCCCTTGGCGAGCATGTACTTCTCCAACTCGGCGAAGTTCGTTTTGCCCTGATCGATTTGCTTGCCAATGCCGCTGTCGTAGCTGCGGTAGCGCTGCTTGACGATGTCGGCCAGCACCCCTTCTTTGCGGATGGCGGCGGCGATCTTCAGGCCGCGAGCGAACGCATCCATGCCGCCGACGTGCGCGTAAAACAGATCGAGCGGCTCGAACGATTCGCGGCGGACCTTCGCGTCGAAGTTCACACCGCCCGGTGCGATGCCACCTTGCTTCATGATGACCAACATGCACTGTGTCGTGAGATAGATGTCGGTCGGGAACTGATCCGTATCCCAGCCGAGCAGCAGGTCGCCGGTGTTCGCGTCGATGCTTCCGAGTGCGCCTTGGATCGAAGCGTATTCCAGTTCGTGCATCATCGTGTGACCGGCGAGCGTCGCGTGATTCGTCTCGATGTTCAGCTTCACGATCCCTTCGAGACCGTTGGCTCGGACGAAGTTCAAGCACGCCGCGGCATCGTAGTCGTATTGATGCTTCGTCGGTTCCTTCGGCTTGGGTTCGAACAGGAACTGACCTTTGAAGCCGATGTTCTGCGCGTGCTCGTGAGCCATGTGCATGAACTTGGCGAGATGATCGAGTTCCCGTTTCATGTCGGTGTTGAACAGGTTCATGTAGCCCTCGCGGCCACCCCAGAAGACGTAGTTCTCACCACCGAGCATGTGCGTGATCTCGATCGCCTTCTTCACTTGGGCCGCCGAGTACGCGAAGACATCCGCGTTGCAGCTTGTGGATGCTCCGTGCATGAAGCGCGGGTTCGAGAATAGGTTGGCCGTCCCCCACAGCAGCTTGATGCCGGTCTTGGCTTGAGCCGCTTTGAGCTTCGTCGCGACCTTATCCAGGATCTTGTTGGACTCTGCCAACGTCGCACCTTCCGGAGCGACATCGCGGTCATGGAAGCAGTAATACGGCGCATCGAGCCGGCTGATGAAATCGAACGCGACATCAACGCGCTTCAGTGCATTCTCGACCGAGTCGCTCCCATCGTCCCAAGGCCGCGACATTGTGCCGGGTCCGAACGGGTCCGAGCCGGTGCCTCGGAACGTGTGCCAGTAGCAGACGCTGAACCGCAGCCAGTCGCGCATCGTGCGGCCTTCGACGACCTTGTCCGCCTGGTAATGCTTGAACGCCAAGGCTCCCTTTTTGGCTTTGGGATCGAACGGGATCTTGGCGGGGATCTTCGAGAAAAAGCTGCTGGCCATGAGTTGCTCTGCTGCGAAAAGTAGACGGTGATTTGACGTCAAAACCGCACGGCAACCATCGGATTCCGCGCGGGGCGAGAGGGTAGCGGCGAGCTTTCGGACTGCCAACGATCCCATCGAATGGTTCGCGAAGATTTGCCTTGCTGCAAATTTTGCCGATGCGGTACAAGCCCGACGAAGCTTTGCATTTGTAGCCCGGACGCCTACGTCCGGGGGTGTCCGGACGTAGGCGTCCGAACTACTGAAGAATCAGAAAGCGGCAAGGATGCCCATGCAGAACTCGCGATGGTGGAATGCGATCCTCGGCGGTGTCAGCGGAGTCGCTCTGGTCGCTGGAGTCAGTCAATTCTGGCTCAACGCGGGGACGTCGCTGCCGGCTCAGACGGCGTTGCTCGCAACGTTACTCGTGGCGTTGATCGCCCAAGCGGTGATGCCGGTTCGGTGGCGAAACGGACTGCTGTCACAGTCCGCTCGATTGTTTGTGCTGTCGGCGGGGACGGTTGTGTTGCCCAGCCTGTTTGAGTTGTCTTGGAAGCTGCTCGGTACGACGAGAGTTGATCTTTCCAGTTCGCTCACCGCTCAATGCGTTGGGCTGACAATCATGGCGCTGGCAACCTTGGGATTGCCGACGCTCTGCACGCTGGGACTGAGCTCCTCCGGACGTCAAACGATCTTTGGAATCTCGCTGGCTCTCGCGATTGGCATTGGTGGAGTTGGACTGGCCACGTTCATCGGCCCAGACGGTTGCGGACTGCTCGCGGCGGCGTGTGGGCTGGTCTTCTTCTTGATGGCGATGGTGATTTGGACTCGAGATCGAAATGCGGTCTGTAGTCCGAACCCTTGTGGTTCGGAGGATTCCTCTGGTTATGCAAATCATCCAGGCCACAAGGGCCTGAGCTACAGGATCATGGCGTTGATCGCTATTGGCGTGCTGTGGGTCATCGGCCAACGATTGGTTCGGCAACTGGTGCCTGATTCTTTCGCGCTGATGGCGGTGGAATTGGGGACGCTCGTGGCGAGTGTCTCGATGGGCCGCTGGTTGGCTCGTGACGATCGGCGCGGCGGTCTCGTGGCTTGTGGGTTGGGACTCTCGTGTTGGATGTGGCTGTGCCTCGCATTGTTTCCGCTCGGTGTGCGACTGGCATTGTGGGAGAACGCGACAATCTCTCAGGTCTGGCTGTTGCAGTCGCTGCGGTTGACGATGGTGGGACTCGTGCTGGTGCCGATCGGTTTGAGTGCTGGAGTGTTGATCGGACGCAATGGCTCCGTCGTGGCCATCGCCTTCGCGTTGTGCTCTGCGATGGCGACGAGTTGGCTATTGCCAGGCGTTGGGCTGTGGAACTTCGCGTTGATGGCGACAAGCGTGTTGCTGGTCGTGGCGGTTCGAAGGACGGTCATCCGAACCCCACCGAGCTTGTCTCGGTGGTTCCAGGCTTTTGCACTACGAGATGTTTCCTCGACGAACGTGATTGCCGTAGTGCAGAAGCCCGTAAACCACCGAGGCAAGCTCGGTGGGGTGAAGGTCGAAACTCTCGGTCGTGTCGCGGTCGCAGTAACGGTGCTCTTCACGCTGACCGCGCCGGCATGGGTGCGGTATCGGCCGGAGTTGGCCGCAAAAGTGTTGTTCGATACGGGCGTGTTCGTCGCCTCGCGAGCGGAGACTCCGTGGGATCAACTGCCGGTGCTGGATGAAGGCCGCGCGGCGCTGGTTGTCGAGGGAGATCGCGGCACGTTGACGGCGTGGAAGTTTTCCGGCTCGCGATTCCTGGTGCGTGAGAATGGAATCCCGAAAGGGACGTTCGCGGCGAACGCTCAACTGGCTCCGCGATTCGCGCCGGATGTGCTGCCGACGGTGTTACCGCTGGTGACTCACGAGCATCCGCAGAGCCTGTTGTTGCTCGGCCTGCGAACGGGTGAGCCGGCCGCCATGGCCACGATGTTTCCGTTGCGGCGCATCGTCTGCATTGAGGCGGATCGCGGCGTCCTGGCGTTGAGCCGATCGCTGCTGTCGAGCAGCAATGAGGTCTCGCCCCTGAGCGATGATCGCCTGGAGACGCGCGTTTGCGATCCGGCTTTGGCGGTGCGAACGATGTCAGAACAGTTCGATGTGATTGTGGCCTCGGCGGATCAGCCGTCGTTGCCACAGGCGGCGAATGGATTCACGGTCGAGTCCTTGCGTGCGGCGGCAGGATGCTTGAACGACGAGGGGGTGTTCGCGATTCGCTATCAGCACATTGATCTCGGCCCGCGTTCAGTGCGAGGGCTGGCGAAGACGATGTCGGCGGCGTTTCGCGAAGTCGCGGCGGTCGAGATCGCACCGGGAGAATTGCTGTTCCTCGGCACGAATAGCGAACGTGGATTTGCTCGCGAAGGCTTCGTCGAACGCTGGCAGCGTCCGCATGTGCGGCAGTTGTTGGCGTCGGTCGGCTGGGATTGGAGTACTCCGCTGCGGCTGCCAATGCTGAGCCACGAGGCCCTGCAAGAACTCGTGCTTCAGTCGGGAGGAGTCGTGAATGTCGCCTCGCGTTCGACGTGGCCGTTCCGGCTGCCAGCCGAAGTCATGCGTTGGGAGAACAAGCTGCAACAGGTACAGGCCGAGCTTGCTCCGCACGAACGCTTCCTGATGGCTTGGGGCGGCGATGAGGCGAACAACGCCGATGTTGCCGCGCGGCTGAGCGAATGGGAACTTTCGCGAGCGATCATTCGCCGCCACTCGGACGAGTTCTGGGCGTATCGCAAGAGCGTCAAAGAGCACATGACGAGCGCACCGCGGGCGATGATTCAGCAAGCCGGTCACAGCTCGGCGGACTCAGAATTACACGCGGACGACCGCCGGCGATTGCGTTACTTCCGGACGATCGGAGAGCTGGCGAAGAATGCGGCTCCGATGGAAGCGGACCTCGATCGAGTGCGGCAGTTCGAGTCACCCTTCGATCCGCTGGTCAGCCCGTTCCTGCATCAAGAGCTGGTCGAATTGACGCCGCGCTGCTCGGACCGCGACGCCGCTGCCGAGCTGCATCATCGGCTCGCCGCGATCTACTTTTCGACGCCGGCCGATCGTTCGATCCGCAACGTCGCCGATGCGCTGCAATTCGTGAACTCGACGCCGGCCGCGATTCCCGACAACGTCGAGCGGTACGACCACCTCAACGCACTGCTGCAAATGTTGCTGGCCCGCTGGTCCGCTCGCGGTGAGTTTCGTCCCACGTCATCGCGCGTCGCGCTGAACGACATCGAACGCAGCATCGCTGCCGCAGAGGCGTCCTTCGCGACGCTTGATGCTTTGTCGGCTCTAGGGGTCGTCCCGGCTGCCGAATGGCAGGCACGTCAGCGGCACCTCGAACGCCGACTCGTTCGTCCGCTGCGAACCTATCGCGGCCAAGTCTTGCAGCACTATGTCAAGAACGAGCGAACCAAAGAGATCGTCGATCAGAGCGAAGCGCTGACGCCTCTGCCGTAGCTTGACGCCCCGCTCGCCTGTCTCTGTCAGGGCTGCGCGAGGTATAACATCTCGCGTGCCTCGCAATTCAGGAACCGCCCATGAGCACGGCTCAGATTCCACAGACGCTGACAACAGTCCAAAACAGCGCGACTGCAGCGCTGGAGAACCCCGAATGCGTTCCGTACGAACAACGCCTGAACCAGAATTCGAGGTGGGCCTTGAGCGAAGGTAGTGTGTTCTTTGAAGACAAAGGCGCGGTTCAGCAAGCGATGCGTCGCATCGCCAAGCGACTGGACGAACTTGGAGTCCCGTATGCCATCGTTGGCGGGATGGCGTTGTTTCAACACGGCTTTCGGCGGTTCACCGAGGATGTGGACATCCTCGTGACTCGCGACGGGCTGAAGACAATTCACGAGAACTTGGAGGGTCGCGGATACTTGCCGCCATTCACCGGCAGCAAACACCTGCGCGACACGGAACTGGGCGTGAAGGTCGAGTTCTTGGTTTCCGGCGGCTTTCCCGGCGACGGCAAGCCCAAGCCCGTGGCATTCCCCGATCCGGCGACCGTGGCCGAGGTCATCGAGGGAAGAAAATACATCCGCTTGACCTCGCTGCTGGAATTGAAATTGGCATCCGGAATGAGCAGCGAGCAGCGAGGCAAGGACTTGATCGACATCCAGCAGCTCATTCGGGCGGCCCACTTGCCGCTCGATCTCGCGGACCAACTGCATCCCTACGTCCAAGAAAAGTACCGCGCCTTGTGGTCGCTGGAATGGCCTGCGGGACGACGCTATCTCCGCGCCTGGCCGCGAGAATCGCTCACGCCAGAAACGCTCGACGGATTGCTGGCGGAGGGTTTTGTCGTCGATGCGACACGCAGTGCCGATGCTCAATTCGTATTCTTGGCAACCACCGATCCACAAGTCGCCTTCCGTTACGACATGCCCGACGAGAGCGAGTACCGCGAGTAGGATGGCCGCCCTCGGCCGTCAAAGTTGCCGATGCGGCATCAGGCGGAGCGCTTGCGAATCGTTCGTGGTTGTCGCAGCTTGGCTCGTGGCTGGATCGGCTGATACAGCCAAGCTCGCTGTTGCTTCCCGATCGTTTCCCAGAGGTTTAGCTCGCGGAAGCAGAACGCAATCTTTTGAGCCAACCAGCGCGGCACATCGGCGGCGATCGCGAGGTCGGCTGTTGTGAAAGGTGCTCCGCAAAAGAGTTGTTGAACGGTCGCTGGAAACAGATCGAGCAATTCCTCGGCGGAACGGATCACGCGCCGGTCTTCGACGCTCATGAGGCAGCGGTCCTCAATCGTGAAGTCTCGCTGACGTCGCCATCGCTTGGGGCGAGGAATCCGAAATTCTTCTTCGGTGATCAGCAGCAGTTCCAGCGTCAGTTTCGGATGCGGGAACGCTCCGAGGAAGTGGACCAGTTCGCCGAAGACATGGAGAAAATCTTGTCGGCGCGGACTCCAACGACGTGAAATCTCCGCGCCTCCCTGCCGCTCACGGCGAACAATCTGCTTGCGAGCCGTCAGTGGTTTGACGACCGTGACCTCGAAACCTTGTGCGAGCAAGTCGGCGATCTTTCGCCGAATGGCGAACAGCGACGCCACCTGTACTTCGATCAGCCGCCCGTTGACGACCGCGTCGATGCGATAACCGGCGAGCGTTTGCTCTTCGGCCTCCGCGTTCCCAGAAACGAGCCGCTTTAATTCGCGATGCAGTGACGTTTCCATGCACAGGTTGTAGGCCACAGGCAAAAAACAACGCGAGACCAGTCGAGGGGGGTCGGCGAAAGTCCGAAGCTTTGGAGTGCGGTGTGTCAGCACCGCTTTGGATTGTTTTCTTTTCTCTGCGAGCTTTGCGCCTCTGCGTGAAAACAATTCTCACGCAGAGGCGCAAAGCTCGCAGAGGGGGAAATCCAAAGCGGTGCTGACACACCGCACTCCAAAGTTACGCAACCGCTTCTCGCTTCGGCGTCAGCAGCGATACGCCGACCAGCACGGCGAAGCCCAACGGGATCGTCACGATGCCGGGTTGGCTGAAGGGGACGAGCGCCTTTGCCGGATCAATACCATACACGTCTTTGAACGTGTCGGCCGAGAGCAGAATCCAGCTCAGCGATGAGATCAGTCCGACCGTGATCGCGGCCGTGATGCCTTGCTTGGTCGTTCCCTTCCAGAAGATGAGCATGATCAGCGACGGCAGGTTGGCGGAGGCGGCGACGGAGAACGCCCAGCCGACGAGGTAGCTCACGTTCATTTTCTCGAACAGGATGCCCAGCACGATGGCGATCAGGCCGACCACCACGGACGCGATTTTGGCGATGCGAATTTTTTCGTAGTCGTTCATTTCCATTTTCAGAAGCGTGCCGCAGATATCGTGGGCGACGGCTCCGCTGGCGGCGATGATCAGGCCGCTGACAGTTCCCAGCACGGTCGTGAAGGCGATCGCGCTGATGACGGCGAACAGCCACTCGGAAAAACTCTTGGCCAACAGCGGAGCGGCCATGTTGCTGTTGGTCACGTCCAAGGCTCCGCTGGTCATGGCTCCCAGGCCGATGTACAGCGTCAGCACGTAAAAGAACCCGATGCTGGCGATCCCCACGATCGTGCTCTTCCGAGCACTCGCCTG
>CAMDEA010000060.1 GCA_945893045.1 Planctomyces sp. SH-PL62
TGCACGGCGAAGCCGGTCGTCCGCACGTCCGCTTGCGAGTTGATGCCGATTAACTCGTTGGAGAGCGGCTCGCCTTGAGCGATCAGAATCTGCGACTTCACGACATCGAGGCCGGTGACTTCTTCGGTGACGGTGTGCTCGACTTGGATGCGCGGATTGACCTCGATGAAGAAGAACTGGTTCGTGTCGGCATCGACGAGGAACTCGACCGTGCCGGCCGCGTAGTAGCCGACCTGCTTGCCGATCTTGATCGCCGCGTCGCACAGCGCGCTGCGGACTTTTGGATCGAGATTCGGAGCCGGTGCGATCTCGACAACTTTCTGATGCCGTCGCTGCACCGAGCAGTCGCGTTCAAACAAATGCACGAGGTTGCCGTGTTGGTCGCCGAGCAATTGCACTTCGATGTGCCGTGCTCGCTGAATGAACTTTTCGATGAAGATGTCCGGGCTGCCGAAGGCCGAGAGCGATTCACGCTTGGCCTGTTCGTACTGCGCGACGAAGTCTCCCTCGTCGCGAACGACGCGCATCCCGCGCCCGCCACCTCCATGAGCCGCCTTGAGGATTACCGGGAAGCCGAGCGACTTTGCGAGTGCGAGTCCTTCGTCCCCATTCACGATCGCTCGTTGGCTGCCGCTGAGCACCGGCACTCCGGCGGCTTGGGCCATTTCGCGAGCGATCGTCTTGTCGCCGAGTTTGTGCAGCGCCTCGACGCTCGGCCCAACGAACGTGATGCCGTTGTCCTCGCACGCTTGTGCGAGTTTCGGGTTCTCGGAGAGGAAGCCGTAGCCGGGATGAATGGCGTCGATGCCGCGCTGGCGGCAGATGTCGATGATCGCGTCGATGTCGAGATACGACTTGATCGGCTCCCCTTTTTTTCCGATCTGATATGCCTCGTCCGCTTTGAAGCGATGCAGGGCGAAGCGGTCTTCGTGTGTGTAAATCGCGACGGTGCGAATGCCTAACTCATAGGCCGAACGGAAGACGCGAATCGCGATTTCAGAGCGATTCGCCACCAACAGTTTTTCGATTTTGCTCATATCAACCTGACGGGGAAGCGGACGGGCACGTTGGAAACGTGCTCCACGACGGCGCGGGGCGGTACGTTATGGGAGGTCGTGCGCGGTCGCAATTCAGATGCCGTCAGGCGGAGAGTCTGGCAGAGGAATGAGTGCGCGGCGGAAGAGAGTGGTTAATCTAGGCCGGCGTGCTTGATCTTTTCCCAGTAGGTGTCGGCTTTGAACTTGGGGCTGTTGTCGCCGTCGTGGCAGGTGTAGCACTGCGTCTTCTTGGACTCGGCGAGTGTGATGCGGATCTCTTTTCTGGCTTCTTCTTTTTTGCCGTCGTTGATCAGTGCGATGTGTTTGCTGCCGGGGCCGTGGCAGTTTTCGCAGCCGTTGTCGAGCAAGAGCGGCGTCTTTGGTTTGCTCTCGAAGCCACTGACGTAGCGCAACACATCTTGCGGGTGCCAGCCGGTGACGTGGCAGGCGAGGCATTCGGGGTCGTGGATGCGCGAGACCCAAGTGGCGGCTTTTTCCGGCCGGCCTTTGATGAGGCTCTCGTAAGCGTGCGCGTGGCCGGACTTTTCCCAGACGGCGAACGCCTTGGTATGGCACTCGCCGCAGGTTTTTGATCCGACGAACTTCGCTCCGTTCGCTGTCTTGATCGGCGGTTCGGTCTCGGCGAGTTGCGAGGTCATCAGCAGTTCTTGGTAGAACTTCATGTGCTCGATCATCTTGTCCGATTCTTGGAACCGGTCTTGAGTGAGCTTGATGAGTTCAAAGCGAACGCGGTTTTGCGAGTCCTCCGGGAAGAAGCCGACGACGCCGGTGTATTTCCCTTTGTGACCGACTTGGACGATCAGCGATTGTCCGACCTTTTGTGGGTTATCGAACTCAGGGTCTTCGGCTCCGCCGGAAGTCAGCACGACCGCGAACTGCGGAAACTTGGTCGCGAGGGCTTTGCCTTCGGCGAGCGTGCCGTGAGACAGCAGCACCAGCAAATCAGGTTGCTGAGTTTGCATCTCTTTGAGCACGGAGGGCAGCGCGGTGGCGGGATCGTCGATGGTGATATCGACGTTGGAACCGGGCGGAGCGATCTCGTTGCGGAAGCTCGCGCCGAGCACTGACGTCACGCCGACCTTGGACTTGCCGAGCGTCAGCACTTTGAAGCGCACCGGCGTGCCGAGTTCGGGCGAACCAAACAGCGTCACATTGGCGGAGACGAACGCCAGGCTGC
The DNA here is from genome assembly GCA_945893045.1 of Planctomyces sp. SH-PL62. Classification (GTDB taxonomy): domain Bacteria; phylum Planctomycetota; class Planctomycetia; order Planctomycetales; family Planctomycetaceae; genus SXKJ01. Next base: position 2,236 of record CAMDEA010000060.1, read on the forward strand.
TGGGGTCTTTCGGATCGGGAGAGTGATACGCCAGCAAGTCGGCCGCACCGAGTTTCAATTCTTCGGGGCCGAGATTGAGCACGCTGTAGCGCATGTCTTTCATCGCCGCGAGGAACGTTTGGAACTTCAACTTCGTCTGTGGACGATTGCGATTGACGGTGCCGCCGAGATCAAAGCTGGTCAGCGGCCAGCCCTTGGCTTGCATCTTTTTGATGAGGTCATGCCGCCGCGACACGCCCCCCGATTGGTTCTCAGCGCAGCCGCATGGCTCGAAGTAGCCGTGTTGTTCACCGGAGAGCACCAGCGTGAAAGCTGGTTTGCCCCAACCATCGAACAGTGGCTTGTCGGCGACTGCCGGTTTCTTGGCGTCGGATTTGGGTTGATCGTTCGACGTCAGCACGACGCTGGTGGAAGCCGCATTGCCGGCGTCAGAATCGGGGTTGAGATCGCCCGGCTTCTCGGCCGTGACCAAATTCTGTGGAGAAGTTTGAAGACTCGGCGTGTCCGACTTGGAAGACGGATCTGAAACGGGAGCTTCATTGCAGCCGCTCAAGCTGCCGAGCGAGAGGCTTAGCAAGCTTGCGACCAATCCGTGTCGAAGGCGGCTCATGCGAATTTTCCTTGTCTTCAGAACGAGGTGAACTCGAGGTCGAACTTGATGGTCTTGGCTTCCGGATGGTTGGTTTGCAGGACGACCGAGCCAGCCCGCTCACCACCACCCAGGCTCAGCGGGATTCCGTCGGCGGGAACTTCGAGAATGATCTCGTATTTGTTCCGGCCGGGAGCGTTGAACTTTTCATCTTTGTGGAATTCATACTTCAACTTTGGGGGATCCAACTTGGCTTCCGTGATTTCCAATTCCTGTTCCATCTTCTTCACGAACACGACCAGCTTGGCCTTCTTTCCCTCTTTGGCCGGGAAACGCCCCATCCGCAAGATGCTGTCTTCCGGCGACCAACTAATGCCGGGTGTGCCGAGGATTTGGACCGGCCCCGAACGAGTTCCCGTGAATGTCACGCTGTATGGCGGAGCGACGGGTGCATCGGCTTGCGGTCCCGTGGGGACGTTGGTGTGAATGTGCAAGACCTCGCGCACCTTGCCGATGGAAAAGCCGGGTTGAAAGGTGACTTTCAATTCATAGCCGCACTTGGCATCGGGCGTTTTACCGGCGAGGTCATCGACGAGATGTTCGTGTGCAGCCTCGGTGGATCCAGGCGGTCCCGGCGTCGCCGCGCCTGGTGGCATTTTCACCGCCATTTTCGCCATCATCGCGCGAGACTCTTCGGCGACCGGATCATACGTGACGAGCTTTAATTGTTCGGCGGTCAGCGGAGTGGAGGTGACAACGATGAGTGGATTGCTGGGCTCGAACTTGGTGATCTCGAACGCATCGACGATCTGGGAAAACAAGTGCATCGTCCGTTCGGTCGGTTGTTTTTCAGAGAGCGCGCCCAAATTGACTTCCTGGGACGGCTTGATCATCAACCGTTTGCCGACCAAGCCACGGACCCGGAAGGTCGTCACGAGGTTCTTAGGATCGTCCGTGCGAATCTTGGCCGAATGCTCAAACACCGGGTTCGGGAACTTGATGGTCCAGCTCAGCTTGACGGTGGTTTCTTCGCCGGGCTTCAGGCCGTCCTGGCCCAGGCTGCCGAGCGTGCATGAGCAGGTCTGGTCTTTTGCGAGAGCCACCATCTTGAGCGGCGCTTGCCCATCGTTACGAATCTTGAATTCATGTTGCCCCTCCTGCATGTGCTCCATCACGCCGAAGTTATGCACGGGGTCTCCGACGACAACAAACTTGCCATACGGCCCGGATTTCGGCGGCACCGGAATGTCACTGGCGTCAGCCGGTTTATGATCCGGGTCGTGTTCGGTCACGGACTGTTGGCGGAAATGCACCGCCAAGCCGCCGCTTGTCAGCAAGAGGAACACCACAATCGCGACCGCTCGGATATTCATGAAGCCTCCGCTGAAGTGGGGCAGGTTTTCACCTGCCCGCCAAGTTCCAAATTCCGTAAATCACGGAGAAAAAAACAAAATCAAACAACGGCCAATCAACCGGCGTGGCATTGTGATGGCCGCGCCAAAACCGGTCAATTCGGTTCCGACGGTTCGGCGGCGAGACGTTCCATCCGCCGCCGCGTCTGGCCGTCGAGAAACTTGTCCGAGTGTCCCGCGAGCCGATTGAGATCGTCTTGCCGAACAGCTCGCCGCGCCGTTTCCTGAGCCTGCTCGATCAATCCCGCTTGCTCGCAGGCGGTCGCCGACTCGGAGAGCAGTTCCGCATGATGGGGATAACGCTCGACCGCGGCCGAGTACGCCTCGACGGCGCGCGTGGCATCGGGCATTTCGCGTGAGTGTTCGAATCGAGCCATCCAGACTTGCCCCAATCGTCGAAACGGGCGTGAGGCGAACGGCAATCGGGTGATGACCGCTTGCCGGCGTTGCACCGACTCTTCGAAATCGTGCTCGGTATGCGTGGCTTGCCAGCGTTGAAACGTGGCTTCCGCCAATCGTTCGAGCGGCTCGATCGCCGACGGATCGGCGCGGCTCGCCTCGAAATATCGTTTGCTCGCTGCTGCGAATTGACCGCGTCCCCACTCGGCATCCCCTATTTGCAGTGACGTACGACACAAGATCTCCGGCATGGTTGCCGTCCACCAACACAAAACAAACAGTCCTCCGGCGGCCAACGCGAACGCTCCCACCGGAAGACGTGCGGCTTTTACGCCTCCGCTCGCCGACTCGCTGGGCGATTTTTCCTCTCGCGCGGTCGCCGACGACTCCGCACACGCCACTCGCAACGACCACACCAGCCACAACAACTGCGTGATCGCGGGCATCGCGATCCCACCCGCGCCCAACAAATGCACCAACAACGCGACGCCCGCCGCCTCCAGAGACCAGCGAACGGCGACCGTCTGCACGCAATCGGACTCCGAGGATCGCTCGGCCGATGCTCGTTGCGCCACCAAGACGCCGATCAGCCACATCCCCCACCAAATCCCACCCAGCCACCACAACCGCTCATCGGTCCCGTGTCCCATCAACTCCAGGCCGACCGCACTCAACGGAAACGCCAAGCCGACGCCCCACATGCCGGCCGACAAAAGGGGTCGGGAGTCTTTTTCAGAGCGGCGGTCGATCACCCGTGCTTGTTCGTGAGAGCTTCCGCCGCTCTGAAAAAGACTCCCGACCCCGTCGCGTGGCTGGACGAATTCCCGCGTCATCAGTCCAAGACATGCCAGCAATCCGATCAGCCCGAACGTTCCCGCATTGGCCCACACGTCGAAGATCAAATTATGTGGATCGGCAATCTCTTCGCTCGACTCCGGCAGCTTGTGAGCCAAGTAGTCATCCCGAAAGTTGCCCGGCCCGGTCCCCAACCAGATGTGCTCACGAATGGTGGCCCATGTCCCTTGCCAATACTCCAGCCGATATCGCACTGACTTCGGAGCCTCCGACAACACCGCCTTGTCCAAGCCACCGCTGACGACCGCAATCGTCACCGCGATTCCCAGGACGACCGCGCCACCGACAATCCATCGGACGAACACGGATCGCTGTTGCGTTGGTGAGTCGCCACGTCGCCAGCGAGCGGCGACAACTCGAAACAACCACCAACCGATCCCCGCGAGCAATCCGACCCACGCGGTACGGCTCTTCGTCAGCACCAGGCAATAGCCGATGACCAGCGCCAGGAGCGCAGCCGCGATCCAATCCCAGGGCTTCGTGCCGGCCGGGATTGTCCCGGCGACGATCAGCAACATCACCGCCAACAATCCTGCGAACGTGTTCGCCAGCGCGAACAGTCCGAACGGCTCGCGACTCGCTTTCAACCGCTGCTCCAGCGACTGCCGAGCGGCGGGTTCGACAGGAATGCCCTGCCGAGACATCTCGGCGCGCAAAGACTGCAAGCGTCGTGCATCGGTCGGGGACTGACTCAGCCGGTCATGCTCGATCGTGAGCCGGTCGTACTCGCGGCTCATCTCGTCGTACCAGACGTAATGCTGCCACAGCCCATATCCCGCCAGCACACCCGCCGTCAGCGACAAACCCAGGCAGAGCGGCAGCACCGCGCGAGTCGCTCTCAATTCTTGACGCAACAACCAGATCAACACGCCTGAGCCAACCCATTCCCACGCGAGATTGATCGCCGCGCGCGAGTTCCCGACCCCCAACACCACCGCCAGCGCGGAAACCACTTGAGCCACAATCAACAACGCAATCGCGCCATCCATCGCATCGAATCGAAACGGCCGCTCATCGAATCGCCAGGCCCACACCGCTCGCGCCACTGCCGTCAGCAGCACCAATTGCACCAACCACAACGTCAGTCCTTCAACGGCTCCTTCCGTCGGGATCAACCAGCGAGCGACCAGCAGCGCGGCGAACCACGCCAGCATTCCGTGACGTGAGAGAGAGAGGGGGAGGGGGAGAGGGGGAGAGGGGGAGACAGACAGAGGTCGAGCAGTTTGTTTTTGACGCGACATCGCTTAGCTCCCGGAAGTGCCACTCGGCGTCGCAGTGGATTGTGGTTCTTCTCCACCTCTCCCTCTCTCCCTTTCTCCTCCTCTTTCCACCGCTCCACGTCCGATGGTTTCCAAGATGGCAATGATCGCCAGCACGCACATCACCAGCGCGACCACCAACCACGCTCCGGACCAATCTGAAACGCGATACAGCAGCAACGCTCCCAGGCCGGTCGTCAATGTCGCCAGATGCACCGTCAGCACGGCGTGCTTCGGCTTCAGTCCAAGCTGCACCAGCCGGTGCGAGAAGTGGCTCTTGTCTGGTTTGAACGGGCTGCGTCGCTCGATCAACCGAATTAAAAGAACCGAAGCGAAGTCGTACAGCGGCACGGCCAGCACGCACAGCGGCGCGAGGATCACATGCGGGCCATGTTGAGCCGCTCCGCCTTGTTCGTAGAACGTCCCCAGCACCACCATCGACGCCAGCACGACGCCAATGAAATAGCTGCCGGTATCCCCCATGAAGATTCGCGCGGGGGGCCAGTTGTGACACAGAAATCCCAGCAGCGATCCCGACAGCACCAGTAACGCGCCGCCGACCAACCAGCGCGGCTCCGACAGAGACGTCAGCATGATGATCGCGAAGATCACCGACGCAATCAGCGCGATGCCCGACGACAGCCCATCCATGTTGTCGAGAAAATTGAAGGAATTCATCAACACCACCAGCCACAGCACGCTGATGAAAAACTCCAGCGCCGGCACGCCCAGAAATGCCGTCCCGCGCACACCGCCCCAAACCAGCAGACCCGCCACGCCGAGCTGAATCACCAGCCGCGGTTGCCACGGCAAGTCACGCAGATCGTCGATCAGCCCCATGATCGACAACACGGTGCCGCCCGCCAACACAGCCCACATCCGGCCCGACCGATACATGACGCCGTTCAGATGCGGCCGCAGTTCCGCAGGAATCCAAGACTCCGGCAGATGTCCGTGAGTGATCAGCCACGCCACCAACTGCACGACCGCCAGCGGCAAGACGACCCCCAGCCAAATCCCAATCCCGCCCCCCAGCGACGTGGGAGCCTTATGAACTTTCCGAGCCGCCGGGTGATCGATCAACCCGATCTTCGGCGACAGGACACGCATCGCCCCCGTCGCCACCACCGACACCAGGAATGCCGGCACCACGCACCCGATCACAAACCAAATCATCGCAGCCCTCGCCTCAAACTTGTTCGACGCATCGTCGCAGGTTTCGAGACGAAACGGGACTGCTCCGCGTTGGATGATCTCGAACGAATTTGAGACTTCCCCTAACTGCACCAATGCAGTGTCGTCTCTGGAACCGGATTGACGAACGCACGGTGCTCGGTGTGTGACTGCTGATATTCTTTTTTGAGCTGGTGATACCAGCGGGCCGGGCGGTCGGCGTCGTTGATAAGCATGAGTTGCGGGTCTTCGTTGAGACCTTGCTGTTGCTTGTCCACGACGTCGCGGTCTTGCTCGATGAAGGTCCGGACGAACGGACGCATGAACGGGCGAAAGGCAGTCAGCCAGGGGAGCGTCCAGTAGAAGACTTGATGCAACTCGACCTGCTTGTCGGCCAGCGGAGTCAGCGTTGTCAGCCCGCAGATGTGGTGCCGGCCCGCGACGATGGATTCGATGCGTGTGCTGGGCAACTCGAATCGAATCTCGGTCGAGACTTCGCCGCCGAGCAGCTTGTAAGCCTTCGAGTTTGACGACGGCTTGTGCCGGACCATCGTGAAGCCCAGATGCGACGGGACGAACGCTTTCGACTTTTGGTGTATCGAGCGACGTGTGCGCCACCACCAGGAGCGATGCACGAACGGGCCGTGGGCGGGGTCCATCAGGCCGACGACGGCGTAGTCGATCGAACACGGAAAAATGGCTCGCTCCACCAGCCGATAGTGACACGCTTCAACGCCCGGTACGACGGGAATCTCCGGCAGTGGATCGGGAACATTGCGTTCGTCTTCCGGGAAGAAGACCCAGACGTTGCCTTGGACTTCGCAGCAGGGATAGCGTGTGACGAACACACGATCGAGATCAAACTTCTGATTGGGCAGCAGCGAAGGAATGTGGGTGCAACCGCCGCGGCAATTGAACCGCCAGCCGTGATAACAGCATTCGATCTCGCGGCCATCGAATTCACCGTGACTGAGTGGGATGCCCCGATGCGGGCAGATGTCGCGGAGCGCGAAGACCTCACCGTTGGCATCTCGACCCACCACCAGCGATTGACCGAGCAGAATTTTTCCCAGCATCTGCCCGCACTTGAGCTGCTGGCCTGGCACCGCCATGTACCACAGGTCGCGAAGGATCTCCGACTCAGGCATCATCGCCGCTCCTCAAGGGTGACTTCCCTGTTCCCTGCTCGATCGGCCCGCTCGCAACGGCCTATTTCAACTCGGTCTGGCTGGTGATCAAGAACTCAAAGCCATCCTTGGCGGAGCGGACGGAGAAGTAAGTGCGTTTGATTTGGTTGGCTTTGCGCCCCTTGTATTGCTGCTCCAAAACGGCCAATTGATTCTCGGTCTGCGGCGGATAGAAGTGCATGACGAGGGCATTGTTCCCGTCGATGCCCGCCTTTTGCAGGATTTGCAGATCGACCCCTTTGCGAGTGCCACCCTTCCATGTGAAGTACAGCCGCTTCTCTTCCTGGCCATTGGTCACGGTTCGCTTCACCGGTGATGGTGTGTTGAGCTTGCTGACCAGGATCAGCTTGCCATCAGGCATGAGCGCTCCGAGTTCGATCCCGAAGAATTCCAATTGCGAGGCGTACTCATCGAGCGTTCCGCGTTCGGTGAACTTGATGAACCATCGCATCTCGCGCGGGAAGCCCCCTTTGCCGGTGCCAGAACCCAACGGCGGCCGACCAGTCCCGCCCGGTTTCCCGAAGGGACTTCCGGGTCGCGTGGGAACCAAAGACGCCTGCACGAATTGTTGATTGACCACCGGACCATCCGCCGAGTCCGACGTGTTCATCTCGGTGGCATCGGAGACATCGGCCACCGCGTCGAGCGATTCAGCCGGAGCTTCGGCCGTGTCCGGCAGCGCTTCCGCTTCGGCCATCACGGGGTCGTTCGCATCGGCATCCGGCGAGCCGAGCGCCAATGTTTCGCCGGGCGTGCCGTCGATGAAGCCGTGCGGATCGCCGCCGGGATCTTCCTCCAATAACGTCACCGGCGGTGGCAGCCGGGGGGACGGCAGCATGTTGGCAATCCAGGCCGTGATCAGCAGAACGGTCAGCGTGCCGAGCAACATGCAGACGGCCAGCAAGCCCGACGACACTTTGTCGTGCTGCGACAGCGCGATCGGCGGTGGGCGTGTGCGAGTCGAATTGTCGGCAACGGTGCTCACGGTTTGGACTCTTTCAAAATGATGGACGACCCTCACTCGCGCGTGGGGCGAGTCCTCTTTCAGTCGGGTAACTTGTCCCGTTCGGAGTACGGTCGGACGGTTTGATACCACTCGCGCCATTTGCGGAGGTCGTCGCCGCGCCATTTCTCGAAGGCGGCTTCTTTCTCGGCGGGAGTCGAATCCGCGGTGAACTTGGCGTCCAAATCGCTGGGCAGTCCGAACCCGCGCGGACGACGGCTGAGCACACACAACGCATTGCGAGCTTCCACGGCCGCATCGTAGTCAACGTCTTCCAGACCTTTGATCAATTCCGGGGCGACGAGCAGATCGTTGCAGCGACCCAATGCCCAAAACGCGGTCCGGCGCACTTCGACCCGCGAATCCTTCGCCAGCTTCAGCAACAAGCTTTTCTGACCGATCAGTTCCTGCCGCTGCCCAACCTGGATCGCATCCACCAGCGCCTTCTGGGCCGCTTCGACTCGCTCGGATTTTGGATCACCCAGTTCCGCCAGCACCTTGTCGAGTTCCGTGTCCAGTTTCTTCTCCGAAAGCTGTCCCCCTTGCTTATCGACTTTTCCCAAATCTTTGGGCAGGCCGCGTCCACCTTCCAGGAGACCGCCGCCATACGTTGCCGCCCGCACGCGAGCCACTTGCTGAGAGACGGGGACCAGTTTTTCGGTGGCGCGAGTCATGAACAAGATCGCGAAACAGGTCGACGGCGTGGCCCCTCCCAAATCGTTGAAACTACCGTCGGGTTGTTGACTCTTTATCAGGAAAGCACAGCCTTCCTTATACCAGTCGTGTTTGGCAATCGTGTCTGAGTTCGTCAGCGATCCAACCCGTTCGAGTCCATACAGGTAATACAAACCCCAGCCAGTCGGCTTGTCGATGGTATAAAAGCGAGCCAGCCAGCCGAGTCCACCGCCGATGCTCCGGTCTAACTCGCCACGCGTGGTTTTCGGCTTGTAATTGGTGTCCTGCGGCGCGTTCGCGGCGGCCGGTGCATCGACCGGTTCCTGGGGAGTGACTCGTTCCAAAACGCCGAAGGCCTTGTCGCTTTTCTTGGTCTTTGGATCCGCGTTCGTTGGTGCCGCATTTGGTTCCTCAGGCAGCTTCGACAACATGAGCTTGAGGACCGCCAAGCTGCCGACTCCAGCCACGGTCATGCTGTGCTTGGGTGCCGGGTCTCCACCCAAAGGGTGATATCCGAAAGCACCCTCTTTGAGCTGCGTCCGAATGTGCCACTGCGCCGCATCGTCCCACACTTTTGTGGGCACCTGAACTCCCGCGCGAGATGCGGCCCACAGGCCCAAGATTCCATACTGGGAAATGCTCGTGTCTCCCTTGCTGTCCCCGACGGAATAATCCCAGGTTCCATACGGCTTCTGCTCACGCATCAAGAACTCGCCGATCTGTTGAATTTGAGCCTTGTACTTCTCGCGGTCGGCGGCCACCAAACCCATCACGTCCACGCCGGCTTCGTAATTGTGGTGCAAGGCCGGCTTATAGGCGCCGGAACACTTTTTCAGAATGATGTCGACCTGAGTTCTGACAATCGCGCTGTCGGCCGATTCTCCCGCGGACATGCAGGCATACGTGACCAAGCCCGCTTCCGCCTCAGTGATGAGTTTACTTGTCGCGAGATACCTCACCGCGCGTTGAATGGCCGCTTCCACTTCGGGGGGACGATCAGCGCACCAAGCTGGCGAACCGCACACAGCCACCGCCGCGACGGTCATCACGAACAGCATCAGACGACGTCCGAGCGACGGTCCAACGCAGTCCAGTCCACAAGGCCACGGCGAGAAATCGCGATGATCTGACATGGGAAAATCCGTCCGGTTAAGACCCCGCAAAACAGTGGTCAGGATGCTAGACCTGCTCCGAGAGGGTGTCAACGTGCTCGATTTCATCCAGAAACGATCGCCGACGGAGACTGTTCGATGACGTTGTGGTGGCTCGATTCCGGCCACTCGCCTTGCAGCGTCAGCACCAGTCGGCGCGAGCCGCCGTGATTGCGGTGCTCGCACAAGTAAATTCCTTGCCACGTCCCCAAACAAAGTCGCCCGTTGGCCACCGGCACCCACACCGAACTTCCCAGCATCGCGGCTTTCACATGAGCCGGCATGTCATCCGGCCCCTCGACCGTGTGACGATATGGAAACCGCTCCGGCGCGAGATGATTGAACGACGCTTCGAGATCCGCAGGGACATCGGCATCCGCGTTCTCGTTGATCGTGATCGACGCGGAGGTGTGCTGAATAAAGACGTGCAACAACCCGACTTTCACTTGCGGCAGTTCGGGCAATGCGCCGAGCACATGTTCCGTCACGATGTGAAACCCGCGCGGGTACTCTGGCAATCGGAGCTGTTTCTGAAGCCAAGGCATGAGGATTCAAATCTCAGATTTTGTGGGACTGGCCCTTCCAACGGAGCCAGTGGTCGGCGAGGACAATCGCGACCATTGCTTCCGCCATTGGGACGAATCGCGGCAACAGACAAGGATCGTGGCGGCCTTTCGTTTTGATGGTGGTGGGCTCGCCATCGCGAGTCACCGTGGCTTGCTCAATCGGCAAGCTGCTGGTCGGCTTCACCGCTGCGCGGAGCACGATCGGCAGGCCGGTCGAGATTCCGCCGAGCATTCCGCCGTGACGGTTACTGGAAGTCGTCACCTTGTCGTTGGGTGCTGCCGACGATCCGGCCGCGCTCACTTTCGGAATGAACAGGTCGTTGTGCTGACTACCGCGCATGGTCACGCAACCGAAGCCGATGCCGTATTCGACCCCCAGAACCGCCGGCAGGCTGAACAGAGCTTTGGCGAGGTCCGCTTTGAGTTTGTCAAAGACCGGCTCACCGAGTCCGGCGGGAATGTTTGCGGCGACGATCTCCGCCGCGCCGCCGATCGAATCGCAATCTTTGCGGACGGCTTCGATCAGCTCGATCATTTTCGCGGCGGCGTTCGCATCCGGGCAACGGATGATGTTGGGTTCGCCGTTTGGCAGAGTTTCGACTTGAGACAACGTGACGGCGGCCGGATCGGGAATGTTGGCTTTGATGTCTCCGACTTGCACGACGTAACCGACCACCTCACCGCCAAACGCCTCGCGCAGAATCTTCTTGGCCACGACACCAGCGGCGACTCGCACGGTTGTCTCGCGAGCACTGGATCGTCCGCCACCGCGGTAATCTCGAAAGCCATACTTCGCATCGAAGCTGAAGTCGGCGTGGCCGGGACGGTATTTGTCTTTGATGTCTTCGTAGTCACGACTGCGCTGATCGCTGTTGCGGACCAGAATGGCCAAGCTGGTGCCGGTCGTGCGACCCTCGAAGACGCCGGCGAGAATCTCCGGCAGGTCGTCTTCCTGCCGCTGAGTCACGATCTTGCTCTGCCCCGGCCGGCGACGTCGCAAATCGACCAGCAGGTCTTCAACGCTCAGCGGAATACCGGGAGGCACGCCGTCGATGATGACGACGTTGCCGGGTCCGTGACTCTCACCTGCTGTTGTGATCCGCAACGCTTGTCCGAAAGAATTTCCTGCCATGATGCGGCCAGTGTAGGCCGGGCACTCTGGCCCGTCATCCGCTGTAGCCCGACCCCTTGTAGGTCGGATGATTCTGGATTCGGAAAAATGTCCTCAGAAACATTCAAATCATCCGACCCACAAGGGGTCGGGCTACAGTGTGGCCGAGACGACGAATTCGCCAGCCGCACGTCCGCCAGACTTGCTCATTGCACGGCCACGACCTTGGCGGTGCCGCCCGGGGTTTGGCGTTCGACGGTGATCGTGTGCCGGACAGTCACGCCGTCGCGATAGATCCAGGTCTCGGTGATTCGGCCGGCGGTCGCGACGCGCGTGAGCGATTGCGGCGAACCCAGACACTTCAACAACTCGGCCGACGTCATCGTGACGGTGGGCACGCCTAAGCGAATGTTACGTTCGCGATCCGTCTCCTCCCCGACCGGCCTGGGTGAGTTCGGCGTCAGCGGTGCCGCCTGCGGTTGGACCCATTGGTCATTGACCTTTTGATAGCCCAGCTTCGTGAGTCGCTCGTGAATGTCCTCATTCGTCGGCGCGAGTTTCAGTGCTTCAAGCAGCAGCGCACCGGCTCCCGGTTGGTCCTGCAACAGAGCCAGACGGTCGTCGGCAATCTGGATTAAGCCCGTGACGCCATCCTTGCGCAACGACTGTTCGCGTCGCGTCAGCCAGAGGGTGATCGCCTCCTTGGCGAGTGATTCCTGTTTGCGGTCTCGGCAGCGTTGCACCAATTCGCCGAGCCGATTGCGCGACAGCGTGGCCGAGTTCTTTGCGAGAAACGCGAGTTCGCGGTCTCGATGCTGTTCAGCGGCGTCATGCTGTTCGGGAAGGAATTCGTCAATTCGATTGGCAACCTCGCTGCCGTTACTGTCGTCGGGCTTCGTGATTCGCCGGATCGCCACCGTCGCGACTTCGACATGGAACAATCGCTCGAACTTGCGCCGCCGCGAATCGTTCGCGTTCCGGTAGGACAGCACGGAATTCCGACGGTACTCGTTGACCTCGAGCGGCAAGACGTTGTCCGCGCGAGTCAACGCGCCGGGCATGTCCTTGTCGAGCCGTTGCAAGAATTGAAACAGCGGGTCTTTCGTCGTGTCGAATTCGTCCACGGTGAGATCGGGCTTCGGAGCGGACTTTTGCAAGCTCTCCCATTCCAACGACAGTGACTCGTGCAGCCAGTCCAGCCGCAGCGCTTCATCCAAACCCAACACCGGCACGCGGGCCGACAATTGCCGCAGCGCCTGCGGGGTGAGTTCCTTCAACTCCTGCCGTTCGAGTTTCAGCCCATTGCGACTGATCACCTTGGCACGCTCCAGCAGTTCGTCATCGTTGTAGAACTTGCCGCGAGCCGCGGCCCATTCCGCCAACTCATACCACTGTTTCGCCGCGCCGCGCGAGATGGCTCGTTCACGCTCCGCCAGCGTTTGCAGATCGGTGGGAAGAAATCGAATCTGATCGACTTCAAAGTACAACTTGCCGCTGGTCCCCCCTTTCGCCAGCCGTCCGGAGACCTCGATCACTTTGGAAGTGCCCGACGCTTTCAGTTGTTGCGTGGACTTAAACGGCAACTCGCAATTCTTCATTTGCACCAAATCACGAGTGAAGACGGAATACCGTCCTTCGATACGAAACGTTGAACCGACGAGGTCGGGCCACTGCGGCTTTTGCTCGATGAAGCTTTCCAAAGACTGTGCGCCGGCAGCTTGCGCAGTGGCCGGGAGGAGCAGTGTGAGAAAGAGAAGGGCATTGAAAATTGGAAATTGGAAATTGGAAATTGGAAATTGGAAGACACGACGACCAAAGCTGCTTGGCCTCCAATTTTCAATTTCCAATTTCCAATTTCCAATTTTCAATCTGCGGTTCTGCATCATTCGGCGGCTCCGATCCAGCGGCTTTGTTCGAGCAGCAGCGTACGCAATTGCTGTTCGTTGCGCAGTTCATCGGGCAGAAATCCGGTCGCCAGCAGCAGGTCGTAGTCGGTCCACAGGCAGCCGGACGAAGACTTGAGCGTCAGCACCCAGACCGATTGCGTCGCGTTCCATTTCAGAGATTCGACTTGTGCGGCAAACAGAACTTCGCGTTGTCCCAAATCGTTGAGTGCCAGTTGCGGCTGAGCATCGGGAACCTCATTTCCATTGGCAGCGGCGATTCCATCGGGAGCAACAAGCGGCGGACGAGGCGCGAGAACTTTCGCGAAGATCGACAGCGACCCGGTGAGCACGAGCACTTCCCCTTCGATTTGAACGCGTTGTTCCCACAGGCTTGCCGTCGCAGGATCGGAGGAATCGGACGCGGGAGTGACCTCGCTGTGCAACACGACCCAGCGGCCAGCGTGCAGGCTGGCGAATTCCGATTCGACGGCGGCGACCTCTCCCTTCTTCCGTCGGTCCTTCGCCGCTTCCAACAGTTCGACCAGCGAGCGGTTCATCAGCGAGTTGATCGCCGTCAGTTGCCGAAAGCTCTGCCGTGCTTGCTCGGCGGGCACGTCGTGTCGTTGCAGGAGATCCGCCGCGTGGGCCGCGCGAGCGTATTGCTGCGCGGCTTCGACGAAGTCCATCTTTTGGATCGCGGCCAGCCCCGCTTCCGTGACGGTTTTGAATTCCAGTTCCGCTCCGGATCGAGCCGCACGAGTCCACTGCCACCAACCGGTCAGACCGATCACCGCCAGCAGACTCAGCACCATCAACCGCAGCGGCGTGAACTGTCGGCGCACTCGGCCACCAACGACCGACAGATCCTTCCGCAGGTCGATGCTCGGCCGAGTCGGAGCCGTCGCGGTCTGAGCGTCAGGCTGGGCGGGCGACGACTTCGTGCCGGCGGCGGACTTCGTTTTCTTGAGGTCGTGCTTGGGCGGCTTGACCTTGCGGACCTTCATCACCGGCCGCGGGTAGACGTCCAGCGGCAGCAGAAAAAATGGCTCGCCGCAGTTTTTGCAGAGGACACGCTGAAAGTCGCGACGCCGCGTGGCTTCGACTTTGCGGCCGCAGGGGCAGGCGATCTCGATCGGTTCGGGACTGATTTCAGCCTCACGACCGCCGAATGCGCCTTTTGCTCGCGAGAGCCACCCCGACATGGCATTGATCCTCAATTCGGCCATGAGTCCGACTAGCCGATGGACGATTATGGAGGGGTGGAATTCAGACGGTCAATGAGACCGAGTCAGTCACATGACCGCGATAACCGATTTGATTCGTCCAAGTCGTGCGACCCGCAAGGTTGAAACCCTGATGGTTTTGTCTCCGCTCACGACATCACTTCCGAAGCTGCTGTTGAAGCCGGGTCGTTGGACCGTCGGCTCGGCGGCGACGTGTAGTTATCGGATCGTGGCCGAAGGGGTGCGACCACGTCATGCGTTGCTGCTGTGCGGAGGTCAGACGGCGCTGCTCAAGGCGTGGGACAGCCACACTTGGCACAACGGTCAGCCGGTGCGTGGCGAAGTCCGTCTGCAAGCCGGCGACCGCGTGACTGTCGGCTCGGTGGAATTCTCCGTCGAGCCAGCCGGCCCGTTCGAGGTCTTGGCTCAACTCCCCGATGCGCCGCGTGACGTCGTTGCTCGTGCGCAGTCCGCAATCACAACGCCGCCAGAACCGGACGGCTGGGACTTGGAACGCTTGCGCGGTCAAATCCAAAACTTGCGTGATGAATTGTCACAACGAGTGAGCCGACGAACGACAGCCATCCCGGCAGCACCGTCCCCCATCGCGGAAACTCATCCGGATGTCGAGCGAATGTCCGCTCGAGTCGCCGAGCTGGAACAATCCGCGGACGAGGCCCGGCAACTCGCAAAGCAAACTCAGCAAGAACTCTCTGCCCTGCGTGCGGAGCAAGCCCAGCGCAATGCCGAATGGCAACAGGCTCGCGAGCAACTCTTGGCCGAAAACGCCGAGCGAGAACGCGCCTGGCAGCAGCAAGCCGACGCTTGGGCCGTCGAGCATGAGCAGTGGCAGGACGAATTGCTGACGCTCGCGAACGCACGGCAGCAGTTGGCGACGAAACTTGAGCAACGGCAATCCGAGCTACAAACCGAAGCAACGCGCTGGCAGACGGAATACGAAACCCTGCGAGCCGATCGCCAGCAGCAGGTTGTCACCGAGGTGTCTGAACGCGAGCAATGGCAGCAGGAAGTGGAGTCGCTCACCAACGCGCGGCAACAGTTGGCGGCGGAGTTTGAGCAACGCCAATCCGAACTAAAAACAACCGCGACACGCTGGCAAACAAAATGCGAAGCGCTGCACGCCGATTGGCAGCGGCAACAAGCCGCCTGGGCGGAAGAGCGCACGCAATTGCTGGAAGAGTCGCAGCGGCAAAAGGACGATGCTGCTCAGCAAGCCGCGACACAGCGCGAGCAGGAATGGGCCGATCAATCGCAGCAGTTGCTCGCGGAGCGTCAGCAAATCGAAGCGGAGCGTCAGCAGATTGAAGCGGAGCGGGCACGGATCGAAGCGGAGCGGCAGCAGCTTCAGGCCGCACGGCTGGATTCGGAGCAAGCGCTCGCGGAGTTGTCGGCCGAGCGGCAGCGTGTCGCCGACTGCGCCACGGAGGTGCTGTCCAAGTCCGAAGAACACGCGCGACGCATGGCTGAGGTCGAGCAACAACAAGCCCAGCTCATTCGTGATCAACAGGTGCTGGAGCATTCCCGGAACTGGGTGCAATCCGATCGCCGCAAGCTCGTCGAAGAGAAAACCGAGTGGCAGCAGCAATGCGCCGAACGGCAGTCCGAACGCGAAGGCTGGGAAGCGGAGCGCGAACAACAGCGACTTCTCCGCGACGAGTTTGAGAAGGCTCGTGAACTGATGCGTGTCGAACGCGACGCGACTCAGCAGCTTGTGGCCGAACGTGAGCAACTCACGGCCGAACGTGAGCAATTCGCCGCCGAACGAGCGGCCTGGACGCAGCAGCGAGCAGAGTCGGAGACCGAACAGCAAGCCCACGCCACGCAGTTGGAAACCGCTTACGCGGAACTGCAAACACAACAGCAAACGCTCCACGACGAACAGGACCAGTTGCAAACTCTGCGTGCCGATTGGGACGCCCGCGCCGCCGAAGTTCAGATCGAGCGTCAAGCTGCGGACCCCGAACCTCAGACGATTTCGGAGGACCGCCGTGCTTGGGAGGACGATCGCACGGCCTGGAACACTGACTTGCCAACGCAGAGGGATCATCAGCGCGCTCGCGCCGAGGAACCGTTGCAGTCACTGACCGATGATTGGAGCATTGGTGTCGATCTGACCGCCCCGCGCGAGACGCCTGGGACCGAGCCACTCTTTGAGCCTGCGGCCGTCTCCGACTGGCCGACAAATTCGATGACTCATTCGCTCACGGAAGCGACTTCGCTGGACCAAGTCAGCGACAGCGAAGCCTCCGCACCCGCGGCCGAATGGGAAATCCTGTCTCCAGCCGGCGAACTCAACGACTTCGTCAACGCGGAAGTGCCTCACACCCTAGCTTCGGAAAGTCCGCCGGAGAAAGCGACCGACCGTCCGTGGTCCGTCATGGAAACCCTTGATGACGACGTGGCGGCCTTGCGGGCGGAACTCGCCGAGAAGTTTCATCTGCCGGGCCTGCGCGAAACTCTGACGGAGACTTCGATCGACACCGAACCGGCCGCTGGCGAGCCGATCGCCAGCGAACAAGTTGTCGATGAAACGGTCGCTGACGAGCCAGTCGTCGTCGAGTCATCAGTCGTCGAACCGGTCGGCGACGAGCCAGTCGTGCCTCCGAATTCGGGATCGCCCGTCAACATCCTCGGATCGCTCGCGTTCTCTGATGATGAGCCTGTCGATGATTCGGTGTCGCGCTACATGCAGCACCTGCTGGCCCGGTCGCAAAGACCTAGCGAAAATGGGGGCGAGCGATACGTTCCAGCCAGCACGCACAAGTCGCCCGGCACAGAGCCGACGCGTCTAACTTCCGGGGCCTCGCCGATCTCGGTGACCGAAATCGAAATCACGAGCGAGTCGGATTCGTCCGGTGCCGAAAGCCCCTCCAGCGCGAAGCTGCGGGCGATGCAAGCCGAGCCGGCTCACAAGCAGGATAAAGACGCGATCCGTGCGGCGACCGAAAAGATGCGTCAAGTCGCCAATCAGCAAACGTTCAACAACGTCCGCGCCTCGAATTCGATTCGCTTGAAGCGGTCGCTCAAAATGAAGTCGAGTCTCGCGGTGTTCTCGTTCGTGCTCAGTGCCGGGTTGCTGTCTCTGGGCTACTCGTACCAGCCCGACTTCCTGGTGCTGGGCGTGTGCGCGGCCGGCTTGGGTGTGATGACCTGGGTGGACCTGTTCATCGCCATTCGCGAAGCCCGCCGCCGCACCTCACAACTCTCCGGACGCAAGAAGAAGGCGTGACCGAGTCGCGATCAACTCCGACCCTTCGCCGCACGCTTCCCGCGAGCCTTCGCCTTCGCTTGGCCTTTGGCCGATCCGCTGACTGACGTTTTCTTGGCTTTGCCTTTGCCGGACTTGGCGGCTCGCTCTTCAAAGATGCGGTCCCAGCCTTCCGAAAACTTGATCGTCGTCCCCGAGTGAACCGTGTAACCCGTCATGCGTCGTTCCTTTCGTGTGAGGGGTCGTGCATTCAAAATTCAAAATTGACGGGTCAAGCGTGCTGAATCACCAACCGATTTGAGTCCGTCAATTTTGAATTTTGAATGCACGACCCTTTCCATTTCGCAACTGATCGCGATCCCGTCCCTCATCTCCCGCCGCGCCGCCCGCGAGACCGCGAATCAAGGTACTCGCCCAACGCACGGTCATAGGGATCGGTCGTTTTGAGTTTGAAGTAATCGCAGCCCAGCGCTCCACAGCCTGCCGACAGCGCCGCGCAGAACCGGCGGTAGTTTTCCAAGTAATGCTTCCGCAGTCGATGCGGATCGACCAACACTCGATTCGTCAGCCGTTCGAGATTCCGAAACTGCGTCGGCCGCGCGAAGGGAAACTCTTCTTCCTCCGGCGCGACGACATGCAGCAGCACCACCTCGTGCCGCGAGTGCCGTAGCTCCTTCATTGCCGCCAGCACTTTCTCGACTTCATCGAACATGTCGCTGACCACGAACACCAAGCTGCGGCGTTTGAGCGTCGGCACAATACTGGCCAGCACTTCGCCGAGGCTCGTCTCTCCCCCCGGTTCGCGTTCGCCGAGCAAGTCCGTGATGCGTTGAAAACTGTGTGCCGCCGTCGAAGGCTGAGCAATGTCGCGCACCGCCGTGTCGAACGTCATCAGCCCCACCGAGTCGCGCTGCGACAGCAACAGGTAGCCCATCGCCGCCGCGACCTGCCGGGCGTAATGCCATTTGCTCAGCGTCTTCCCCGCGTAGCCCATGCTGCCGGACGCATCGACCAGCAGATACGCCCGCAGGTTGGTCTCGTCCTCGAACTCTTTGATGTAGTAATGGCCGGTCTTGCCGAACGCGCGCCAGTCGATGTGCCGAATCTCGTCGCCGGGGTAATACTGCCGATGCTCGACGAACTCGACGCTGGCCCCTTTGAACGGACTCTTGTGCTGGCCGATCAAATAGCCCTCGACGACCAGCTTGGCGACGACCTCCAACTTGCCGAACTTGGCCAACGCCGTCGGGTCCGACAGCGGCACATCATCGCGAGCATTTTTTCCAAAGGTGGTTTGCATCATCGTAGGTCAGCCTTTCCAGGCTGACCCTTTGCGTGTTGAGAGTCGGTCGTCGTTCGGGTCAGCCTGGAAAGGCTGACCTACGAATTCCCTTTGCATTTGAAATAGTACCGCTGAATCTCCGCCACGCACGGCTGCCCGTTGGCCGACATCACCGAGCAGCGAGCCTCCGGCGTCTTGGCTCGTGCGACCGCCGCCCGTGTGCGAGCGACGCTCCCTTCGGTGACATCGTCTTCGATTTCGCCACACATCAAGCCGAAGCAGCCGCAGATCGGCGCGTCAGCCGACTTGGGATACGCCGGCCGAGTCAGCTTGTCGATCGTCACGACTCGCTCGAACGAGTCGAAGTAAGCGACTTCGCATTCCGGTTGGATGCAGAACATCGCGGTCTCGCCAATCTGCCCGCGAGACTCCGGCTGCACCCACGCATCAAGCGTAATCCGCTCGACCGCCTGCCCCAGCGAGCCGCAGAACGGACAGTGCCGCACGTCGTGATCAGATTCGCGAACGAATGCCTTGTTCATGGATGAGCAGCTTATGGACTGCGACGACCACAGTCACCGCTCTTCAAACTGCGTCAGCGGCGGATCAACCCGGAGGGTTGTCAGCGATTAGCCGGTGGTCGCCGCAGGCGCACCACCGGATGGCGGAGAAAACATGTTCGCCATCCCGGAGGGATGACAGCCGAGCGTCGCTGGCATCCCTCCGGGATGCGATCTCGTCTGCGAACGACGACCGGTGGTATCGCTTCGCTCAACCACCGGCTAATGGCTGAGAACCCTCCGGGTTCAACCGCAAGAAGTGGTCAGCCCACTCGGCTGCGAACAGACCATCGCCGACTCACCGATCTGCCTGCGAAACTCCGGCTTCGGCCACGCATCGAGCGTGACTCGCCCGACCGCCTGCACCAGCGAGCCGCAAAACAGACAGTGCCGCACGTCGTGATCAGATTCGCGAACGAATGCCTTGTTCATGGAAACTCGCTGGTTCGGTAGCATTAAGTCGGTTCGTCCGTCGGCGGAGTGACATGTCCCAACAGCTCCGAGAAGCTGCTTGCCACCAACCGAGCTGACGCCTCTTCCATCGGGACAAACGGGATGGAAACTACCCGCCACGGTTGCGGGCTGCGCGTGTCGAACGCGAAGAATTCACCACCGCCAGCGTCACCGAACCCGATAAAGCCGGGAACATATTCCGGCATCTGGTAATCGTGGTTGTTTCCGACCACCTCCTCGGCAGCCCAGATGCGGAGGTAGCACGGCTGCACGTCGAGGAATCCGGCACCCCCGTTGGTCCGGCTGAGAAACTCCAAGTAGTCGGCAGGAAGGCGCAAGCCACTCCGGTCGACGAGCGCCGTGATCGCAACAGTTGATGCCGGAGTTACCCGGCTCCATTTCCCCTCAAAGGTCGCGATGAACTCCGTGACCGTCATACCGCGCTCCGCTGCGAAACTTGTTTTCCTCCCACATGATTGCGGAAGAAAAGATCGTCACGGTTTATCTGTGATAATCCACAACTTCAATAACTCGATGAAGCAACAGCCTTGGTGGCCGACGTGATCGCCGGTAGGCCCAATCGCTGGCGGCACTCGTTCAGAATCTCAGCCGTCTTGCTGGCTCCGCAGCGTGTGATGAAGGGGCGGGCTTCGAGCAGTTGGTCCAGCGTGCGGATGCCTCCGGCGGCTTTGACTTGGACGTGCGGCGGCGAGTGCTCGCGCATCAGCTTCAAGTCGGCGAGCGTCGCGCCGCCGGTGCCGTAGCCGGTCGAGGTTTTGACCCAGTCGCAATTCAGCTCGCCGCAGATTTCGCAGAGGCGAAGCTTGTGCGAGTCCTGCAAGTAGCAGTTCTCGAAAATGACTTTGATCTTCTGCCCGGCCGAGTGCGCGGTGGCGGTGATCTCTTGGATCTCTTGCCGCACGTAGTCCCATTGGCCGCTGAGCACTTGGCTGATGTTGACGACCATGTCGAGTTCCTGGCAGCCGTCTTTCAACGCCTGCAACGCCTCGGCGACTTTGATCGCGGTGGTGTGACCACCGTGCGGAAAGCCAATCGTCGTGCTGGCTTTGACCGTGCTGCCGGCAAGGATCTCGGCGCAGCGTTTCACGGAGTACGGCAGGATGCAGACGCTGGCGGCGTCATAGTCGCGAGCGAGTTTGCAGCCGGCTTCGAGTTCGGCCACCGTCAGCATCGGTTGCAGCAGCGAGTGGTCGATCATCTTGGCGATGTCGGAGTAGGTGTAGGGCATGATGGACTTTTTTGATTTGAGATTTTTGATTTGCTGACACTGACAGATTCCAGATGCAGATGGTTTCCGCCCCCATCCAGCTTGCCTGGATGGAGCGAACGATGGTGAGCTAAAGAACGACAAACATCTTCGTCCTCAGACCCCATCCGCCTCGTGCGGATGGTGAAGCCGATCACTGGGGCGGCAAACGCCAAAGAATCTGATTCACCATCCAGACGAGCTGGATGGGGTCTGACGGAACAAATTGTTGCCGGGTTAGCTTTCCATCTCTGGCTCCATCCAGGCAAGCTGGATGGGGGCCGAAAACCTTGCACCTGGAATCCGCGAGTACAAGGACATTTGAAATTTACGCGGTGTGTCGCGGGATGTAGTTTCGGAGGTACGTCGCGCTTTGACGCAGCGACGCTTTGCGGGAGTCGAGCGTGTCTTCGTAGGCTCGGTCTTCGACTTCGACGCAGACGGGGCCGCGATAGCCGGCGTCGGTCAGGGCCGAGAAGAACTTGCCCCAATCGACATCGCCGAGGCCCGGTAGTTTCGGAGTGTGATACTCCGACGGATGCGCGAGGATGCCGACTTCGTTCAGCTTGTGCCGGTCGATACGGGCGTCCTTGGCGTGAATGTGGAACAGTCGGTCTTTGTATTCTCGCAGCGGGGCGATGTAGTCCATGTGCTGCCAGATCATGTGCGACGGATCGTAATTCAGGCCGAGGTTGTGGCTGTGCAGGTCGGCGAACAGCTTCCGCCAGATGGCCGGGCTGGTCGCGAGGTTCTTGCCCCCCGGCCACTCGTCTTTACCGAACAGCATCGGGCAGTTCTCGATGCCGATGCGGACTTCGTGTTGTTCGGCGAAGCGGACGAGCGGTCCCCAGGTTTCCAACATGCGAGGCCAGTTGTCGGCGACCGACTTGGTCCAATCGCGGCCGATGAACGTGTTCATCTGCCGGACTCCGAGCAACGCCGCCGCTTGGATCACCTTCTTAATATGCTCGACCGCCGTGTGAGCCTCGTCGTGGTGCGGGCTGAGCGCATTCGGGTAATAGCCGAGCCCGCTGATCGTCACGCCATACTTGGCGACGGTCTCGTGAACTCGTTCGGCTTCGCTGGTGCCGAAGTGGCTGACATCGACGTGCGTGACGCCGGCGTATCGCCGGTCGGCTTTACTGACCGGCCAGCAGCAGAGTTCCACGCAGTCGTAGTCCTTGGCCTGCGCGACCTGACAGACTTCTTCGAGCGAGAGTTCGGGCAAGACCGCACTGACGAATCCGAGTTGCATGAGATGACTTTCTGAGGTGAGTGGCTCGGCTGAGAACAAGCTGTTTCTAGCCTTCGTGCGATGAGGCGTCTACAAAGTCGTTGGGATCGGCGGTTGCGAATTGCATGGGAAGATGGTGAAAAACGGTTGGGTGAAAAATGGGAGAGCTTGAACGAGAACTCCCAAAGTTCTTCCGGCGATCTGCGTCTTTTTTTTCACCCAACCATTTTTCACCTTCTTTGTCAGGCTGTGTCCTTCTAGCTTCGTGCGTGAAGCCCGCGTTATGAGATGAAGTCGATCATGTTTGACAGGCAGTCCATTGCGAATTTCGGAAGCTCGACTCGTCGCGACTTTTTCTCGCGCGCCGGCAGCGGACTGGGAGCGATTGCGCTGGCGTCGATGTTGGCGGGCGAGTCGTCCGCCAATCCGCTGGCTCCGCGGCTCACGCACTTTGAGCCGCGAGCGAAGCGCGTCATTTGGCTCTTTATGCACGGTGGTCCTAGTCATGTGGACCTCTTTGATCCAAAAACGGAGCTGACGAAACTTGCCGGGAAAACCTTGCCGGATAGTTTTGGCGAGGTGATGACTCGGCGAAAGGTCGCGCAGAATCCGTTGCTGCCGGCGATCAAGCCGTTTCGGCCGCGCGGCGAGTCGGGCTTGGAGGTCTCGGACTTTCTGCCACACATCGCTGAGTGTGCGGACGAGTTGTGTGTGCTGCGGTCGTGTCATGGCGACAGCGTGAATCATCCGCAGTCGGTTTATCAGATGAATACCGGCAGCATCCTGACGGGTCGGCCGAGCGTCGGCTCGTGGGTCGCGTATGGGCTGGGCACGGAGAACCAGAACTTGCCGGCGTTCGTCGTGTTGCCCGATCCGGGTGGCGGCGTGAAAGGTGGACCTCCGGCCTGGGGCAGCGGTTATCTGCCAGCGACGTTTCAGGGGACGACGATGCGGCCGGGTAAGAGTCCGCTCTTGTACTTGCAGCCTCCGGCCGGAGTGACCGAGGAACGTCAGCGCCGGCTGCTGTCGTTCGTACAGCGGGCGAATCAGCGGCATCTCGCGGAACGCAACTTTGATGACCAGCTCGCCGCGCGAATGAACGCTTACGAACTCGCGTTTCGGATGCAGTCAGAAGCGCCAGAAGTCGTCGATCTGAAAGGCGAGTCGGCGGCGACGCTCAAGCAATATGGCATTGGCGAACAAGACACCGATGAATACGGCACGCGCTGTTTGCTGGCTCGGCGGATGATCGAACGGGGAGTGCGCTTCGTGCAGGTTTACTCCGGCGACACGAACGGTTGGGATGCTCATACGAACGTGCTCGACAATCACACGACGATGTGCCGGAAGACGGACAAGCCGGTCGCCGGCTTGCTGCGTGATCTGCGGCAGCGCGGGTTGCTCGACGACACGCTGGTGATCTGGGGGGGCGAGTTCGGACGGATGCCAATGAGCGAACAAGGCAAGGGGCGCGATCACAATCCCTGGGGCTATACAGTCTGGCTGGCGGGAGCCGGCGTGCGCGGCGGCCTAGCCTACGGAGCGACCGATGCCGTCGGTTTGCGAGCCGTTGAGAACAAGGTCCATGTGCATGACTTGCACGCGACGATTCTGCATCTGCTGGGCTTTGACCACGAGCAACTGACCTACTTTCACAACGGCCGCAACGAACGATTGACCGACGTGGCCGGGCGAGTCGTCCGTGAGGTGTTGGATGACGTGTGAAGCTGATGCCTTGTGGATGCACTCGCGCGAGGGCTGGCTGTTGGTCCGCTGGCCCGAAGGGGAAGTGCAGGCGGCGAATCGTCAGGCCAGCCATTTGTGCGGCCAGTCCACCGAGCAGATGGTCGGGAGACCGTGGTGGGAACTGCTCGAATCGGAATCGACTCGGCGGCTGACGGATTGGATTGCGCACTGGCGGCGCGGCGCGGCTCCGCCGGAACGCGCGGGCTTGTGGCTGCATCGAGCGGACGATGCGAAGACGCCGATCACGCTGCGCGCGGTGCGAATCGACAACGCTGTGAGCGGTGCTGCTCAGCACTTCCTGGTGTTCGATGACCGTCGCGAACCGCAGGCGTTGGCCGAACGGCTCGACCATGCGGAGGCTCGGCTGGAGGACACGCAGCGCGTGGCTCGGCTGGGTTGGTGGGAATGGGATGTGCCGCGCGACGCGATCGCGTGGTCGGATTCGCTGTTCGAGATCATGGGGATTCCATCGGGCGAATTCGGTGGCACGTTGGAGGCGTTTCTGGAAGGGGTCCATCCGGACGATCGCACTCGCGTGAACGAGCAATTCGCCACCACGCTGTCTCGCGGCGAGCCGTTCATCAGCGACTTCCGCACGCTGTGGAAGGATGGCACGGTGCGGCATCTGCGGATGCAAGCCAAACTCTCACGCGACGAGGAGGGCCGGTTGATCCGGCTCTACGGCACTTGCCAGGACGTGACCGAACGGATGCTGGCGCTGCTCGAACTGACCGCCAGCGAGCAAAAATACCGTGACCTCGTCGAGACCTCGAACGAATTGGTCTGGTCGGTCGATGCGCAAGGCCGGCTGACGTTCGTGAATCAGGCCGTGACCGAAATCTACGGCTACGAGCCGGAAGAAGTTCTCGGCCACGTCTTCAGCATCCTGCTGCCGCCGGAGCAAGTCTCGATCGACTGGAAGGTGTTCGAAACGGTGCTCGGTGGTCAGCGGTTGTTCGATTACGAGACCGTGCATGTGCGCAAAGATGGCCGGCGAATCGATCTCAGTTTCAACGCCATTGCGATGCGCGATGCCGAGGGACGCATCATCGGCACGACCGGGACCGCCATCGACATCACCGGACGCAAGCGGCAACAAGAATTGCTGCAAGAACGCGAAAGCTGGTTCCGCGCGATCTTCGAGAACGCGCCGCAGTGCTTGATGATTCTGTCCCCCGACGGCAAGTTGCTCGACATCAACCCGACCGGCCGCTTGATTTTCGAGGCGGACGCAGCCGAGCAACTGCTGGGGCGCGAGGTCAGCGAATGGCTCGCGCCGCCGTCACGGTTCTTGTTCGGCAAAGTCGTGGAGGCCGTTCGCGAAGGCTCGGCTCGATCCTGGCAGGCGCAAGTGCAAGGTGAAAATAATTCGCGCGGCTGGCTCGAAGGGCAAATGGTTCCGCTGCGTGACGCGAATGATCGTGTCATCCGGCTGCTGGCCGCAGCTCAAGATGTGACTGCTCGCCGCAAAGCCGATGCACTGCGCGAAGGCGAACAGCAAGTTCTGGAAGAGATCGCCTCCGGACGCGACCTGCCGAGCGCACTGCGAACGGTCATCAAGATGTTGGAGAGCCAACTGCCCGGCGCGCTCTGCTCGATCCTGCTGCTGAAGGAGGACGAACCGCGGTTGATGGTCGCGGCATCATCGCCGATGCCGGAAGAAATCAGCCGGCGACTGTCACTGGTGCCGGTGCTGGCCGGCTCGCCGTCGTTCGCCGACGCCGTGGCCAGTGGTCAACGGCGGATTGTCGAAGACACGACGACCGATCCGTCGTGGCAAGAACTCCGCACGTTGGCGGATCGCTTTCAACTCCGCTCCTGCTGGTCGCAGCCGATTCGCGGATTCAGCCACGATGTGCTGGGCGTGTTGTCGATTTTTTTTCTGTGGCCACGCTCACCCGGCAACGTGGAACAGCAACTGCTCGAGACGGGCGCGTACCTGGCCGGCATCGCGATTCATCGAACGCGTGCCGAACAGGCTCTGCGCGACAGCGAAAAACGGTTCCGCACGTTGTTCGAGCACTCGCCCGATGCGATTTTCGTCGAGTCATTGACCGGCATCGTGCTGGATGTGAACCCTGCCGCGTGCGAGTTACATGGCCTGCCGCGCGAGAAGTTGATTGGCAAGCATGTCCTGGAACTGGTCCCGCCGCGCGATCGCGACGATGTACGGCGTGACTTCCCCAAAATCGCCGCCGGAGAACTGCGACAGTTCGAGGGTTTCAGTTTTCATCCCGAACGCGGTGAAGTCCCGGTCAGCGTGCATGTCAACAAGACCGAGTATGCCTTTCAGCCTGCGCTCGTGCTGCACGTCCGCGACATCACCGAACGCAAGCGAGCCGAAGACAAGGCTCTCGAAGCCCAGGCGCAGCTTGCGCACGTCGGACGTCTGAGCTTGATGGGCGAACTGATGGCGGGCATCTCGCACGAGATCAATCAACCGCTGTTCGCGATCTCCAACTTCGCGAAGGCGTGCGAGAAGACGCTCACCGATGGCAAGCTCGATCAAATCGACAAGCTGCTGGAATGGACTCACAAGATCGGCCAGCAAGCCACCCGCGCGGGGGAGATCATTCGCCGCATGCGCGACTTCAGCCGCAAATCGACCCCACATCACTCCACCGTCGCCGTCGCCGACATGGTCCATGAGGCCATCGAACTCGTCGAATCGGAAACCAAGTCGCAGCACATCATTTTGACGTGCGATCTGCAACCCGCGGGCCTGCAAGTTCTCGCGGACCGCATTCAGATCGAGCAAACGCTGGTCAACCTGCTCCGCAACGCCTACCGCGCGCTGGCCGAGAATGCGCTCGACAACCGGCTCGTGGCGATCCGCACAGAACTGTGTGGCGATGTGCTGCGAGTCTCCGTCCGCGATAACGGTCACGGCTTCAAAGGGGTCACCCCCGATGAGATCTTCAATCCGTTCTTCACGACCAAACCAGATGGCCTCGGCCTTGGACTGACGATCAGCCGCTCGATCATCGAAGCCCATCGCGGCAAGCTGTGGGCCGAACAGAATCCCGATCGCGGAGCGACGTTCTTGTTCACTCTGCCGATTGGGCAATAGGGCTCAAGCAAGCTCAGTGGGGGGAGGACTGGGATTACTCCAGCGTGTAGACCTTCCCGTCGGTCCCGCTCAAAACTCTTTCAAAGATCGTTGCGTTGATATTGAACGAGATCCGCTTGCCGGAACCATCGCAAAACACACACATCATGCCACCCGTGTGAGAACTCCCAAAATACGAACCGCACGACCCCAGCGTGGCGGCGTAAGTTCCATGCTTATACGGCGGCAATGGGGGACTGCCCGCTCCTCCCTGTCCGTGCGAAAAACAAATCGTGTCGTTGTCCCAACCATCGGTCCAACCTTGATCGTCGTTGCAGCGCGGCCCGCCCCCGTCCAGATATTTTTCCGCAGCGAACATCGTTGTCGAAAGGCCGTCGAACAATTTGGGAAACGTCGCATTCAAAGTTTGAGGACGAATCGGACCGTCACACGAGTTAGACGGCGGTCCGTTCGGCGCGTTAACGCCCCAAGTACCGCCGTTCCCCGAATAATCCGATTGAGCACGCGTTGGAGATTTCACGTTCCCATAGGGAAACGTGCGCGGGTCGATGCTTGGACAGGAATAGACCGGCAAATGATACGCCGCGACGGCGGCATCGGACGTGTTGGCCCAGAGGGCTTGCTTCTCCATCAACGGGAGTAACTGATAACACCAGCCCCAATTCTGCAACTTCGGCCCTTCGGGATTTCCGCTGGCGTTAAAATTTCGATCGTCCATCCAGCTATGGCCGCCCGATGGCAAGACCTTGTGAATCTCATGGTGATTTTGGAAGGCCAATCCAATCTGCTTGAAATTGTTCGTGCATTGCGCGCGCCGCGCCGCCTCGCGAGCTTGCTGCACGGCCGGCAATAAGAGGGCGACCAAGACGGCGATGATCGCAATCACGACGAGCAGTTCAATGAGCGTGAATCCGCTTCGACCGGAGCGGCAGATGGGGACCGATCGACAGCGTTGGTTTCTCATGTAACAGACCTTCGGCAGTGAATTAGTAAAGACAAAGTCAATGAGTCTAATAGGAACATCAGGAATCATGCCGGTTTCAACATGAAGGCGGCGTTAAGAACCTGGTTCGTATCCCTTGGGAAACTGTGATTTCTGAAAGACGCCCTCTGGAATGACGAAGATATCCGAGGGCAGCTTGAGCACATATCGCTGGCCCTTCTGGCCCTTCTTCTCGTAAATGAAAATGACATCCCTCGAAAGGGCATCCGGCCCCTGCTTGCGGAAATCAACACCCCACGCGATGGCGAATTCTTCGCCGTCATTGTCCGACCGAAACGTCTCCCGTTTTTGCTCCTCGGACGTCGATTCCTCTCCCAAAAACGGCAGCAGATCATCGGCTTTTTCGGGAGCTTTGTCGGCTTTCAGCGTCGCCGCTCGATAGGCTCCGCTGATGGCCTGCAGCTTGACGCGAGTCTTATCCACCGGACCCACGACCGAACGCTGGCCACAACCGCACATCGGAAAAAGCAGGAGCAAACTGCAAATCAATGCCCGTTTCATCACGGAGGCCTCAATCTTCGCGGACGAGATTCAGTCATGCTCAGGGCCACGACAACTGGCAGAATACGAATGTGAATCTGTTTTTCAAGCAAGGACTTCAAATCCAGAGAGTATCGGCCGCTACACAATCCCTGCCGGTCGCACGGAGATCCTGGCAGACGCCGGTCGCGGAACCCTGTTTGACTCTTCTGCGTTTGTCCCTCACGAACGTCCGGCTAAACTCCCGCACCAAGACCGCTGATCAACTCTCAAAAAGGCTGACGATATTGACCGCCGCGACTGATACCGCCGCTCCGCCGGCATTTCTGAATCTGCATGGCACGCCTGTCGCCGATACGTTCGCAGAAGCGTTTCCAATCACTGGCACGCGGTTGATCATCACCGCCGCGACAGAAAACTGGGCACGCACGGCGGCGCATGAACTCTGTGGCTTCGCTTGCAGCGTCATCGCGTGCGATTGCGAAGCGGCCCTCGAACGTTCCCTGTCCGCGGACGAGACGCCTGATGGACGACCGGGGGTCAGCGTGCTGTTGTTCGCCTTCAGCCGCGACGCACTTCAAAAAGCGGTGACGGAACGAGTCGGCCAATGCGTGCTGACCTGCCCGACCACCGCCTGCTACGGCGGACTGGCGGGAACTCCGCGCGATAAACAGATCTCCGTCGGCG
Source organism: Planctomyces sp. SH-PL62 (assembly GCA_945893045.1). GTDB lineage: Bacteria > Planctomycetota > Planctomycetia > Planctomycetales > Planctomycetaceae > SXKJ01. Next base: position 31,736 of record CAMDEA010000060.1, read on the forward strand.
GCCAACTGCGATTCTTCGGCGACGGATTCCAAGCCTCCAAGAAACTGGGCACGCGCCGCTTCTGGCGCATCCCCGTGATGGATGGCGAGTTCCTCTGTGAAGATCGCGTGGGCACGATCAAAGGTGTTGCCGGCGGCAACCTCTTGTTGTGCGCGACGAATCAAACTCAAGCGTTGCTCGCCGCCGAATCCGCGGCCAACGCCATGCGCGAAGTCGCCGATGTCGCTCTGCCGTTTCCCGGTGGCATCGTCCGAGCCGGCAGCAAGATCGGTTCGCGCTACAAGAAGTTGAAGGCCAGCACCAACGACGCCTATTGCCCGACACTGATGGCTCAGACGCGCAGCGAACTCCCGCCCGATACCGGAGCGGTTTACGAACTGGTGATCGACGGCCTCTCCGCCGACGCCGTTCGCGCTGCGATGCGAGCCGGTTTGCACGCCGCCGCAAGCTGTTCCGGTTTGACCCTCATCACCGCCGGTAATTACGGTGGCAAGCTGGGAAAGCATCACTACCACTTGCGCGAATTGCTGTGACATCGAGCCCAAAGGATCGAGTCAGCATGACGGATCACAGCACGAACATACCCAGCGATCCTGTGACTGAAGCCCAAGCGGTGCGACGGTTCGCGATGCTGCTGATCGTTGTCGTGGCATCGGCGATGTCGTGTGCTCAGATCGTGCAATCCATGCCGTTGCAGTCGGCGAATGATCGTTCTCGCTGGGAGACCGTCTGGTCGCTGGTCGAACGAGGCACGTTTCAAATTGACGAGATCGACGCCGCGCCCGGTTGGGGCACGATCGACAAAGTACGGCACGAGGGGCACTACTATTCGTCGAAGCCGCCGCTGCAGAGCACACTGGTCGCCGGAGTTTACTGGTGCGTCAAACGGCTCACTGGCTGGAACCTGACCGACAACACGGCGGAGGTCTCGCGTCTGATCCTGCTGATCGTCAACTGGCTGCCGCAAGTCCTCTCACTGATCGTCATCGCGATGCTGGTCGAGCGTTACGCTCGCCGTGATTTCGGCAAGCTGTTCGTGCTGGCCGTTGCGAGCTGGGCGACGCTGCTCGGCCCGTTCACATCGTCGCTCAACAATCATTCGCCCGCCGCGATCTGTGTTGTGCTGGCACTGTACCCGCTGCTGCGCGTCATCACCGACGGCGAACGTCAGAAACGCTTGTTCGCACTGGCGGGCTTCTTCGCGGCGACAACATTTACGCTTGAACTCCCCGCCGCGCTGCTCGTCGTGGTCTTTGGTGCGATGTTGCTCAAGGCCGATTCGAAACGAACGCTGACCGTGTTCGTCCCGGCGGCATTGATCCCGATTGTCGCGTTCGCGGCATTGAACTGCGTCGTGACCGGCTCGCTGTCGCCGTTCTATTCCAGCTACGGCAGCGAAAAGTACATCTACGAGCACGAAGGCGTTCCGAGCTATTGGTCGAACCCGCAGGGTTTGGACCGCAACCTCGACTCACCGCTGATGTACTTCGTGCATTGCACGATCGGCCATCACGGCTTGCTGTCACTGACACCGGTGTGGCTGCTGACGCTGATCGGCTGGCTCGGCTGGCGGCGTTGGCCGGAGTGCCGACAGCGCACGATGTTGATTGTCGGAGCGGGACTGACGGCAGTGGTCTTCGGCTTCTATCTGACTCGCACGCAGAACTACAACTACGGCGGCAACAGCATCGCGCTGCGTTGGATGCTGTGGCTGTCGCCGCTGTGGCTGGTCGCGATGATTCCGGTCTTCGATGCCTGGGGTTCGCGGCGCGGCTTTCAGATTCTCTCGTCGTGCTTGCTTGCGGCATCGGTTGTTTCGGCCAGTCTGCCCGGCAGTAATCCGTGGCAATCGACGTGGCTGCTGTCGTTGATGGAACGCTGGAAGTGGGTCAATGACACCGAGCCACCTCCGCCATTCGAGTTCGGGCATCCGCTGTGGTCGTGGTTCCCTACTCTTGGTGATCCGAACGCACGGGAGGAACTCGCTACCGTCACTTTCGTCGGAACAAGTTCGCGACTCCTGCGGGTAAGCAATTGTGGTCCGGTTGATTCCGTGGCTGGCGAGTTTGTGCTTGAGCTGTCGTCGTCCCGAAGTCTTACAACTCCGGGAATTCAAAACATGAGCTTCGCTTGGAGTCCGCTCGAACACACTCGGGCAACCCTTCCTTCTTACGTTTCACTGGCGATTGACTTCGAAGCGTTCAACGCGGGCCAGAAGTCTTCCCAGTTTTTGACGTCGGCCGATGGCGGCGGCGCACTTCAGCACGATGAATTGCTCGCCGCGCAGCGTCTCGTCACCGGCTTGCCTCAGTCGGTCGAGTACAAGCCCGGACACATTCGTTATCTCAAGACGCCACTGCGACCAGAGAAAGCGTTTCGTTGTCAGCGAGCCGCTGCGCAAGTTTTGTTTCAGCCGCAGCACTTCGATCATCCGTTGCGCTATCGTTGCGACTTGTGGTTGTGCGATGAGATTCCGTTCGGCGTTGCTCAGATCGAGATCTCGATCACCGATCCAACGACCGGTCAGATGCTGACCTTTCAACGACTGACGGCGGTCGAGGCGTCTCCATTTCCTTCGTCGGACTCTTCAAAGCCACATTGACCGTCGCGAAAAATCGCCAAAATTCTCCGAGAAAATCGCAATTCGTCACGGTTGCGGTGGTTGATTTCACGGAAAGGCACCGCTAATTTCCGGCCCGTTCGCGAGGTTCATCGCGAGATTCTGCGAGCTTTTCAGCCGAATCACGTCGGGCACAAAAACATCTGAAGCGTTGCGTGGCCCGGATCCTGTTTGTCACCGCTCTGTTTGAAAGGAAGTCACAATGGCGGCCCCGAAATCGATCTCGAAGTCTGACATTCTCAACAATCTGGCCGAAGGTTCGGAGTTGAGCCGGAAGCAAGTCTCGGCAGTGCTCGACGCGCTGACGAAGCTCGTTGCCAGCCAAATCGGTAAGAAGGGATCGGGCATCATCGCCATCCCAGGCTTGCTGAAGATCGTCCGCATCTCCAAGCCGGCGACCAAGGCCAAGAAGGGCGTCCCCAACCCGTTCAAGCCGGGTGAGCTGATGGACGTCCCGGCCAAGCCGGCCAAGAACGTCGTCAAGGTGCGTCCGCTCAAGTCGCTCAAGGACATGGTTCAGTAATCGACTGGTCCGAAGCGTTCTGCAAAATCACAAAAGCCCGGCTGCCTGAGTGGCGGCCGGGCTTTTTGTGTTGTCATTCGCGTTCACGCGGCGCTGTTGATGGCGTCCGTTGTGGCAGACGGCAGTGCTGTTCGGCTGCGTCGAAGTCGCTCGGCCATCGGTAAGTCGTCGAGCGATTGCAGGCCGTAAAGCTCCAGAAACTTGCGAGTGGTCTCGTACAAGAATGGACGGCCGAGTGAATCGTCCTCGCCCGCGATGCGGACGAGTTCACGCTCCATCAACTGCTTGAGCATCTCGGCCGATTGCACGCCGCGGACGGCTTCGAGGTCCGCTCGCGTCAGCGGTTGCCGGTACGCGACAATCGCCAGCGTTTCGAGCATCGGCGGCGTCAGCTTGAGCGCCGCCTGCCGCTGATGCAGCTTGTCGAGCCAGTAGACGAATTCGCGGCGTGTCAGCAATCGCACGCCAGTGGCGACCGGTTCGATGCGAAACGTGGAATCGCTCGCGTCGTAGGCACCGTTCAGCCGGTCGATCAAAGCTTGAGCCTCGTCGGCATCGGCTAATGTCGCCAGTTGCACCAGCCGTTTGATTGGCAACGGCTCGTCGGCCACGAACAACACGGCCTCTAACCGAGCCATTTTCGGAGTGCGCCGGCCGAGATCGTTGTTGTTGGACGAATTCGCATCGCCGCTTCGTTCGCGGTTCGTCGCGAAGAAGTTCCAAACGAAACCGCTCGCCGGCCCAGAGCGAGATCGGGAGTCGCCCTGCCTCGGTGATGAACTCGGAAGGCGGGAATCAATCGGACCAAGGTTCATGATCCCGACCTCAATCATCGTCTTGGCAGCCACTCGTCGATCTGCCGCAGAACGGCGGCGACGGCGAGCAGCGGTTCCTTCGCTTCGGCTTCAAAGCGGCGTGTGATGCGTGCGTCGCGATCGGGAGTGAATTCGCAAGCGAAATAAAACTCGCCGAGCTGGCGGCCCGGTTCGAGACGAAACTCTTGGATGCCGAGTTCATTCAATTGCCGCACTGCCTCGCGCCAAGTCAGCCCTTGGTCCGATGACTCAGGCGCGCGGGGTGGCGTCAGCCCCCCGGTTCTTGGCGAATTCACCGGGGGGCTGACGCCGCCCCGTTCGCCAAGTGGTTTCCTATTTGATCGATCCAAAAATATCTCAGCCGCTTGATCCTCGGCGGAGGTCTGCGTCAGCCAAGTGTCCGCGCCCTGCGACGTCTCGATAAACTTTGTTTCGCGCCCCAACGATTCTCTCCGCAACGGACTGGTGTCGCGCGGGACTGATTTTGCAGGCCGAAAGAGATCGTCGATTCGCTCGTCATCGCGCGACGATTTCTCCGAGACCAAGGGCGTTGCCGCGGCGGACTCCCCAACGCCACGCGAGCGGCGTAGCGCCGATGGTCGAGTGGCGGCGTCGCTGGCCGACGACGCGATCACCGGCACAAATTGCGGGACTCCAAAGATCGCCATCAGCGGAACGCCGAGCAGCGGCACCAAGAACACCATCGTCGAAAGCGAAGAGCCAGTTTGAGAGCGCATCCTTGCGAATCTCCCGTGCCATCGGCCGAAGCCAGAGACTGTGTGTCGCACCTCACGTCCTGCGAGATTGAAGCGACGCGGGGACTGTAGGCCGATTTGTGAAATCGCCTCAACGGCAGTTTTCGCCGATTTGCCCTGTTGAGGATTTCGGCTCGTCAGTACAAACCCGCCGCGAAACCTTTCGGGTCGCATCGCCAGCAACGCTTGCGGACCAATCGACGCGAACGATTTCCATCTCCACAGGTCACACCTCGTGAAGTCCACTGGTCGCTCGTCCCGATACGAATTGCGGTGAAGCAGGTTTGGCCCTGTCGCCGAACCGCATGGTGGTCGCCAGTCGGAGACTTGTGCCCGCCGCGCCGCCCACTAGCCTCCGCTGCTTGTCGAGACGCTCTCCAGGACGGAAGCACCTCGCGTGCTATTTACAAAAGGAATTGAGTGAAGATGAGTCGTCCCTCCACGAGTTCAGTTCGTCGTGACTTTCTGAAACACACAGTCGCTTTCTCGGCGGGTCTGTTGCTGCCGAGTTGGGCCGTCGCCGAAGACGTGCCCAAGACCGCGAAACGCAACGACGTCACCACGGGTGACACGCAAAAGGTCGGAGCCGCGATCAAGTTGGCCAAAGAAGTCCAAGAGAATTTGAAGAAGATCAAGGACTACGAAGCCACCTTCACCAAGAAGGAAGTCGTCGGCCGCAAACTGATCCAGTCGGAAATGTACGTGAAGTTCCGCGAGCTGCCCTTCAGCGTCTACATCAAGTACCTCAATCCGCATGCCGGCCGCGAAGTCATTTATGTCGCCGGCCGCAACAAGGACAAGCTGCTGGCTCACGGCGAAGGGATCACCTCGATCGTCGGCACCATTAAGCTGAAGCCGGACAGCAAAGACGCGCTGGAAGAGAACCGCTACCCGATCACGATGTTCGGCATGTCGAACCTGGTCTCCACGCTGACCGCGCAGTGGCAGGAAGACGAAAAGCATGACGATTGCGTGGTGAAGTTCTTCCCGAACGCGAAGCTCGACAAGATCGACTGCAAAGTGGTCGAGACGAGCTATCCCAAGCAAGTCCCGCACGCGAAGTTCCACATGAGCCGCTTGTATATCGCGAAGGAAACGGGCCTGCCGGTGCGCGTCGAACAATTTGGCTTCCCAGCCACGGCGGGAGTCGAGGCTCCGGTCATCGAGGAATACACGTACTCGAACGTGAAGACCAACCTGGGCTTGGGCGACCTCGACTTCGACACCAGCAACAAGGCGTACGGCTACTAATCCGACAAGTTTTCCGATCGTAGGGTGGGTCGAGTCATCGAGACCCACCAAACGATTCGAGTTTCTACAATTCGCTCCGCCCGGTGAGCCACGCTCGCCGGGCTTTTTCATTGGCGACCTGTCACTAAACTTCTCGGTATCGCACCTTCAATCGAGACCAACGTGACACGCATCTTCTTAACTCTCGCTTCCGCCAGCACGCTACTGTTGCTGACGGTGTTTGGAATCGGACTCAACATCGGCGACCCGCGCACGTTGGAGTCGCAACCGCTCGTCTCCTGGCATTTGATGCTCGCGTTGACCGGCCTGGTCTTCGCCACATTGGTGCATGCTCTCGTGCTGACCTACTTCATGGGGACCGGTCGCTGGATGGAGGATGTCAGCAAGGCGTATCAACTCGAAGACCGTTGGCGGCTCGAATGCCTGAGTTTGAAGTATCGCGTCCTGCCGTGGATGACCGGCTGCCTGCTGTTGCTGTTGATCACCATTGGCTTCGGAGCCGCGGCCGATCCCGCCGCGCGCCTGGGGTTTTCCGGCGGGGCCGGGTTGTCCGCCAGCACATGGCATTTGCTCGTCGCGCTCATCACCCTCAGCCTCAACGTCATCGCGAACATCCGCGAGTTTCAGGCTCTCGAACGCAACGGCCAACTGGTCAGCGAAGTCGTTGCGAAGGTCCGTGAGATTCGGATCGCTCGCGGCTTGCCCGTGTAGGTCAGCCTTTCCAGGCTGACCCGAATTTCGTTTGACTCGGATCGCGGCTACTCTTCCGCCCATTCAGGAGCTTCAGTCAGCCTGGAAAGGCTGACCTACTTTGCCAACGAGGGCATCATGCCAGAAGCGGTCATTGTCGGAGGCGTGCGGACTCCGTTCGTGAAAGCCGGAGCCGCCTTCAATCAGCTTCCGGCGCAAGAACTTGGACGGCTGGCGGTCAGAGAACTGCTCGACCGCACCAACCTCGATCCGGCGCGCGTGGATGAGTTGATCTGCGGCAACGTCGCCAGTCCAGTGGACGCCGCGAACGTCGGCCGAGTCATCGCGCTGCGAGCCGGCATCCCGCGTGAGAAAACTGCTCACACCGTCCACCGCAACTGCGCCAGTGGCTTTGAATGCGTCACGCAAGCCTGCGACCGCGTGGTCTCCGGCCGAGCAAAATGTGTCGTCTCCGTCGGCGTCGATTCGATGAGCCACATCCCGTTGTTCTATCCGAAGCGATTCGCCGACAAGTTACTGCGGCTGAGCACCGCGAAGTCGCCGTGGCAAAAGCTGAAGACATTCGCGTCGTTTCGGCTCAGTGATCTGCAACCGCAAATCGGTATCAAGCTGGGACTAACCGATCCGGTCACCGGCCTGCTGATGGGAGACACGGCCGAGAAGCTGGCTCGCGAGTTCCACATCACGCGCGAGGAGCAGGACCAATTCGCGCTCCGCAGTCATCAGCTTGCGGCTGAAGCCTGGAAAGAGAATCGCCTCGCCTCGGAAGTGATGACCGTCTACGTCGATGATCGTGACGGAGGTGTCAAACCGATCTCGCAAGACATCGGCTTCCGTGGCGATCAGTCGCTCGAAGCGTTGGCAAAACTGAAGCCGTACTTCGACCGCCGCTGGGGGAGCGTGACGATTGGCAACTCATGCCAAATCACCGACGGAGCCGCCGCGCTGTTGATCGTCGAAGCGAACACCGCGCGCGAGTGGGGCCTGACGCCGCTCGGCCGCATCCGCGATTACGCCTACGCCGGCTGCGATCCGGCCCGCATGGGTCTCGGTCCCGTCTTCGCCACGTCGCGAGTCTTGCAGCAAACCGGCCTGACGCTGAGCGACATGCAGTTGATCGAACTCAACGAAGCCTTCGCCGCCCAAGCCATCGCGTGCCTGCGAAGGTTCGAGTCGCCGGCTGGCGCGAGTACTGCCGAGGGATGTGACCTCGAATCACTCGGCTCGATCTACCTCGACCGAGTCAACGTCAACGGCGGAGCAATCGCACTCGGCCATCCGGTCGGGGCGACTGGGACACGTTTGATTCTCACGCTGCTGCACGAACTCCGCCGCCGCAATTTGTCGCGTGGATTGGCCACGCTCTGCATCGGTGGCGGACAAGGTGGAGCCGTCGTCGTCGAAACACCATAGAGGTCTTCGTCATGACAACAACGACACTCGAATCGCCGATCACGGCCACTTCCACGCTGCTTCCGGACGCCGTGATGTGGCACGCGCAACTGGATGCCGGCGGTTTGTTGCGAGTCCGCATCGACCGGCGCGACAAGTCGGCGAACGCGCTCTCGAAGGCGATGCTGGAAGAACTCGAACGGCTCGTCGCCGAAATCAAACGGAACCCGGCTGTGCGCGGTGTGATGTTCCTCAGCGGCAAGCCGGGGAATTTCATCGTCGGTGCCGACGTGACCGAGATGAGGACAATGACCGGCGGAGCCGAAGCGGCCGAGCTTTCCAAGCTGGGGCAGCGCGTGTTCGAGCAACTCGAAGCTCTGCATGTGCCGACGGTCGCGCTGATATCGGGAGCGTGTCTCGGCGGTGGACTCGAATTCGCCATGTCGTGCCGGTATCGCATTTCGGACGATCATGTGAAGACATTGCTCGGTCTGCCGGAGGTTAAGCTTGGATTGATTCCCGGTTGGGGCGGGACCGTGCGACTGCCGAAGTTGGTCGGGTTGTTAGAGGCTCTGCCGATGATCCTGACCGGCCGCATGCTCAGTGGCCGACAAGCACGGGCAAAGGGGCTGGTGCATGACATGGTGCCGGTCGAGGCGCTCCCCTTCGTCGGTGAGCAATTGCTGCGCACCGTCATGAAGTTTGGGTCGGCGAGCACGATCTTCAAGCGGCCGATTCGATCGCTGGCGGCTCGGCTGACTGAAGCGTTTCCGCCGCTGCGAAAGTTCGCGTTCAACCAAGCCGAAGGAAAAGTCCGGGACGAAACGAAAGGGCACTACCCCGCTCCGCTCGCGGCCATCGAAGCCCTGCGTGCAGGATTTCGAAAACCTCTAGCAGTCGGTTTTGCAGCAGAGTCGGCCGCGATCGGACGTCTCGCCGATGCGCCAGTCACTCGCGAATGCCTGCGGTTGTTCTTCCTGCAAGAGGATGCGAAGAAGCCGCAAGAGTTCGCCGACATCGCTACGCCGCCGATCACCGATGCCGCAGTGCTCGGCGCGGGGGCGATGGGAGCAGGCATCGCGCTGCTCATGGCTCAGAAGGGCATCTGGACTCGGCTGAAGGACATCAAGCCGGAGTTTCTCGCCAAGGGGATGGCGACCGCGCGAAAGCTCATCAAGTCCGACCTGCAACGCAAACGCATCACGCCGTTGCAGGCCAGCGACACGCTCGACCGCTTGCGGCCGACGGAGGATTACGCCGGGTTGAAGAATGCCGATCTCATCATCGAAGCGATCGTCGAAAGCCTGCCGATCAAGCAGCAGGTCTTCCGCGATCTGGCTGAGGCGACTGCCTCGACGACCGTGCTGGCGACAAACACCAGTTCGCTGTTGGTCAGCGAGATTGCCCAAGGCATTCCGCATCCCGAGCGGATTGTCGGCCTGCACTTCTTCAATCCGCCGCATCAAATGCCGCTGGTGGAAATCGTGCGCACCGATCAATCCAGTCCCGCAGCATTGGCAACGGCGTTTGCTCTGACACAACGGCTGGGCAAGACAGCGGTGATCGTGAAGGATTGCCCCGGCTTCTTGGTCAATCGACTGCTGTCACCATACATGAATGAGGCGGGGTGGCTGCTGTTGGAAGTCGGCGATCCGTTAGAGATCGACCGGGCGGCCGTCGCGTTTGGGATGCCGATGGGGCCGCTCGAACTGACCGACCTCGTGGGCTTGGAAGTCGGTCAACACGTCGCCGCGAACATGCACGCGGCTTATGGCGAGCGAATGCTCCCCGCGCCGTTATGGGCTGCCTTGAAAGAGATCGCGATGACGGAGCCTTCGGCCGCGAAGTCGTTGTTGATCGGCAAAGGCAAGAAAAAGAAATTGAATCCCGCCGTTCTGCGAGCGATCGCGAAGGTGCGACAGTCGGGCGCGTTCAACATTCCTGGCGGCACGCTGTCTCGCGAGGTACTGACACAGCGGATGATCTTCCCGCTCATCAACGAAGCCGCGCGGTGCTTGGACGAAGGGATCGTCTCGAAGCCGGAAGACATCGACCTGGCGATGGTCTTCGGCACCGGCTTCGCGCCGTTCCGCGGCGGCCCGATGCGGTACGCCGAAACGATTGGCTTCAGCCAGATCGTGGAAACGCTGGAGAAGATGTCGCATGGCCGGCCACGATTGGCTCCGTCTGAGGCGCTGAAGCGCCGCGCGGGCGTTTGAGCGGCACGGCGCTAGCCGCCGGTTTTGGCATGAGACATCACCCCCCACGACACCGGTGGCTAACGCCATTCCGCTCAAAGCCGCTCACTTGCCAATTCGCCCGACTTGTTTTAGTGTTCTATCACGATAGAACACTTCGAGGCGGCGGCCATGTTTTTCTCGATCAATCCCACGAACGGCTTGGCGATCTTTGACCAGATCGTGCGGCAGGTGAAGTTCGCGGTCGCCAGCGGCACGCTGGCGCCGGGAGACATGGTCCCCTCGGTGCGCGAGTTGGCGAAGGAACTGGCCGTGAATCCCAACACGGTCGTGCGGGCCTATCGCGACCTGACGAGCGAGGGAATTCTGGAAGCCGTGCGCGGTACCGGCTTGAACGTGACCGAGGACGCGGTCGCGCATTGTGAGAAGGAACGGCTCGCGCTGCTGCGCGAACGGATCAGGCATGTGCTGGTGGAAGCTCACAGCAGCCGGTTGGAGACGAGCGAAATTCGTGAGCTGGTCGAGGAGGAGCTGACTCGGCTGGAACGGACGGCGAAAGGCAAACGAGGCAAGAAGGGAGCGGACTCATGAGCGTGGTCTTTGGTTGGGATCAAGTCACCAAGCGGTTCGGCAAGCAAGTCGCGCTGAGCCGGCTGACGCTGTCCTCAGAGCCGGGTTCGGTCGTGGCGTTGCTCGGCGACAACGGCGCGGGCAAGACGACGGCGATTCGGATTCTGCTCGGCCTGCTGGAACCGACGATGGGGCACTCGCACGTCTTCGGCCTCGACAGCCAGGCTCACGGGCAAACGATCCGGCAACGAGTCGGCTATGTGCCCGATCGGCCGGCGCTGTACGAGTGGATGACCATCGAACAAATCGGCTGGTTCGCGGCGGGTTTCTACGCCGACGGTTTCTATCAGCGGTTCTGCGAGTACGTCGGGCAGTTTGGTTTGCCGATCGACAAGAAAATCAAAACGCTCTCGAAAGGGATGCGGTCGAAAGTGTCGCTCGCCCTCTGCATGGGTCACGAGCCGGAGTTGCTCGTGCTCGACGAACCGACTTCCGGTCTCGATCCCGTCGTGCGTCGCGAGTTTCTGGAAAGCATGGTCGACGTCGCCGCTCGCGGCCGGACGGTGCTGCTCTCCAGTCATCAGATCGTCGAGGTCGAACGGATCGCCGACGTGATCGCAATCATCCGCCAAGGGGAACTGCTGCTGGTCGAGCGTCTCGACAAACTCAAAGCGGAGGTTCGCGAAATCACGCTGACGCTCAGTAACGGATCAACGATGTTGCCAGAACTCGGCGGCGTAGTCATCAGCCAGCATCAGCGCGACCGGCAGTGGGTGTGCCCAGAGATATTGGCGGTGTTAAGTTTTTGTGGTGTCGCAAGTTGACCAATAGGGTTGCCATTGATTGCTGTCGCGGAGGTTGGTCAGGGCGGAGACGGATTCGGCGTTGCGGAGATTCCAACGAGCACCAGAGCGTTT
>CAMDEA010000061.1 GCA_945893045.1 Planctomyces sp. SH-PL62
CAAATTTCAAAATTGCCGAGGCAATTTTGAAATTTGAACGCCCGACCCCTCACGCACTGGCCGCCCCCGCCGCGATGCGATCCAGCGTCACAATCTCCGCCCGAACCCCTGCCGCGCGGACCAAGTCACAGATCAGCCGGATGATCTTGAACTCCGGGTCTTCCACGACCAGACACGACGGATGCACGAGCAGATCGAACACGGCTCGATTCTCAATCGCCCATTCGACGGCCAATCGAATCGCCTTCAAATAGGAATCGAGCGACCAGCGCGTCGAACGAAATGCGCCGACATCGCTGATGGGACTCATCGGGACTTCGACCAAGCCGCTGGGATAGACGAACGGCTGAGCGTCCGCCTGTGCCTTCACGATGCTTTCCAGAACTTCCGCCGTCGGAACCTCGCCGACTTTGCCGTAGAGATGTGACGGGTACTTCGAGCTGACCCAACTGAAACCCTGATCGAGCAGCATCTGTTGCACGTCCGGTTTGTCGGTCAGTCCGTTGTGGAATCCGCCTGGAGTGCGGAAGCCGTTCGCCTCGATCCCAGCTCGCGCCTTGAGCGACTTTGTGGTCACACGGATGTTACGGTCGATGATCTCGCGAGCGGTCAGCCCCTCGACCAGCCACGGCGCACGCTGAAACCGAAACTGCGTTTCTTCCGGCTTCGTGGCCTTCACGTTGACGTGATCGTAAGTGTGATTGCCGATTGCGTGTCCCTCCGCCGCGATCTGCTTGAGCCAATCGACGCTTGGATGTTCGAGCACTCGGCCGACGCAGAAAAAGTGGATCACCCCGCCCTGCTCTTTCGCGAGCTTTGCGGCGGCGACCGAATACTGCTTGGTGGCTTCGTCGAGATTGCCCTTCTCGTAATTCCACTCGGTTTGCTCGCGCTTCGGGTATTGCGCGCTCATTTCCAGATCGAGCGTGATGGCAATCCGCGCCTTGCTCGGCTTCGGCGGCGCGGCGAAGAGTGCGGAGCCGAGCAAACTCAGCGATCCAGCCGCCGCGGATCGCAACCAATCACGGCGAGAAAGTGGTGCCAGCAACATCGAGTTGTCTCCTTGATTAGGGAACCGCGATCGGCAGAAACTCACGGATCGCTTTTGAGACCTCCGGCCGAGACGTCTCCATCACGTCGTTGTGGTCAGCATTTGAAAGTTCGACGAATCCCTTCGCGATCCCCGACGCGGATTTGTCCGGTGCGGCGGCGAACAACTTTTGGCCGAGACAGATTGGGACAATCGTGTCACGAGTGCCATGAAATTGCAGCAGCGGACAACTGACGTCTCGGATGCGTTGATCGCTGGGGAATCGGTCAATCAGCAGACAGCGAACGGGAATGAACGGAAAATGCGACGACGCCGCATCGGTCAGCGAGCTGAACGTCGAACGCAGAATCACGCCTGCTGGCGGAGTTTTGTTGAGCGACAGTTCGCTCGCCAACCGCACGGCGACTCCGCCGCCGAGCGATTCGCCATAAAACAAGATGCGTCGTGATTCGATCTTTTTCAATTCGGTGGCGAAGCGCCACACGGCTCGCGCATCGCGGGCAAGTCCTTCTTCACTCGGCTCACCGGAGCAATCGCCATAGCCGCGGTAGTCGAAGATCAGCACGTCGGCACCCGCCTCCGTCAGCACTTGGACTTCGAGCATGCGATAGTTGCGATTCGCCGCGTTGCCTCCGAAGTACAAGACGACTGGCCGGCCCTTGGACAACTCGATGGAGAATTGTTCGTCGGTCCCCGCAACGTGTCCTTTCGCCAGAACCAGCCAGCCGCGCAGATCGAGGTTGTCCTCGGTCCGAGCCGTGACATCGTGTGCTCGGCCGGTTCCGAAGCCCGCCTGATTCGCTGGCAACGATTTCGCCGCGAACGGGTGATAGATCAAGGAACGCTGAAACGACGCGAGCATGATGAACGCTCCGAGATACGGCACCGTCAGCAGCAACAGCCACCGCTTCCACCAAGTCGGACGCAGAGGGCGACGCACTGATGTCGAGTTCGGTGGCAAGAGGTCGCTGCTCATCTGGAATCTCCGGGCCAGTGCGGGCGAGAGAGTAAGGATTGCAGAATAAGGATTACAGAAGGCAGAGGTTCGAGCAGAAGAGGAATGACGCCCTCCCTCCTTCAGCGTTCTGCAATCCTGACTCTGCAATCCTTATTTTCTGGCTTCAGCCTCTCTCTCGCGAACCGAAGGCCACCTCGACTCAGGCGACTTGACGGAAAACTCCGGCTCATCGGCACAACTCGGCGGATGGTGGCCAGTGGTGACGGTCATGACGATTCCAACAGCAATTTCTGAAGTGGCCAATTTGCATCGGGCAAAAGGTGGCCTAAAGTAATCACAGAGTCACCGGCTGAGGCGATGCGGCAACGCTCGCGAGGCGGTGACACCACAGACCAACATTGATTGACACCTTGAGGTCGCTGCAAAAGCTCGTAGCCTGACTCTCCGAGTCGGGAGCCGGATCAGTTCGGGAGATCTGATCGGGCGGACTCGACTCAGCGAGTTGGGCTACGGCCCGACTCGGAGAGTCAGGCTACGGATGCAGTCACCTTGGAGTTTGGTGTGGCGTCGTGAGGCAGCATTGAAGCTGATCGCGGTCGCGGAGGTTGGGTTCGGGGCATGGACCTGTTCCGGTGTGGGGCGAAGACTGCGTGAGCGGACTTCGACAGGAATCGGTTTCGTGTCATCCAGCTTCGGGGGGAGAGGGGCATGGCGTTCGGACTATTTCGCCAGCGATTGTGGCTGATGCTGTTGTTGGCCTGCGCGTTGTTCGCGACGAGCGCCCAGGCGCTGGCGGCACCCAAGCTGAAGTCCGACATCACGGACGCTCGGCAAGCGTTGCAAGCGGGCGAGGAGTTTGAACGGACTCGCCGCTGGATCGACGCCATCGAGCACTACGAAGCGTCCTCCAAAAAGTGGCCCAAAGATCGCGACCTGATCTATGGCTTGCGGCGCTCGAAAATTCACTTCGGCGTCGAACGACGCTACTCCGACAGCAGCTTCCGCACGAACCTCCTGAAACTCTCGCAGTCAGACTCGCTGCACTTGTTTGATGAGGTCATCAACAAAATCAATTCGCACTTCGTCGATACGGTCACCTCTGGAACCTTTGTCGCTCACGGCACGGAGAGCCTTTACATCGCGCTGGCGAACGAAAAATTTCTGGATCATCACCTGCCGAATCGTCGGCCCGCGACTCGCGAGAGCATCGCCCAGTTTCGCAAGATGTTGTTCGATCGCTACTGGAACAAGCGGCTCGAAGGCACCTACGCGGCGCATCAAACCGTCGCGGCGGTCGCGGGTATGGCCGAAACCCAGCTTGGCCTGAACGGCACGGCGGTGGTGTTGGAATACGTCTTCGGTGGCTGCCACGCGCTGGATGACTACAGCAACTGCCTGACGCCCGATCGGCTCAGCGATCTGTACGACAACATCGACGGCGAGTTCGTCGGCCTGGGCATCGAGATGAAGGCCGAGAATGGACGCGGGCTGAATCTCGTCAACGTGCTTGCCGAGAGTCCCGCCGCTGAAGCGGGCCTGCTGGCCGGTGATTACATCGTCGGCATCGACGGCCACGATTGCCGCAACATGTCCACCGACGAAGCGGCTGGCCGACTGAAGGGAACGCCGGGTTCGCAAGTGCGACTCGACATCACCGGCTTGACCGCGGCCGATCGCCGCAGCGTCAACGTCACGCGCCGAGCCGTCCACGTGAAGAGCATCCCGATCGCCAAGATCGTCGATGAGTCACGCGGCGTCGGCTACATCCAGATGACCGGATTTCAGAAAGGCTCGCCCGCTGAACTCGATGAGGCGTTGCAGAAGCTCAATCGCCAAGGGATGCGCGTCTTGATTTGGGATCTGCGTGGCAACCCCGGCGGACTGTTGACTGCGGCCGTCGAAGTGCTCGACCGATTCATCGACACCGGTGTGCTCGTCTCCACGAAGGGCCGCACCTCGGATCAGAATTTTTCGTACTCGGCGCACCGCCAGCAGAAATGGAACGTACCGCTGGTCCTGCTAACCGATGAAAACAGTGCCAGCGCCAGCGAGATCGTCGCCGGTGCGGTGCGAGATCATCAACGCGGCGTGATCGTCGGCCGCAAGACGTACGGCAAATGGTCGGTGCAAAGCATCTTCCCGATCCAACGCAGCGCCGGTCTCCGATTGACGACGGCCAAGTTCTATTCGCCGGCCGGCAAGACACTGGGCAAAGTCGGCGTGAAGCCAGATGTCGAGGTCGAACTGCCGGACCACGTCGTGCTGCACCGCGGTCCAATGGCCAACTCACTGGAAGACGACCCGGACATCCGCAAGGCCCTCGACGTCGCCCGCGATCAACTCGATGGCCGGCGCATCGGATCGAATCGGTAAGCAAGCGTGAAGGGGTCGCACCATTCATAGCACACGCTTAAACAAGTCGCGGGCAAGACCGAAACATTGCCGAGCGAGCGCCGGATCGAAGCGGTCCCCTTCGTCACGCATAAAGGCATGAGCCGCGTTGAACTCGTGCCATGTGTAGAACACCCCCGACCGCTCCAGCGCGTCGTGAATCTTGACGCGACTCTCCAGCGGAACGTGTGGGTCTTGGCGGCCGAAGACCATCAACAGTTCGCCACGGATGTCCGCCGCGCGCGCGAGCGAGTCGGCGTTCTTGCCAACACCGAGCGTGCCGGAGTGGATGTCGGTCGGATAGAAGCATGCGGTTGCGAGAACCTCTGGATTGAACGCCGCGCGATACGACAGGTGACCGCCGATGCAAACTCCGAACGCGCCCAACCGGCCGTTCGACTGCGGATGCTGCTGGAGCGCCCGGATCACGACCTTCGCATCCTCATCGAACGTCGCGAGTTTCGTGAGATGTTTGTACGCATTCCCCTTGTCCTTCCCCACGTCGTCGTAGCCGAGCACCGTTCCTAGCGGTTCATGCTCGTGAAAAATCTCCGGCACCATGACCACGAACCCCTGGCCGGCAAACTGCACGGCCAACCGCCGGATCGGAGCGGTCTGCTGAAAAATCTCCGAATACAAAACCAAGCCGGGCACTTGGTCATTACGGCCATTCGGCAACACCGGCGTGTAGACGTAGGTCCGCATCGGGCCGGTCGGAGTGTCCAAGTCCAAAATCGAGTCCTGCGCATTCATGGGAATTCCTTCCGCTTGAGTTACCGTTTGAAGGGAGATCACGAATCGCCGTGTCGTCCGTCCCTGCCTTCATTCGCGCTCCACTTAATTCGCGCGGCCATTCGCAAGTGGGCCGCGCGAATGAAGGCGAGAATTTGACCACAGCCATACTGTCTCCAAGAGTTCCGAGAGTCCTATCCTCGCTGGTACAAAACCGAAGTGCGACCGATCGTGTGAAACCTTTTCAGATTTAGGACGACATTCCATGCGCATGTTTCTCGCCGCCGAATGGCAAGACCGAGCCGCTGTCACGAACGTCACGAATCCGTTCAACGGCGAACTCATCGACACTGTCCCGCGCGGCACGGCCGCTGATGTGGACACGGCAATCGCCACACTCGTCGAGGGCGCGAAGCTGATGCGCAAGATGCCCAGCGCCGAGCGATGCCGGATTCTGCGAACGGCCGCCGAGCGGATTCGCCAAAGAACGGAAGAGTTCGCCCGCACGATCACACTCGAAGAAGGCAAGATTCTGGCCGAGAGCCGGCTGGAAGTCAGCCGCGGGTGCGAGACGCTGGAAGTCTCGGCCGAGGAAGCTAAACGCATCACGGGTGAAGTTCTGCCGTTGGATGCCGCGCCGGGCGGCGTGGGTAAGTTCGGGTTCACGTTGCGCGTGCCTTGCGGGATCGTTGCGGCGATTACTCCGTTCAACTTCCCATTGAATCTGGTGACTCACAAAGTTGGACCGGCTCTCGCGGCCGGTAATGCGGTGCTCATCAAGCCGGCGGGAGATACGCCGCTCACCGCGCTGAAACTGGTTGAGGTGTTGCTGGAGGCGGGACTGCCGCCGCGGGCGATCGCGTGCATCACTGGGCCAGGGAGCGAACTCGGAAAAGCGATCTGCACCGATCGTCGCGTTCGCAAGATCAGCTTTACCGGCAGCTACGACGTCGGCACCGAGATCTGCCGTATGGCGGGAGTGAAGCGAGTCACGATGGAACTCGGCAGCAACAGTCCGGTGATCGTAATGGACGATGCGGACTTCGATCGCGCCGCGCAGTTGGTCGCCATGTCGGGCTTCGCGAATGCGGGGCAAGTTTGCATCTCGGCTCAACGCATTCTGACCCCGCGCGATCGCACGGGAGATTTCTTGGATGCACTCAAGCCACGCGTCGAGGCACTGACGATCGGCGATCCGCTGGACGAATCGACCAAGATGGGACCAATGGTTCGCGAGGCGGATGCGATCCGCGTCGAGTCTTGGGTCCGCGAAGCAACCGCTTCCGGCGCGACGCTCGTGACGGGCGGCACTCGGCGAGGCACGATGCACGCGCCGACGGTCCTCGCAAACGTCTCGCCGAGTCAGCGAGTGAGCTGCGACGAACTCTTCGGGCCGGCGGTTGCCGTGACGCCGTTCACTGATTTCGATGAGGCGCTCGCGCTGGCCAACGGTACGAATTACGGTCTGTCGGCCAGCATCTTCACGCGTGACCTTGATCGCGCGCTGCGGTTCGCTCGCGAGGTCGATGCCGGCAACCTGCACATCAACTGGGGCACCCAATGGCGAGCGGACTTCATGCCCTACGGCGGCTTGAAAGACAGCGGCACGGGCAAAGAAGGTCCACGCTACGCCATTCGCGAAATGACCGAAGAGAAGATGGTCGTCATTCACAGCTCATGACGAAGGCCGCTCGATCAACACGACAGCATCGGCCGAGATCGCTTTTTGTTTGCCGATCGGACCGACCTTCTCGCCGGTCTTCGCTTTGACGTTCACCTGGCTGCGCTCGAGGCCGAGCAACTCGGCGATGCGAGCGGCGATCACCGGCTTGAGCGAGGACAGCTTGGGACGCTCCGCGTGAATCGTGCAGTCCAAGTTGACGATCTGCCAACCGAGTTCGTCGAGTTTGCTCAACGCGGCTTGCACGAAGATCGCCGAGTCGGCGTTGACCCAGCGCGGGTCGGTGTTCGGGAAAAGCTCGCCGATGTCACCGAGCGCAGCGGCTCCCAGCAGCGCGTCGGTGATCGCGTGCAGCAGCACGTCGGCGTCGCTGTGGCCATCGAGACCGAGATCATGCTCGATGCGCACCCCACCGAGGATCAGCGGCCGGCCAGCCACCAAGCGATGCGTGTCGTGTCCCAAACCGACTCGAAATGACATGTTTTGCCCTCAAGACGAAACAGGGGTCGGGTGTTCGGTTTTTCGGAATTGGCGGGAAGAAGGCTTGGATTGCAATTGAGCCTTAGCCCCGCCAATTCCGAAAAATCGAACACCCGACCCCAGACGTGCACGCGATCGTAGTTCGCTCGCGAAGGTGACTCAACGGGCAGGACGCGGCATAATCCTCCGCCTCTCAAACCAAGGAGCATTCACATGGCGAAGACTTATCGAGTCGGCATCATCGGGCGCACGGGCAAAGGGGATTACGGACACGGCGTGGACGTGGCCATCTCGAAGGTGCCCAATGTCGAGATTGTGGCGCTCGCCGATGAAAACGAAGCGGGCCGAGCGGCGGCGGCGAAGCGGACGAATCCCAAGACGACGTATGCCGACTTCCGCGAGATGTTCGCCAAGGAAAAGCTGGACATCGTTGCGATCTGTCCGCGCTGGATCGACCAGCATCGCGACATGATCGTCGCGGCGGCCGAACACAGTTGCCACGTCTATATGGAGAAGCCGTTTTGCCGAACGCTCGCCGAATGTGATGACGCGATCCGCCAATTGGAGATGCGGCATCTCAAGTTGGCGATCGCGCATATCAGCCAGTGGTCGCCGGTGCTGGATATGGCCAAGGCTCTGGTGCATTCCGGTGAGATCGGTGACGTGCTCGAACTGCGCGGCCGAGGCAAAGAGGACGCGCGCGGCGGTGGCGAGGACTTATGGGTACTCGGCTCGCACGTCTTCGGGTTGATGCGGGCGTTCGCCGGCAACGCAACAAGCTGCTTCGCGACCGTCATGCAGCAGAAGCACAAAGTGACGAAGACCGATGTCGCCGAAGGTAAGGAAGGGATCGGCCCGCTGGCGGGCGACGCAGTCGATGCGACGTACGCGTTCGCCAACGGAGTGACTGGCTACATGGCATCGCATCGCGGCATGGGAGGCAGTCCGACTCGGTTCGCACTGCAAATCTTCGGCAGCAAGGGAATCCTCGAAACGGAAAGCGGATTCGGCGCGAAGACGCACATTCTTCGAGACAGCAGTTGGTCGCCGGGACGCACCAGCAAGAAATGGGAACCCGTTTCGTCGGCCGGAATCGGCAAGCCGGAGCCTCGGCAAGATTTGACCTACGAAGGAGGACACATCGCCGCGATCAACGACTTGATCGACTGCATCGAGAAGGACCGGCAGACGAGATGCTCGGCAGCCGACTCGCGTGCGATCATCGAGATGATCGCGGCCGTCTTCGAATCACATCGCGTCGGCGGACCGGTCGAGTTGCCGCTGAAGACGCGCGTGAATCCACTGACGTTGCTTTAGGCGTTGATCTTCCGGCGCTTGTGCCTCATGGAAGTCGCTTGGACAATCTTTTTGTTGCGGACACGAGTCATTTTCAAAGTGGAGTATTGCCATGCGAAGACTATGGGTGTGTTTGGCGGCGGCTGGTTTGTTTGGTTGTGACGACTTCAACAAGTCGATGGAGGGCCCAGGTCGAGAAAAGTTGGTCGCCCCAGGTGGCATGGCAACGGGTGGCGATATTTCTGACGTGGCGAATGCCGGTCGGGCAGCACCTGCCGCGAATCCTCAGCCGGTCGCGAATCCGCAGGCTGCCGCGACTCCCGCGGCCGCTCCTGAGCAACCCCCTGCGAAGCCGAGCGGTTCGATCATCGGCAAGACCACCGGCAAGATCGTGGACCTGGCCGAAGCCAAGAAGAATCCGAAGATGGTTGAAGTCGACAACAAGATCACCGGCAGCGATCCGCTGACGGCTTCATTCGGCGCGTACGTTTCGATCACGTCAAAAGCGACCGCCCTGAACTTCAAGCATCAAATGGATATTTTGAAGGCGACCAATGACGACAAGTATCCGACCTTCAAGGAAGCGGAGAAGCTGATGAAGCAACTTCACATCGAATTAAGTGCGTTGCCGCCATACCAGATGTACGGCTACGACGCGAAGACCGGTGGAATCGTCGTGCTCGAGGACAAGGCGGAGAAGATTCGGCTCTACAAGCTCAACAACATTCCGCTGGAGGATGCGGACAAGCAATTCGATGCGCCGTGAGCGAGTGCGTGATGCCAACAATAAAGCCCGGCTTCCAAAGGGAGGCCGAGCTTCGCGAATTTTCAGGGGTGACCGTCAGAGTTATTCCGCCGATTGGGTTTTCTTGGCGGCCGCCTTGCCGGCAGCCGGCGTGATCGTCTCGGCGGCGGCTGATTCCGTGGAGGTCACGGCGATCGCGTTGGTTTGCAGAATCTCATGCGATTCATCGTTCTGGACGAACGCGACCACATGCAGACGCTTCAGGTCCAGCGGTTTGGAGGGGAAGTCGATCCCTTCGCTTTCCTCGTACTTCTTCAAGTAGTCGGACAGCGACGTCTTGAGTTCTGCCAGCGGGATGGATTCCTTCACGGCCAGCTTGCCGTCTTTCAACTCAACGCCGCCGGGGCCGCCGATCATCCGACGGACGATCATTTCATGACTACGAACGCCGTTGCGGGCGAGGAAGTGGACTTCGTCTTCCGCGATGATCACTCGCAGACGCACATCCTTGGCTTCGTCCTTGAGTTCGTCGAGTCCCTGCACGTCGGCGACGATTTGCAAATTCCCTTCCTGGATGCGTGCATTGATGCGGACTTTAACAGCGGCCTTCTGCGCGAGCTGTTGATCAACCAACGTCTTCAAGCCGCGGTAGATGTCCGGCGAGTTCGGCAAGTAGCCGCCGACGTTGTTGACCGGAGCACCGTTAAGCAGCACGGTTGGTGTCCCTTGGCCGCGGTAGTAATTGGAGAAACGATCCTCGCCGTCGGCGTTGGTCAACGGGTCTGGCCCAGGAATGTGCTGGTGGTAACGGAGCACAATCACCTGCGTCTTCGGGTACGTGATTTCGAGAGCTCCGGTGGCGATATCCGCACCGACGCACGGCGGGCAGGACGAGCCGGTGAACAGTTCGCAGAGGACGAGCCGGTTGCCCGTCGGGGTCTCCGCCGCCGGCTTGTCGGCGAAGCTGAGCACGCGTTTGCGATAGATCTCGTCTTTGAATTCATCCAGTCCGTCGGTCTGACCGTGTTTGGTTTTCCACAACTTGACGAGCGTGGCGCTGGGGAGTTCACGTTCGAGATCATCGGACTTCTGATCCCAGTCACGTTTCAAGAATCCCTCCAGCATTGGCAGACTGGCCAGCTCCGCATAGAGCGAGATCGCTTCGTCGGTTTGCTTCGACTTCTCGTGAAAGCGAGCCAGGCCATACATCACGGCCGGATCGAACGGGTTCTTGCCGCGCAGTTTGGTCAGGAAGGCGAAGGCTTTCTCCGCTCGTTCCGAATCGTCGGAGTCGATGTACTTGAGTGCCTGCACGGTGAGGATGCCTTCCCGCGCGGTCTTCAGTTGTTCCTTGAGGTCTTTGAGCGACTCATCGGTCAGCGCCTTTTCGGCGGTGCTGAGGTACTTCAGCGAGTACTCCGGGTTGTACTTGGTATGCGCCAGAATGATCGCGACGTTTCCCTTCGCCGTTTGTTGCAAGCGTGGTCCCCAGGGAGTGATGCCGTCCTGGTAATCGGCGACCAGTGTCTCAATCTCGTCGGGCGGCAAGTTGCGTTGAGCGGAGACAAACACGCGCGTTTCCCAGGCCATCATGCTCAACGGACTGGTAGGGCGGTCCGCCACGAATTTGGCCAGCGCCTTCAACTTCGCCGCCGGTTCCGGCTGGCTAAAGGCTTGGCCGAGCGCGCGAGCATCGACCGGTTCCGGAGACGGGTTGAATCCATCGAGCGATTCTTCTTTCGTCGGCAGCAGCCGCGCCGGCAGACAGTTTCCGAATAAGGCATTGCCGAAAACGACTCCGTCTTTCAGTGAGCCTTGGAAGTCCAGCGTTGTGCCGCTGACATCAAACGTCAGGTGGATGTTTTTGTTTTCAACTTCCGCAGCGGTCAGCTTGAAGGGGGGCAGGACTTCACTCTTGGCGGCCAGCGTGGCGGCGAACCCGCCCTCGGCAGCCTTGTCCGCCGCGACCGTGATGATGCTCGTGTGAAAGTCGATGAAGCCCTCTTGGCCGGGGCGGGTCAGCACGAGAATCCAATTGCCAGCCAGCGATTTTCGAGCAGCACCTTGGTCGATCGGCGATTTCTTAGTGGCCTCTTTGAAAGGATTGTCATCGTCGAGGCTGAGGGACGAACTCCCCTTGCCCGACTTATCGGAGGCCCGCGCTTTTCCGGAATCACTGCCACCCTCTGGTTCGGGCGGCATCTTCAAGCCACTTGATGAATTGGCCGCGGTGGCGGGACCACCTTCGGAATTATTCGCGGGAGTGTCTGGCTTAGAGCACGCCAGACTCGAGCACACCAAGACGAGCCACAATCCATTCCGCCATCCTTGGAACATGCTTGGACCTCAATCAGAAGAGTCACAAAAACTGCCGGAGCGATCGGCCTCCTGCCAATCAGAAACGCCTAGAAAATCAGGCTCCGCAGCGGGGTGGGATTGTAGCGGTTTGAAGAAACGCCGGAAGACCGCTTCGTGGCTTCCGGTTTTCCGACGGGTTTGTCATTCTGTCGCCGCCTTTCTCACGAAACATTTTTTCCTCTTCGTTGAGTTCTGAGATGCCGTTCGGTTTCTTACGTCGAGCCAAGAAGCGTGTCACCGGAGTCGTCAAACAGGCGATCATCCGGCACCACAAGAATTCAGGAACGGTGCTCTTTTCCGATACGACTCTCCGCGATGGCGAGCAGATGCCGGGAGCCACGCTGGACCCCGATGACAAACTGCGGATTGCTCTGGCTCTGGAAGAAGCGGGAGTGCATTCGATCGACGCGGGCTTCCCCGCTTCGTCACCCGCGGATGTCGAGGCGATTCGCCGCATGGTCGGCGTCGTCAAGAAGCCGGTGCTGACCGCGCTGTGCCGTACCGTGCGTGGCGACGTCGATGCCGCCGACGAAGCGCTGCACGGCAATCCGACCAACAAGCGCGGCGTCAGTTTGTTCTGCGGCACCAGCCCGCTGCATCGCCAATTCAAGTTGCAGAAGTCGGAAGCCGAAGTCCTGCGGATCATCACCGATTCCGTGGCCTACGCCAGCGAAAAATTTGAGATCGTCGCCTTCAGTCCCGAAGACGCCAGCCGCACCGAAATCCCGTACCTCTGCCAGTGCTATCGCGAGGCAATTGATGCCGGCGCGACCACCATCGGATTTCCGGACACGGTCGGTATTCTCACGCCAGAAAAGGCAGCCGCGTTCATTCGGGCCATTCAGGACGGCGTGCCGAATCTCGACAAGGCTCTGCTGGCGGTTCACTTCCACAACGATCTTGGCCTGGCGGTCGCGAACACGCTGGCGTGCGTGGCCGAGGGTGCCAATGTCGTCCAATGCACGATCAACGGCATCGGCGAACGAGCCGGCAATGCTTCGCTGGAAGAAGTCGCCATCGCGCTGGCTCTGCATCCCGAGCAGTACGGTGTGGAATTCAAACTCGACACGACCAAGCTCTACGGCCTCTGCCAATTGGTCAGCGAGCTCACGGGCTTGCCGCTGGCTCGAAACAAGCCGGTCGGCGGCGAGAACATCTTCGCGACCGAGGCCGGCATTCATCAGGACGGTCTGTTGAAGAACCCGGACACCTACCTGCCGTATCGCCCGGAAAAAGTGGGAGCCAGCGGCCTCACGCTGGTCATTGGCCGGCACAGTGGTCGGCGAGCCGTCGCGCACCGGATGCACGAACTCGGCTATGAACTGTCGGAAGACCAAATTCTGGCCGTCTTGCAGTCGATCAAGGACGTGCCGAAAGAGGAACGCATCACCGACGAGCTTCTCAAACAGTTTGCCCGGCGAGTCGCAACCCCCGCTCGCCTGACTCATGCAGGGAATAAAAGTGTTGGCCAGTTCGACCAAGGCTGATACTCTGCCCGCCTCCGTGAGCTTGTCTCGTGAATTCCTCCAGACAAGCATCCGGTCAAACGCACAAGTCAACACGGACGTCGACGGAGGGCGCGCTCATGCCTGCCGATCTCGAAAGCCTCTGCACCGCGGGCCGGCAACTGTTTCGACAAGGGAAACATGCCGAGTCGATCAAAGTCTTTCAAGAAGCCTTGAATGCCGACCCTGACCGGATCGACGTTCACGACGCCGTTGCCACCGCGTACTTCATCACGAAGCAATACGATAAGTCGATTGAGCACTTCACGCGCGTGACGCAGCTCCGCCCGAAGGATGCCAAGGCTTACGTCAATCTGGGTGCCGTTTACAACCGCAAAGAAGACTTTTCCAAGGCGGCCGACATTCTCAAGAAGGCGATCTCGCGCGATGGTAAGTCGGTCGAGGCGTACTACAACCTGGGCATCGCCTATCGCGGACTCAAGCAGCCGGCGATGGCGATCAATTCCTACAAGGAGGCGATCAGGATCAACCCGCGCATGCTCGACGCCATGCAGAACCTGGGCAACACCTATCTGGAAATGAACAACATCAAAGGAGCCCTCGAACAATACAAGAAGGCCCTCGAAATCAATCCCGACTTCGAGCGTGCGCAGCGCGGATTGGCGCGGGCGGAGGAAGCTCAGAATCAAGCCAAGGTCAACTTCAATCCCTTTGGCCGGTTGGTCGAACAGAACCCGGTCAAACAGGCGAAGGTCGATGCTCGGCTCAAGCGGATGGAACCTGAAGAGCGGATCGCCGACCGGCAGTTCATCCGCCGCGCGATGATCGAGTCGCAAAGTCTCTGCCAACAGATATTCGAGCATCTTCGGGACACGCTCGAAGAAGACCTGACGCAACTCAATCGCGGAGTACAGATCAGCCAGCAAGAGGTTCACAAGTCAATCTTCGCCGCGAAGGAAAAGTTCCAAGCGTCCTGCCAGAAGTTTCAGGACTTGCGAAGTCAGATGCAGCGTTTGTCGAAAAACCTTCGCGCTTACGAAGCCGGACTGAAAGAGTCGAACTGACTGATCGAGTTCCGAGATGCCGACACTTCCCTTGTTCGTCTTCGGCACACTGCGTCGCGGCGAATGCAACCACCATTACCTCGCGGGAGCCTACGATCGAGTCCTCGCCGCGCAGTTGCTCGGCTTTGCCCGTGTCGAGCCGCTGATGATCGCTCGCCAACCCGGTTCCGCAGAGGACGGCGAGTTGTTCTTCCTCACCCCTGCAACCTACTCCGCAACTCTGCGCGGCTGCGACAGCCTGGAAGAACTCGCCCCCGGCAGCTTGATCGGCCACGAATACCGCCGCATCGCCGTGCGCGTCCAAACCGACTCCGGCGAATTCATCGCCTGGACCTACTCGCGTCCCGATGCCGAGAGCGACACTGACCTGCAGTCGCTAATTGCCGCCGAGTCCCAACGACTCGCCACCGACCGGTAAAAGCTCACCAGCCCACTCCCAAAGAATTGCCAAAAGAAATCCCAATCTAAAGCCCAAAGCAGAGTTCTTCTTCATTCCTCTGCCCCCATTCCTCTGCCGAATCCGCAGATCACTGTTCCGCCAGCGCCTCGTAATACCGCCGAATGTGTTCGGAGTACTTCGGCAGCGTCTTATCATGCGGCAGATTGAGCATCTTCTCGCGCAGCGCCGGAGGCAGATGTCCCCAAACCGATTCGCGCAGCAGACGTTGCCGCCGCAACTCGCCTTCGACATCCGCACCCGTGCGTTCGCGGTCGGACGAGTTGCGGGCCTGCTTCGAGTCACGCCCGGTCGGCTTCCCGCCGCTACCGTCGGTCGTCGTGGACGAGTTCTCGCCCGGCGGTTTGTCGGACATCGGAGCCGTCTGTCCGCTGCGGGCGAGCGATTGCTGCCGCGCCGCACGCTGCTGCCAGAGTTTCAGCAGTTCATCCAGCGAATTGACCGCCGACTGTTGAGCCGTCTGAGTCGGCTTACCGGTTTCGCGCACTTCCAGTCCCTCCAACGATTGTCGCATCGTCGAGAGAGTCGTCTCACGCGGCGGATCTTCGTTGTCTGTCGAAGCGGGGTCCGTCGGGACGCGGTCCAGCAGTTCGGACGTCGCCTCGCGCAGCGACTGTTGATCACGGGCGATCTGACGAACTTCTGTTTCCGACTGTTTGACCTCATCCTCCTTCGCGGGATCAGTCGGTTTACGAGTCTCGGCGTCGCGCGTGCGGTTGCCGACATCGGCTTGAAGCTGACGCAACAACTGCAACTGTGCAACGGGGGGCACCGGTTCTTGAGGCGCATCGTTCTGGTTTTGCTGCGCGGCCTGCTGTGCGTCGTCCTTGTTCGGAGATTGCTCGGGCTTAGGGGGCGTCAAAGCCGCGGCCAGCGATTGCAGCGAGCGGAGCGCCGACTGTTCGCGGCGACGAGTTTCGTCATCCAATCGTTTGTCGCGCAGGCGTGACGCGGCGACTGCGAGATCATTCGTCGCTTGATCGAGCGTCAGCCGCACCGCCGCGATGTCTCTCAGCGATTCCGATAGCCCGCGAGTGCTCTCCGCGAGTTCTCCTTCTTCCTCGCTCAGACTGAGAGCCGCCTTCGACAGCGGCCGAGTCCACTTGCCCCCCTTTTGCTGTTCCTCTGCAAGCCGCTGCGTTTCCTCCACGACGGTCTGCTGCCGAGCAATCAATTCACGAACCGCCTCGGCCAGTGCGTGAGCCTTCTCCGCGAGTTCCTTCTGTTGTGCGGCTCGCCGAGCGGCGGCGAGTTCGCGACCGGATTGTTCCAAATCTTCGAGCGCGGTTTGCTGCTCGTCAGCACCGCGCGCGAGTTGCTTGTCGCCAAGCTGTGACTCCGCCTGCTGCATGTGCCGACTCGCTCGACGCAGAGCGTCCAGCGCTTCTGCGGCCCGCGACTCTTTCAGTCGCGACGCCAATTCCTCTGTGGCCTTCTTCGTTTCGGCTTGCCGCTCGCGCAAAGCGTTCGCTTGTTCCGCGAGTTGTTCCGGCGTGAGCGATTCCGCTTTCGCAGCCGCTTCCTTCGTCTCGTTGAGCAACCGGCGTTGCCGCTGAGTCAGCGCATCGAGTTGCTCCGCGAACTCCTTCAACTCGCGAACGTCGCCGTCGAGGTTCGCGGCAGGAGTCTGCCCCAATTTGTCTGCGAGCGACTTCAAGTCCTCCGCCAATTGCTGCTGCGTGCGTGCCGCCTGGCCCAGATTATTAGCCGCGACTTCCTGCGCCGCCTCGCGAGCTTTCGCGATCAAGCCACGTTGATCGAACTCGCGGATGATCTCCTCGTGGGGCAGGTTTTCAACCTGCCCTTCCTGCTTTCGATCCTCGTGGCCGGGCAGGTTGGAAACTTGCCCCACGATCCGTTGCCGAAGCTGTTCGATCCGTTCGGCCTGTCGTGATTGCCGATCCGCGACCTTCGCGATGTCCGCTTGTTGTTGACTGGGCAACTCTGCCGCCGACTTCCCCAACGTCTGCGGAGCGAGTTCGTTGGTGTCACGATTCAACG
Organism: Planctomyces sp. SH-PL62; assembly: GCA_945893045.1. Lineage (GTDB taxonomy): Bacteria > Planctomycetota > Planctomycetia > Planctomycetales > Planctomycetaceae > SXKJ01. The sequence goes on from CAMDEA010000061.1 coordinate 16,681, forward strand.
ACTCTTGAGCATTCGCCAATTCCGCGACTTCGCGAGCTAACTCGCGGCGATCGCGCCACTGCGTCAAATCGCGAACCAGTTCCGTCAGCGTCGACAACACTTCGCTCTGCCGAACGACGATCTCCGCAAACGAACGCGGCACTTCCGGCGAGGACTGTCCGCCAAGCGTCTCTTTCACAACCTTGCCCAGCGTGCTCTCCAACGCCGGCAGCGTCGCGTGATTGAGCGCCTCGATCGCCGTTGCGATCCGCGTCAGGCGCTCGCGCGTGGCCGAGTCATTCAATTGATTACTCTCAAGCTGTGCGAGCAACTCCCGCGCGTGAGCCGTCACGTCATCACCCCGTCCCGCCGGTCGCGATCCGATCAACCGCGAGCCAATTTGCCGCTGATCCAATTCCACTCGCTTGAGCGAGTCCCGATCCTGCGGGCGCAACTCACCGGTCTTCTCCGCTTGAACGCGTAATTCCTCCGTCTGATCCTTCGTCTGCGACTGCCGTGCGGCCAGCGATTCCAAATCGCGCAGCAACAGATCGAGCCGCTGTGCGATCTCCAACACCTTGGCTTCCGGCGAGACGACGGTCAGCGTCCGCAGCGCACTGCGACCGACGCGCGGTTCACCGACATCGCAGAAATCCGCCGCCGCGATTCGCAGCATGATCCGGTCACCAACAACCGGATGCAGTTCACTCAACGACCAATCCTTTCGCACGACCGCGTCACGCTGCCCGTCCGCGTGGGGCAGGTTTTCAACCTGCCAGTCCTCACCGTCAGTAGTCCGATCGTCGTTTGTAGCCCGGACGCCTACGTCCGGGCTTTGTTCGGACGTAGGCGTCCGAACTACGAGAGACTCCAACCCAATCTCGCGCAGCTTGCGGTCGTCTTTCACCACCGCTTGAACTCGTATCGTGGCGTTCGCCGTCACGAGTTGATCCATCGCCGGAACTTCCAGCGAGACAGACGGCGGCGGATCGACCACGCCGATCACTTCCAGCCGCAACGCCGATGAGTTTTCAAACCGATTACGGTCCATCAGTGACAAGCGCTGCGTCGTGGAACCAACACGCATGACGGTCATTTCAAATCCCAAGTCACGACCGGAAGCAGACACAGTCACCGGCCCCGCGTCCCAACTCGCCGCATCAATCGCTCGCGTCGCGCGGGCCGTGACTTTCAGTCGTGAACCAAGCAGTGCGCGAACCTGCATCGCCCCCTCCGGCAGCGTCGTGCTGGCTTCACCTGTGTAACTCGGCGGGATCACTTGCACGCGAAACGATTCCAGCTTCGGCGGCGGAGTGATCCAAAGTTTGTGCCACGGCATCTCGTGATCGTCCCCCGCGACGGCGCGGAACTCGATCAAGCCTTCGTCGATCGGCAATCGAATCGCAGCCGCCTCGCGAGCCACATCGGCGGCATCTCGCAGCATCGCCGTCCGCAACGGTTCGGACTGCGGCAGGTGGCCGCGTTGACGAAACTCGACCAACACCGGCTGCGGCAGCGAGCCGCGGGTGTTGATGACAAACAAATCCAGCGGCTGCCCCTGCAAACTCCGCAGAGGCTCGACGTCCGAGTACCGCACCGGCGAGAGATCGGCATGAACCAACCGCAGCTCGACGGACTTCGGCCAGCGCTGATCGCTCAGCAGTAGCCGCTTGATCGCGGTGGACGCCGCGGCCGAGTTCGTCGCCGCCAACAACAGCACCAGGCCACACAACGCCGCGAGCATCAGTGCGGATCGCTTCGCTTCACGCTGGTCGAGCACCTCCGCGAAGTTCAGCGAACGCACATCGGACGTCGTCTGCTCGATCAGCCGCCGCTGCAATTCCGGCGAGCCAACCGTCGGGCTGACATCTCGTTCCAAGAACTCAACCGCCGTCGCCAACCGCCCGCGCAGGCCGGGGAAGCAATGTTCCAAATGCCCCGACAACTCGACATTCGACAGCGGAGTTCGCAGCGGCGCGACCAATCTGCGCCACGTCACCCAACTCACCGCAACCGCCAGGAGCACCAGCAACCCGGCTCGCACGCTGCGATTGTCGAAGTGCCACAGCCAGTCACTGAGACCAAGCAACATCACTCCGCACAGCAATCCCGCGACCGCCCAACTGAGGCCATTCAGCCACAGCAGGCGGCGGACACGCCGGCGAAGATCACGCAGTTGGTCAAGCAGCGAAGGCATGGTGTGGAAGCCCAAAATTGGTCCCCATCCAGCTTGCCTGGATGGAGCCAGAGATGGTCTGCTAACTCGCCAATCGTGCTCCGCACCAGACCCCATCCAGCTTGTCTGGATGGTGAATCAGATTCCTGGGCGGTCGTTGCCTGAGTGATCTGCTTCACCATCCACACGAGGTGGATGGGGTCTAAGAACAGGGCTATTGGCCTTCCTCTAGCCGACCATCGTTAGCTCCATCCAGGCAAGCTGGATGGGGGCAGAATATCTTGGAACTGGAATTCGTGGATGCCAGCGAGATTCGGATCTCTGAACATCACCTCTTATACCAGTCGCCAACGACGACGGCATAGCCATTCGGTGGTGAGGAGCCCCGCGAACAACAACAGCAGTTCCCATCGAGTCCACAGCGGGATCATCGTCGCCGCGGAGAGCGGCACCGGTTGGCCAGCCGGAATTTCCGCCGGAAGCCGATCAGCGTCAGCCAGCGCGTAATAGCGCCCCAACGTCGTGCGAGTCGCCGCCTCAAGATCAGCACGGTCAATCCGTCGGCGCAGCAACTCCCGCTGCGGAGCCTCGATCACGAAATCGACGGACGGCGGCGAACCGGGAAACGACGGCTCCGAAAGCCACGCGTGATATCGGCCATCGCGCAGACCGCGCAGTTCGCCCGTGAAGACATTCGTTGTTTTCGCCGCTCGCGCCAGTTCGATGCTGCGCCGCGGTTCGTCGGTTCGTTCCAGCAACACCGTCGCCGAACCGCTCGCCGGGAGTTGCCGCTCATCGTGTATTTGCAGCCGCAGCTTGACCCCTTCACCACGCTGATACGTTTGCCGGTCTGCGGAGAACTCGACGCCGCGCGCTCCGGTCAGGCTTTGCGTCCGACTGAGAAACCTCAATGCCTGAATCCAATACCGCGAGTAAATCTTCTCGTTGTTCCGAAATCGCCAACGCCACAATTCGTCGGTCGCATGAAACAAGACCTTGCCCGCTCCGAACCGCTGAAGCACGACAACCGGTAGTGGCTGCGTCTCGCCGCGCCGCTGCGGATGTTCCAGCAATACGGTCGCTCCGGCCTTCAGTCGCGGCGACTCACACAACCAGAACAGACCGGGCAGCTCGGAGTGACCCGCTTGATCGGGTCGAGTGCGAGATTGGCGATCGGGAGTTGTATCGACCACATCAATGCGGTCACTACGAGCACCAAACAGATGCCGAAACAGCGGCGTGCTCAACCGGCCGGCTTCGGTCCAGCGCGGTTGAAACGGCTCGCGCAGGTCGGCGTCGGGCGGAGGCACACGCGCCGCATCGAGTTCAATCGGCAGCAGCGTTTCCAGCGGCGTCCCACGAAACGCCAGCGGCATGTGCTGCGGCCCGGCCATCAGCAACAACCCGCCGCCATCACGCACGAACTCGCGCACCTGTTCGAGCACGCCGGGTGAAAAGGCTCCGGGATTCACATCCCCCAACAACACGACGTCGTACTCCGCCAGCGCTTCGCGCGTCAGCGGAAAGCGCCCCTTGAGCGGCTTCGCGGTCTCATCCTGCAAGGCGAACTCCAAGTCGGCCTCTTGCAACAGCGTGTGCAGTTCAATGGTCGCTTCCCGTTCGAGCGTGTTCTTCAACTCGCGAAACTCCCAGCGCGGCAGTCCATCCGCGAGCAGCACTTTGAGTTTCCCCTCGCGAACTCGCACCGGTTGCGACAACCGGTTGTTGTCGCGGTCCACATCCCCCTGCGGCGGCGTAACGACCAATTCAAATTCGTGATCTCCGGGTTGCGTCGGCGTGAAGAGCAACTCCACAGTCGCAATCTGCCCGTCGGCCGGCAAAGTGATCGACCGCCGCGCGAGACTCCGTTCCTGACCGCGCTCGCGAAGTTCGAGCGTCGCTGACTTCCCTGCAAACCCGAACGACTTCACCTTCGCCGAAAAGACCAGCGGATCATTCACGAACGCCACGTCATCCACGAGCAACTCGGCAAGTTGCACATCGCGTGTCGGCTGATCGCTGCCGATGCCAATCACATACAGCGGCACCAAACGGTCGCGAACCAACGGAGCGACCATCGTCAATCGGTCCGCATCACCGCTGCTGGCGATGCCGTCGGTCAACAACACGATCGCGGCCGGCGGTGTCCCACGAGTTTGATTCAGCACCTGCCGCACCGCCTCCGCCGGCCGTGTCATCTCGCCCGTCGGTTGCAGTCGCTTCAGTTCCGCGATCAATTGCCGTACGGATTCGTCATCCACCAAGTCGTTTCCGACCGACACCGCGTCTGCCGAGAATCGTTCGACACGCAGCCGATGACGCCGCCGTAATTCCCGCAGCCAGCGTCCCTCATCACGCGACAGAATGCGCCGTGCCACATCGAAGCGCTCTGCATCGGCAGAGCCAGCAGCCGTCTCCGCTCCCAGCAGTCCCGCCACGAACTTTCGATCCGCTTCGGCCGAGTAGGCATCCCGCAATCCCATGCTGGCCGAGTCGTCAATCAGTACCACGACCAACGGCAACCCCGTCCTTTCGACCGACACACTGACTTGAGCCAGCAGCAGCAACACGAGCGACAACGCCCAGCATCGCAGCCCGATCAGCAACGCACGTTGCCACACGCGGAGCAACCTCGCATCGCGACGATAGATCTCCGCGACTGCGATCGCCAAAACGATCAGCAACCACCAACCGACAGCCATCGGCCATAGCGGCGGCCAAGGGGTCTGCGTCGTCCAGTGCCAGCGCAACACTTGCCCCGCCTCCGCGGCCGGCAAGCCGAGATAACTCTCCCACCAGCGTTGCAGCCAGTCGCCCACGGTATCGCCGCGCCTCACGTCTCGGTCGGATGGATCAATTGAAAACTCACGGCATTGTCGCGCGACTCGTCGGCGATTTCCAAGCCGAGCGTCACGGCATTACGATCACACCGCCAAACGATCAATTCCGTTCGAGAGTGATCCGACACATGCGCCGCTTCTGGAAAAACTACCGCGAACGCCATTTGCATCCCGGCAATCAGCTCTTTCATCTGGTGGGATTGCCGGTGACGTTTATCCTGCCGATTCACTTTCTGGTCTGGCATAAGCAGTACCCAGCCTCCTGGGCGCTGATCGCATTCGTGGTCGGCTACGTCCTGCAATTCATCGGCCACGCCATCGAAGGCAACGATGCCGGCGAACTGATTTTGATCAAGCGCTGCTTGGGCCGCCCCTATGTGGAATTCGGCCCGCGTCACCCGTCCCGGATGAGCCAATCACCGACTGAAACGTGAGTCGCTTCCATCTTCATCGGAGCCACTCCCAACCGCGATTTCGTCCAAGTTGCTTTCCGTTTTGTGGCCGGTATAGTTCCGCCCGTCCGCACGCGGATCGGAGAGGTGGCAGAGTGGCCGAATGCGCCGGTTTGCTAAATCGGTGTAGGGTTTTAATCCTACCGGGGGTTCGAATCCCCCCCTCTCCGCTTGATCGACGGCCCGCGAGTCATGGCCTCATGACTCGTGGGCTGTTTGCGTTTCAGGAATGCATTCAGAGCCTCGCGATGGGCGCGGTAGGGATTACTCAATCGGCTTGAGCGATTGCAGTTTCAATGACCGCACGCTGACTCCCGACGCGGAGGACACGGTTTGAGTCAGAGTCTCCGGCAGGTCCAACTTGCCGAGACGCTGCCAGCGATTGCGGAAGGTTTCGACGCGCGTGATCGCGCCCGTTTGAGCATCTCGGTATTGGACTTGATACGCGCGGGGCAGGACTCTGTTCTCGGCGTTGCGTTCGGTTTCGAGCATTTGCAGCGACATGTTCTCGCGGCCCAAGCTGCGATTCACGACGGCAATTTCGTCGTCTTGAATCCGGTACGTGGACGCGAACCGACCGCCGTGGAATGTCAGCAAGCGGCCGAGGGGATGTTCTTCTTCTTTGTCGGCGAAGCTCAGAACCGGTTTCGATTGAATGCCGGATGAAGGGACTCGGTGGATGACGAGCGAATGCAATTGATCGCGGACCCACTCGCGAGCCGCGTCATCGTCGAGCTTCGCTTCACCGTCAAACGACACGTCTCCGTCCGGTTTCACGGTCACCTGGCCGGCGGAGCGGCGGCCATCGAGTGAGACCGACGCTTGCGCGGTGAAGCCTTTGAAGTCCTGCCACGTCGCGCGAGCGGCGATGGCCTTTTCAAACATCGCGACCGCGTCGGCGTCCACGCGAGAATTGTCCAGCGGCCAGTCAAAGGCCAACGTCGCGAACTCGCGAATCTCTTCGTAGGTCTGGCCGTTTTGTGTTCCCGCTTGCGGCACGACATGCTTGACGTACACCGCATATTGACCCGGCTCGGTCAGCCGCCAGATCGCTCGGCCATTCGCGTCGGTCTTCAATTCTTCGTTCGTCAGGTCTGAGTCGATGGTCGTCAGCACCGTGTTGGCTAACGGCTGGCCGTCTCGCAACACCATCAGCGTGAGCGAGTCTTTCCCAAACGTAGGCATGATCTCCAGCGGGATCGTCTCGTGACGCGACAACTTCGCCACCTCGTCCGGCTTGCCAGAAACGGCTTTCGGGTAGTACCGCACCAGGAACGGCTTCTCACGTTTGAGCACGCCGTACTCGCAACGACCGACGACCGACACGGTTTTTCCGGAGGGGAGGTACGCTCGCAAGCGGTCGGTGCCGCGATTCACGGTCAGCGGCACGAACTTTCCCGGCTCGTCCTGCAACCAAAGTTCGGTGTGCGCGATCTTCGCCACAAACTTCGGATCGCCCGCGGTTGCCCGTTCGCTGAAGAAGACTTCGACGTTCCGCCCCGCCTCCGCGTGCGGCCCCACCTGAATGAACAGAAAATGAGCCTGAGCCGAAGCCGCTCCGATTCCCAAACTCAGAACGCCTACCAACAGCATCCAGACGGAACCCTTCATGGCTTCACCTCGCGTGCGAAAGACGACGACCCGAAACGACGCATGCCACAGAACGGAAAGCTATCCAGGGATCGCCTCACGGTCACTCTCGAACGATACCGTCAGTCCCGATTCCCGATAAGCATCTCGTTACCAACTTTGATCGCGTACACCAGTCGTAGCCGGCAGCGGTAGTCACTGAGTTGGCGAAAGTAGACGGCACCAACTATGACCTTCCGTGGTCACTCACCCATCGCTTTCGAACAACCAGGATCAACACATGACTGCTCTGAATTGGAATAGCCGCCAACTGACTCGTGGATGGCAGCGCGGGGTGACCGCTTTCTTTCATGGGCTTGGCATGACCGAAGCGGATTTCGACAGGCCGCAGGTCGGCATCGGCGTGCCGCTGCTGGAAGGGAATCTGTGCAACGTCCATGCGTATGACCTGGGCCGCAAGGTGGCCGAAGGTTGTCGTGAGGCGGGACTGTTGGGCTTTCTGTTCGGCACACCGGGAGTCAGCGACAACCTCACGCAAGGACTCGAAGGAGGCGGCGCGAGTCTCGTGTCGCGGAACTTGATTGCGAACTCGGCCGAGTGCGTCGTGACGGCTCACTGCTACGACGCGATGGTCGGACTGCACCACTGCGACAAGAACGGGCCGGGCTTCGCGATGGCTCTGGCGCGGATGAATTATCCCGGCTTGATCCTCAGCGGCGGCAGCATTCTTCCCGGTTGCTATCGGGGCAAAGACGTCACGATTCTGGATGTCTACGACTCGCAGGCAGCGGCTTCCGTCGGAGCGATCCCGCAGTCGGAGGCGGATGAAATCCGGCGTGTCGCTTGTCCGGGACCGGGCGGTTGCGGCATCGCGGCCTCATTCAATACGTGGGGCCTCGCGCTGGAATCCATCGGCCTGATGCCGCCGCAGAGCAGTTCGATTCCGGCCATTGATCCTGCCAAGCAGCAGGACGCTCTTAACACCGGAGGACTGATCCGCAATCTGCTCGAACAGCAAATCCGGCCGCGCGACATTCTCACTCGCCAAGCGTTCGAAAACGCCGCCGTCACGATTGCGATGGCTGGTGGCTCCACGAACGCCGTGTTGCACTTGTTGGCTCTGGCGCGGGAAGCACAGGTCGAATTCACGCTGAAGGATTTGCAAATCATTCTGAAGAAGACGCCGGTGATGTGCAGCTTTGCTCCGCGCGGTACGAAGACGATGGTCGATCTGCACAAGCTGGGCGGAACGTCGGTGCTGCTGAAGCATCTGATTCGAGCGGGCCTCATCGACGGCCGCTGCCTGACAGTGACGGGCCGCTCGCTCGCGGAGAACGTCGCCAGCGCGAGCAATGTCGCGGCCGAGAATGGCTTGATCGCGCCGCTGGACGCGCCGTTCAAGAGCTTCGCTGATATGCAGGTCTGTTTCGGCAACCTCGCGCCGGACGGCATCGTCTTCAAAGTGTCGAGCTTGGACACCCCGCGTTTTCGCGGCCCAGCCATGTGCTTCGACACCGGCAAGCAAGTCTCCGACGCGGTCGAGCAGCGTCGCATTCGACCGGGCAGCGTCATCGTGCTGCGCAACCTGGAACCGGTGGCCTCCGGAATGCCGGAAGTCGTCCTGGCCGCTTCGGCCCTGTCGGTTCCCGAATTGAACGGCAAGGTGGCGTTGATTTCGGACACGCGCGTCTCCGGTATTTCGCATGGCGCGATCGGAGTGCATTGCGCGCCCGAAGCCGCCGTCGGCGGTCCGATCGCGTTCGTCCACGACGGTGACGAAATCAGCTTCGACCTGCTGGCCGGCAACGTCACGCTGCATGTGAGCGACGAAGAACTCAGTCGCCGTCGCCAAACCTGGGTCGCTCCGATCATTCGACACGCGCGCGGCTACCTCGCGGACTTCGCCGCAACGGTCGCTCAAGCCAATCACGGCTGCGTGAGCCGCGCGCTGTATCCCTCCTGTTGAAGGAGTGAAGGGTCGTGCGTTCAAAATTCAAAATTGGCGGAGTGAGCGCTCAACAACGTCCCAGGGGCATGGCCGCCAATTTTGAATTTTGAACGCACGACCCCTTCCCTGCTACGATGTCGGCCGTCCCGATTGAGTGTGAGAGGAACCGCCATGATCACGATCTCCGGCCAGCCAATGCGAACGTGCGAGGGAGTCACTCGGCGCGAATGGCTGCGTGTCGGCGGGTTGGGTTGGATGGGATTGCCGGGCCTCGGCCTCCCCGCGCTCTGGCACGGACACGCCACGGCGAGCGAACACAAGCCACGCGCCAAGGCTTGCATCGTCCTGTTTATGTTCGGAGCTCCTGCGCACCAGGACACGTGGGATTTGAAAACGAACGCACCCTCCGCCGTGCGCGGTGAGTTCCAGCCGATCTCGACGAACGTGCCGGGCATTCAAGTCGGCGAGCACATTCCTCGGCTGGCTCAACTGGCGGATCGGTATCTGCAAATCCGCTCGGTCACGCATCCCGACAACACGCACACGGTCGCGATGCACTACATGCTTTCCGGAGTGCGTCATCGCCGGCCCGCGACCAATCCGCAAAACGCGGCGGACGATTTCCCCTGCTTCGGTGCGGTCGTGAACCAAGCGCTGAGACGCCGAGAATCGCAACTGCCAACCTCGGTCAGCCTCAACGCACCGGCCAATCAAGTGTCGGCGAACAATCACATCTTCCCTGGCTTCTTCGCGGGATTCCTGGGCCAGGAATTCGATCCACTGTTTGTCCCGCAGCACGCCAATCGAGCCGACTTTCAACCTCTGCCAGCCATCGAGAACGCGCAGCGGCTGTGGGATCGTCGCCGCTTGCTGACGCAGGTCGATCAACAGTCGGCGCACCTCAATCAATTGGCCTCGGTCCAAGGATTCGGCGGCTATCACGAGCAAGCCTTTCAGTTGCTGACCTCACCCGCCGTGCGGAGCGCCTTCGACGTTGCTCAAGAACCGGTCCCGCTGCGCGAACGCTACGGCCAGACGCCGTTCGGCCAAGGCTGTCTGTTGGCGCGGCGACTGGTCGAAGCGGGCGTCTCACTGGTCACTGTGAATTGGGAACGTGACGACGCTTACTGGGACACGCACTCGGACAACTTCAACCTCCACAAAAAGAAGTTGCTGCCCAACATGGACCAAGGCTTCTCCGCGCTGTTGCTCGACCTGGAAGAGCGCGGTTTGTTGGACGAAACATTGATCGTCTGGCTGGGCGAGTTCGGTCGCACCCCAACGATCAACAAGAACGCCGGCCGAGACCACTGGGCCGCCTGCAACACTGTCGTCCTCGCCGGAGCCGGCCTGCGCGGCGGCATGGTCCACGGAGCCTCCGATCGTCAAGCCGCCTATCCCGCGCGTGACCCCGTCACCCCGGAAGACCTCGCCGCCACGATTTATCATCTGCTCGGCATCGACCGGCATCGACTGCTGCGCACGCCCGAAGGCCAGCCAGTGCCGCTCTCCACCGGCGAACCGATTCACGCGATTTTGTGACCAGCGTTCGATTCGGCAAATTGAAAAGACCCGTGCGGGTCGCCGACGCGGGTGTCGTCGATGTTGAGCAAGGTACCTGCCCCATGTGGGTCACTTGCGATCCAACGGAGTGGCGGGCATCGTACCGCGCGAAACCCGGCCTGAAATTCCACGAGCAAACATGAGCCATCTTCGCGACCAACTTCAGCCGCCGGCGTGGCCGCTTCTCGATGAAGCGGTGGAGGCGGCGCTGCGGCGCGCGTTCGCGGACGGTTCGTGGGGTAAGTACCACGGCTCGAACTGTCGCGAACTTGCCGATCGACTGGCGGCGCTGCATGAGTGCGAACATGTCGTGCTGACATGCAGCGGCACGGCGGCGGTTGAGTTGGCGCTGCATGGATTGAACGTCGGCACCGGCGATGAAGTGATTCTCTCGGCCTACGACTTCGAGGGGAATTTTAAGAACGTGCTGATGGTCGGTGCGAAGCCGGTGCTCGTCGATGTCGATACGCGGACCGGGCAGCTCGATGTCAGCCAGCTTGAAGCGGCTCGGTCTTCTCGGACGAAGGCGGTCATCGCGTCGCACCTGCATGGGGGAGTTGTCGCGATGCCGGCCATGCGAGCGTTCGCCGATCAGCATGGGATTGCTGTGATCGAAGATGCTTGCCAGATGCCGGGCGCGACGCTGCAGGGCCGAATCGCGGGGATGTGGGGCGATGTCGGCGTGCTGAGCTTCGGTGGCAGCAAGCTGCTGACTGCGGGACGAGGCGGCGCGCTGGTGACTCGCGATGACGGGATTGCACAGCGAATCCGCGTTCACACGCAGCGTGGCAATGACGCTTATCCGTTGTCTGAGTTGCAAGCGGCGGTGCTCGTACCGCAGTTGGATCGGTTGGCGGAACGGAATCAGTTGCGATCCGAGAACGTATCGCGGTTGCTGGCACTGCTGAGCGATGTCGCTGGGATGCGGTGTTTCGTGGAAGCGGCGGGGTCGGGAGCCCTGCGCCGAGCGCTGTCTCCTGAAACACAGCCGGGGTTTTACAAGCTGGGCTTCTGGTTCGATGCCGCGGCGTTTGGATGCTCGCGAGACGACTTCGCGTGCGCGATGCGGGCGAAGGGGATCGCACTCGATCCAGGCTTCCGCGCGTTGCATCGCACTCACGCTCGCGGGCGGTTCCGAGCGGTGAATGATCTACCGAATGCGACTCTTGCGGACGAGTCGATCTTGGTGCTGCATCACCCGGTGCTGCTGGGGACGGCGGGAGACGTCCAGGCGATCCGCGATGCGATCAGTTCGTAGGATGGGCACTCTTGCCCGACCCAGGGACGGGCAAGAGTGCCCATCCTACGGGATCACAGCCAGAGATATTTCTGGATGAACTCGACGACGTCGCCGAAGAGGACGTAGCCCAGGCTGCGTTGGCCGCAGTTGATCTTCGCGCGGACCTCGGCCCCGATGCGGAGCCGTGTGTTGTCTTGGTTCTTCTCGAGATCGTCTTTGTTGATGTCCACGCGGACGTTGACGATGGCTTTGTCTTTGTCCGTCGAAGCGTTTGAGCGGGATTCGATGTTGGCTTTGCTCAGCTTGCCGCTGAAACGGTCTTCGACATTCGTGGCCAATTGGAATTCCACATCGAGCTTGGCGTCCTGGAACAATTCGTCCAGACGGCGACCGTCTTCTTCGGTGGCGGGGGCGAGGCCCTTTCGATGAGTTTCCAGCAACGCACGCAACTGGCGACCTTCTGCCGGTTTGCTGGCGATTAAGTCCGCGACGGTTTGATCGAGCTTCGCTTCGACGGCGCGGAGCATGTGTCCCATGCGGCCCTCGGCGACTTCCAATTGCAGCCACCACGCACCGGCTTCGTCTTTGATTTCCAGCAGCAGTTCGCCGCGGCGCACGGGACGATTCAGGAGTTGGCGTTCGACCTCGAAGGTGGCGATCGTGCCGGCTCGCGGTGCGATGACCGTCAAATCGGCGACGCGGCGTTCCAGGATTCTGAGGAGCCGTTGAGCTCCGGCGATCTCCACGTCAGTGGCTTCGATCTTGCCTTCCAAACGGCGAATGTCGAGGTTGTTGCCGTTGTTCTTGGCGACGTCTAACTCGCCCAATGCGGCGATGCGATCGGACTGCTTTTGGTGGAGCGTGGTCTCGGCCGTGACTTGTGCCTGGAACAGTTCCGGGCTTTGCAGCCGCATCAGAACGTCGCCGGCTTGAACTCGCTCGCCACCTTTGACGGCGATCTCCACAACGTTGCCATCGGTTGGAGCGAAGATGTCTTTCTGACTCGACGGCATCAGGCGGCCTTTGCCTTCGACGCGGTAGTCCCAGGGAACGATGCAGAGCGCGGCGATGGCGGCGGAAGTTGCGATGACGGCGGCCGCCGCTTTCAGCTTGCCGCGGCCTTCCAGGAAGCGGAATGTCTCGCCGAGAAAATCCCACAGCGGCAGCAGGAACAGCCGGTTGTGCTTGAGGCTGTTGTGCAGCGCTTCGGAAATGTGATCGGACAGCGAATCGACCTTCTCCTGCAAGCCGGGTCGCGGCTGGCTTTCCGAGATTTGTTCGATGATCAGGCCGCCGATCGGCTTCTTCTGTTTGTCGAGTCGCTTCACGCCCTTCTCATCCGCCTTGATGACCGCTTCGCTTTCAAACAGCGGCCAGACGATGACCATCCGCGAGCCACTCTCTTGGATGTAGTCGGCCAGCGGAGTCGTGATCTGCGGCGGCAGATGGTCGAGCTTGCCGGAGTAAGTCAGCGGCTCGCGCATCAGGATGACTTTGTTGGCGATGTCGCGCATGCGTTTGACGAGGTTGGCTCGCTGATGCACGGAGTCTTGTCCGCTGATGGCCTTGATGACGGTCTTCTTGCCGTACTGCACGGCGACGCTCAGCCGGTCGCAGCCGAGCAACAGCCGGCCATCGTTAGCAGCGGTGGCGGCAACTTCGCCGACGTTGAGGCTGCGGTGCAGTTGCAACAGGAACTGCTCGAATTGTTCGGTCAGCTTGGGTTTGTTCTCGGCGGGCTTCGGCGCGGATTGGCGGTCGAGATAGCGGCAGGCGTAGCCGCACATCTGCTCGACAAATTGCAGGAAGCCTGGGCGTGCCTGATGCGGCGTATCGACTCGCTGAAAGATCTCGACGACGCCGACGCACTGCTTCTGCTGCTGCAACGACGCGAGCACGATCAAGTCGTTGGTCGGCACTTGCACGCCACTGCCGTCGTTGGGGCTATGCGTGCAGGCTTGGCCGTTGGACATGACTTCGTCCAATAGCTTTTGGTTGAGTCCCGCCGCGTCGGTCTTCTCAAAGTAGCCGGTCGTTTTGAGATTCAGATCGGTAAACAGATTGAGCTTGTTCGTGCCATTGCGGAGCCAGACGGCTCCCGCGCGAGCCCCGACCGCGCCGACGACGCGGCGCAGGAATTCGCTGAAGAAGGCGTCCGGCGGCATGTTGGACCGCGAGTGCTCTTCGATCTCTTTGGCGAGCTGAATGATCTTTTCGCGGACGTTCTTGACACTATCGGATTCGGTCGTGGACATGAGGCGTCTCGTCGAGGGTAGGCGAAAACCATACGAACGAGCCGGCTCGGCTGAGTGCCAAGCCAGGCTCGAACCTCGCGAAACGTCCGAGAAATTGCCATCCAAAACCCGATGACCACGGCTCCATTCCGCGCGCGGGAGTTTGTATTGGCAGTCGCCAAACAGTGACAAGAGCAAAGGATGAGTGTCATCGGTCCGAGATGAGCTTCAGCGTGCGGCTGTTGGCGATCTCACGGAAGACGGTGTGCAACTGCGATTCGACGGCGGTGATGGAGCTCCCGCCCGGCACGTTGAAATGGACGCCCCCCGTGATATCGGCGACCTGTTGCATCAGGGAAGTGTCGGCTCCGAGGCCTAAGCTGATGGTCAGGATTTTGATCTTATTCGCCTTGGCTAAATTAGCCTCGGTGATGACCGCCGCCTTCGCCGTCGCCGCGTCCCCTGGTTCATTCGCCTCGCCGTCGGTCATCAAGACCATGAGCCGCGACGAACGGGGACGTGCGTGCTGGACGAGTTCGTTCCGTCCAATGGTCATGCCGGCCGAGATGTTCGTTCCCGACTTGTAATGTCCCGCCTGGCGATGCTGGGTCGTGGTCTTGACCTGGTCCAGATTCTTGCTGATTCCGTGCTCCAGGATCGCTCCGGTGGTATTTGAGTGCGTGTAGATCGACAGGCCAACGTAATCTTCGGCCTCCATTTCCGTGAGGTAATCCGTGAACTCGCCGACGGCGTCTTTCATCACACCGACGGGCTGCTCGCTGGTCTTCCACAGGTCGGGCGTGTCGGCCGCGCTGTAACGCTTTGTTTGGAGATACTCGAGCCAAGTCAGGTAGCCGTACATGTCGCGATAGCCGGCGGTCTTGATACTGCCGCTCGACTTCTGCACTTCCTGGATGTATTCGTCCCAACTGCCTCCGGGGTACGGGTACGGCGAAGTCAGCCCCAACGCCGTCTTAATTTTGGCCAGGGTGAAATCAAACTGCTCGCCCAAGTTGCCGGACGACAAACTGGCGTTTGACCCGGAGATGACCCAGCAATTCGTGATGTCCTTGCTGGCGTTACCCCCCGTGCCCGCATAGGTGCCGAGCAATCCCGACAGCCCGGAGAATGTCTGCGTCGACCCGTTGGAGAACTTGAGCTTCACGGTTTTTAGAGCGAGCGTCGAGGTGACGGCCACGGACGACCGCTTGTAGGTCACGTCGATGTGCGGAATCGTGCCGGAGGCGGCGCGACCTTTGAGCGTCGCGTGCGTCGGCGTGAATGTCAGGTTGCCGTAGACCGGTGAACCAAGCTGAGTCCACATCGTCTGCAGGTTCGATTCGACGGCGGTGCGGCTCAGTCGGCTGATCGCTCCCAAGCAACTGTCGTCGTTCATGGAGCCGGAGAAATCGAGCACCACCATGATGTCGCGCGGCTGAAACGTCGCAATCGCCTCCGCCCCGACGTCGGCGTTTTGTGTCCCAATGGCCGGCGCAAAGAACAGCGGCAGACGGTTGTCGCCACCCGAACTGGTGGTTCGCATGGCGCGGACTTTCACGACGTTGTAGGGCGTCGCGTCCAAGCCCCACTGAATCGAGTAGCTCTGCGAGGCACCATTCCAAACCAGTTTGCCATAGGTGATGTCCGCATTCGGATCGATCGAGACCGAGGATTTGTCACCAGCCCGGTACATGGCGGCGGTTTGAACGATCTCGCGGCTGGCGTTCGCGCGAACCAAAGCCGGGTCGTCCGTGCCACTGAGTTCCATCGCGCCCGACAAGGCCGCGGCATCCGCCGCACATTGCAATTGCGTCCGGGTCAGTTGGATGAACCCGCTGTCCACGGTCATCGCGACAAACCCCAACAGCACGATCATCAGCACCGCCGCGAGAACCAGAATCGCCCCACGGCGGTCGTTCATCTGCGGAACCCGTGACAAAAATCGTTGCATGATGAGATTGCCTCCTGGTCCGGCGGCAGTACCGGACATTGTTCAAGACGAGGATCCACTGACCAAGTTGAGCGATCACTGGGGACCGATGAGTCACTGGAAAATCGACTCGGAAAAACCAACCCAAATCGTCCGCAGGGAAACCTAGGACACGTTTCCGCTTGGTCAACGAAAATCTTCCGCAGGCATCACGTAACGCTGCGGCAATTCACTCCGCCAGAGCCGAGTATGCACGTCCTGCCGTTTCTCCGTTTCCAGAAAGCAACAGCCTGCTGCGAACCGGTCAGGTCTCACGCCGGCGCGCACGTAAAGGGGGTCGTGCGCCCAATGGCACTGACTTTGAAAAGTCGCAGGCACATTCCATGTGCCGTCAGCCGGAGAATTGCGGACGGCACATGGAATGTGCCTGCTACTTTGCGGGTCAAGTCAGTGCCATTGGTCGTGCGCCCGCGACTCTGACGAACGAAAAATCGGGGTAGAGGCGTTTCGCAGCGATGCCTAACATCCCGCCCCTGTTGTCCAGCGAATGAGCCGAAGGATCGGTCGCACCGCTGGCCGAGCTGACAAGGATGTCTTCTCTCGACGGAACGATCATGCCGCGATCCAGATTCGGAAGGATGCCGATGCGAGGACTCGTGTGGACGGCCGCGCTGGCCGCAGGTTTGTGTTGGCTGGCGAATGCCATCGCTCAAGAACGGCTGGCGGACGACCAGAAACTGCGTCCCGCCGGAGAGCCGTTGCGGGTCAACAATGTCCCTCCCGACTTGATGAAGATCCTCAAGGACTGGGAGCAATCGTCTTCCAAGATCAAGAAGTTGGAAGGCAAGCACCGCCGCTGGGAGTACGACTACGTCTTCAAAGTGTTGAAGCGGAACACGGGCGTGTTTTATTACGAGGCCCCCGATAAGGGTCGCATTGATCTGGAGCCGGTCCCAAATCCTGATCCTCCCAAGAACGTGAAGAACCCTCCGCCTCCGCTGGAGAAAGACAAGAAGCATTGGCTGACCGGCAAGGAGATGGATTTCGCGTTGTCTCCCGGACCCGCCGAGCGGTGGTACTGCAACGGCCAGCTCATCACGCAGGTCGATGACCAATCCAAGACCGCCACACAGTTGGTCATTCCGCCGCAGGCTCAGGGGGAACACATCTCCGATGGCCCGCTGCCGTTCTTGTTCGGGATGCCAGCGGACAAGGCGATTCAGCGTTTCGACATGAAATTGGTCAACGAAGATAAAAAGACGTCCAAGGCTTGGATCGAAGCCCGCCCGCGCTGGCAGTCCGATCGCTCCAACTATCAGCTCGCGACCATCATCCTGGACTTGAAGACGTTCCTGCCCGACGCCGTGCGTTTGATCGACCCGGCCGGGACCAAAGAGACCGCCTTCAAGTTCGGCGAATTGGAAGTCAACTCGAAGAGCCTCACGAAACTGTTTCGAGGCGACCCGTTCAAGTTCAGCGACCGAAACTACAAGATCGTCAACAAGGCTCCGATCGACGAGCGGGCCGAGCAACCGGACGCGCTCAGTGGCAACGGCAAAGTGACGCCGGCGAGTGCGACTCGATCAGCCACCAAGTCGGCGGGCACGAATCCCGCAAAGCCGGCTCCGACACCGGCGAGCTCCAAGACCAAACCCGCGGCACCTGCGAAGCCGCGAGTCCCTTCGGTCGTGGGCCTGGAATGGAAGAAGGCTCGCGAGATTCTCGAAGCGTCGGGTTACGAAGTCTCGCTGAAGAGAGGCTCGGTGGCGAACCGCGATGAAGAAGTGCATCGCATCGAACGCCAGCAACCAGAACCGAAAGCCAATCTCGCCGAGGGCGAAGCCGTCACGCTGTGGCTGTTCATCGCGCCCAAAGAACCTGAGTAGAGATCCTTTCTAACCGATGACGGTTGCCGTTGAGACAGATTCTGGTTTCAACTTCTTGACCGCTAATTGACGCTAATCATCGCTAATTCGGACTGTCGTTCGGTCTTCAATTAGCGAAGATTAGCGCCGATTAGCGGTCCAAGTTTTTGGGGTTCGACAGACAATCGGAGCCACGCCATGCAACTGACGTTTTTCGGAGCCGCCGGCGAAGTCACTGGCAGCCAGCATCTGCTCGAAACGGATCAGCGGCGGATTCTTTTCGACTGCGGTTTCTTTCAAGGACACCGCGCAGAGGCTCGTGCGAAGAACGAGCGCTTTCATTGCGAGCCGAAGAAACTCGACGCGGTGATTCTCTCTCACGCGCACATCGACCACTGCGGCAACTTGCCGGGATTGTTTAAGGCAGGCTTTCGCGGTCCGGTGTTCTGCACCCCCGCGACGGCGGACATCGCCGAGATCATGCTGCTGGATAGCGCGAAGATCGCCGGCGAGGACGCCAAGTACCTGCGCGGTCGGTTGCGGCCGGGGCATCCTTCCATCGAGCCGTTGTACGTCGAGCGGGACGTCCACGAGTTGTGCAAGCGGTTCGAGACGATCCCCTACGGCGAGTGGCACGAACTCGCGAAGGATGCCCGCTTGCGCTTTCATGAAGCGGGACACATCCTCGGTTCGGCGATCACCGAATTGGAAATCACCGATCAGGGTGAACTCAAACGAGTCATCTTCACCGGCGATCTGGGGCGGCGCAACCTGCCACTGCTGGGCGATCCGGTGCTGATTGACAACGGCTGCGATGTGCTGATCACCGAAGCGACCTACGGCAATCGCGTGCATCAACCGGCCGAGAATCTCAAAACGGAATTGCTCCGCATATTGAAGGAGGCCTGCGCGCTCGGAGGCAAGGTGGTCATCCCGGCGTTCAGCCTCGGACGCACCCAGGTGCTGGTTTACTTCCTGAATGAATTGTTCAATGAAGGCCGACTGCCGCACATTCCCATGTTTGTCGATAGCCCGTTGTCGCGCAAACTGACTCAGGTCCATCGCGACCATCAAGGTTCGCTCGATCCAGAAGCTCAGGAGCAGCGCGGTTCCGATATCGATCTGTTTGGCTTCCGCGGGCTGACTTACATCGCGACTCCACAAGAGAGCCGCGCGCTCAACGACCGCAAAGGTCCGTTCTTAGTCATCTCCGCCAGCGGCATGTGCGAAAGCGGCCGAGTCGTGCATCACCTGCGGCACGCGGTCGGCAGCGAGAAGAACACGATCGTCATGCTCGGCTATCAAGCGGAATACACGCTCGGCCGACGGCTGGTCGAGCGTCAGCCGCGAGTCCGCATCTTCGACCGCGAGATTGATCTGCGAGCGAAGGTCGAAGTCCTCAATGGCCTCTCGGCCCATGCCGACGCCGAGGACTTCCAATGGTGGTTCGGCCATCTCGCGAAGCATGGCGGCATCGGCAAAGCCTTCATCGTGCATGGCGAAGCCGAATCGGCTCATGCGGTCGCCAAACTGCTGCACGACCAGTGCAACGAAGACCCGGTGATCCCGAAGTTCAAGCAGTCGTTCACAGTTTGATGTGTGGCTGGGTGGCACGTCCCTGACCATCGGGAAGGGCGTGGGCAACATGGCCAAGTCGGATTTCCACGCCCTTCCCGATGGTCAGGGACGTGCCACCCACCGCAATGGACAGATGCAAGACGCATCCGCCACGCCCGCCGTTTCTGACCTAGAGTGGATAGGGACGTTTCCCATTCCACCCGTGTCGGAACGGCATCATGCGGACCAGTTGGTTGCCTTACGTGTTGGCAGCGCTTTCGGCTTTGACCTGCCAAGCGGCCGAGAACGATTCACTCATCGAAGTTCGCGACGGAAAGACCGTTACGACCGGTAAGTTGCTCGCTAAGGACAAGGAGCGGGCGGTGCTGCTCGACCGCGTCGGCGGGCTGCATGATCTGACGTTGGGCTCGGTCACGTTGAAGCCGACGACCAGTCGCTTTCAGTCGCTGCCGATGACAGAGCTTCGAAATCAATTGTCGCGCGAATTCGGCAAGGACTTCGAACTCGGAACTACGCGGCACTACGTCGTGATCGCTCCGTCTGGCCGAGCCGCTGAATACGCCGCCGTGTTTGAAGAGCATTACACGACGCTGCAACGCTACTTCAAGACACGCAGCTTCACGCTGACCGAGCCGCAGTTCCCGATGGTCGCGGTCGTGTTCGCCACGCAGAAGCAGTTCATCGAGTATGCCAATCGTGACGGCTCGAAGGTCATGGCCAACATGCAGGGCTACTACTCGCCACGCACGAATCGCGTGGCGTTGTTCGAGTCGGCGAGCAAGTCGGTTGCCGTCTCGGCGATTGATCCGCAGTTGCCTTCGCGGATTCCAGTGTTCGGCGCGATCAAGACCGACTTAAAGGAAACGATGATTCACGAGGCGACACATCAGGTGGCCTACAACATCGGCTTGCACTCGCGAGTCGGCGAGACGCCGCGCTGGGTGGTGGAAGGCATGGCGACTGTCTTCGAGCCAGAAGCCATGCGCACGGCAGCGGCCGGCAACTTGCCCAAACAGCGGCTCAATTGGGAACGCTATGTCGTGTTTCAAAACTTCGTGCAGACGAAACGCCGTCCGCCGAAGTCGTTGCGGTCGTTCATCGAGTCGGAGGATTTGTACGAATCCGCGGTGCTCGATTTTTACGCGCAGTCGTGGGCGCTGACGTTCTTCCTGGTCGAGACTCGGCCGCGGAATTACTCGGCGTATCTGAAACGCATCGCCGCTCGCGACCCGTTCGCCGAGTACCCGGCGAAAGAGCGGCTCGCCGATTTCAAAGAGACGATCCACGCCGACGTCGATTGGCTCGACACACAATTCGTGAAGTACATCGACGGAGTGAAGTAGGTCAGGCTTTCCAGCCTGACCTATGCGCTTCACCGAGCGTTGAGGCCCATTCGGGTCAGGCTGGAAAGCCTGACCTACATGTTCGGACTATTCGAGAATCCGCCGGTCCATTCCGCTCGCTTCTCTTTCGGACGAGCGGATTCGTAAGCGGGAATCCGGTACTCCGGCAGCATCGTGTCGATGCGGAGTTCGATGTTGGTCAGTTGCTCGCCTTGATCGCGCGTGACGAATGTGAAAGCGTAGCCTTTTTCGTCGGACGATAAGCGGCCGGTGCGGCCGACGCGGTGGACGTAGTCGTCACAGTATTCCGGGACGTCGTAGTTGATGATGTGCGAGATCCCGCTGATATCGATCCCTCGGCCGACGACATCGGTGGCGATCAACATGCGGACCTCGCCGGCGCGGAACGCCTTCATCACTTTGTCGCGGTGGGTTTGAGGCAAGTCGCCGTGCAGGATCGCGACGTCGGGCAGCTTCCGAGCAAATCTGGCGTGCAACCGGTCGGCTCCCCGTTTCGTGCGCAGGAAGACCAACACTTGCTGCGGTCGCTGGTCGAGCAGCAGTTTGGCCAGCGTCTCCATCTTTCGGTCTTCATCGACAGTCAGGTAATACTGTTCGACGGTTTTGACCGCGATGCCGTTCGTCGAGCAGTCCACTTTCTGCGGCGACTTCATGTAGCGATTGGCCAGGCGTTCGACCGGTTCCGGCAGCGTGGCGGAGAGCAACATCGTCTGCCGTTCCGTGGGGCAGCGACGCAGGATTTTTTCAATGTCGGGACGGAAGCCGATGTCGAGCATCCGGTCCGCCTCGTCGAGGATGACAACTTGGAGTTGGTCCAGTCGCAGGCATCCCCGTTCGATCAAGTCGATGACTCGGCCGGGAGTGCCGATCGCGACCTGAACTCCTTTTTCCAGCTCGTTGATCTGCGAGCGGATTGGCCGGCCGCCGACGATGCAAACGCTGCGGCACATGGAGGAATAGCTCAGCCGTTTGCATTCCGTGGCGATTTGCTCGCTCAGTTCGCGCGTGGGTGCGAGCACGAGGGCTTGGACGGCGCGGTTGTCGAAGTCCAAACGTTCGAGCAGCGGCAGGACGAAGGCGGCCGTCTTGCCGGTTCCGGTGTGGGCTTGCCCAATGCAATCGACGCCGGACATCGCCAGTGGAATGAATGCGGCTTGGATCGGGCTGGGTTTCTCAAATTGAACGTTTTGGAGGGCGTTCAGCGTCGGTTGGCTCAAGCCGAGATCGGCGAACGAAACCGAAGGGCTGGGGGCGGAAGTCGTCAAACTCAAACTCCTGAAATTGCTGTCTCTTGTTCGTGGCGGGCGAAGATACCCGCGTGGGGAGCAAGCGTCAATTTGCGGGTCGCGCGGAGACACGGCTGGCGAATTCGTCGTATTGGGCAAACTGTAGCCCGACCCCTTGTGGGTCGGGCGATTCAATGTTTCCGAAGAAATGTCGCCGAATCAAAATCATTCGACCCACAAGGGGTCGGGCTACAGACATCGCAATGTCGAGGCGATTGGATTCCGCAGGCGGTTCGACTATCACATTCGAGAACGATGGCTCAACACACGCGAGCCGCGTGAACTACGGAATGGAGATGTCTCGTGAGCACAGCGCCGGCAGAAATCACAATCGAGATGATGCGACAGTCGCTGACAGCGGCGGTCGTGTCGGATGCGTTGGACGGATTGGGCCACCGGCGGCATACGCCGGCGGTGCCGTTGCGGCCGCTAACGGTCTGCGACGGAGTGCTTTTCGGCCGGTGTCGGACGACATTGTGGGCGGATATGGCGCATCCCGATCCGAAACCCTATGAGTTGGAGTTGCACGCCGTCGATGCCTGCCAACCGGACGACATCTTGATCTGCGCCGCGAACGGCTCAAGCCGATCGGGAATCTGGGGCGAATTGCTGAGCACGGCGGCTCGCAATCGTGGCTGCGTCGGAGCGATCGTGGATGGCATGGTCCGCGACGTTCGGCAGATGACGAAGATGGGCTTCGCCGTCTGGGCGTTGGGAACGAACCTGCTCGACAGCCTGCATCGGCAACGGGTGATCGACGTGGATGTGCCGGTCGAAGTCGGCGGAATCGAGTTTCGTTCCGGAGACTTGGTGATCGCGGATGTGGATGGCGTGGTCGTCGTGCCGCGCGAATTGGAAGTTGAAGCGATCCGCCGTGCTTGGGAAAAGGTGTACGCGGAGAATGTCACTCGCGATGCGATTCGCGGAGGGATGCTGGCCAGTGAGGCATACCGGAAGTACGGTGTGCTGTGATGACAAAGACGTGAAGTGCAGACAACGCGAAGTCTCCTGTTCCTGCTCAAATTCGTCCGAGCAGGTGCAGGCGGCGGAGTAAGAACAGGCGGAAGAACTTAGCAAGACTTCGCCTCAGACCTGTTTCCATTCGCGCTCGATTTCATTCACGCGGACAATCAAGAATGCCGCGCGAATGAAATCGAGCGCGAATGGCTGAAAAACTCGCACATTCACATCAACATTGCGGTCTCAAGGAACCTGGAGAGACGAAATCGTGACGCAGTCAAACGGTTGGCGAGTGGGATTTATCGGTGCGGGTCAGATGGCGACGGCGTTAGCTCGCGGGTTGATCGCGGCGGGGTTCACCTCGTCGGATCAGATCGTGGCCAGCGACGTGGTCCCGGCGGCGCGGCAGCACTTTGTGCAAGAAACCAAAGCCAGCACCGTCGGGTCGAATGCGGAAGTCGTAGCCGCTTCGCAGATCGTGATGCTGGCGGTCAAGCCACAGCAGATGAGCGGCGTGTTGGCGGAGTTGAAGGGCAAAGTCACGTCGCAGCATTTGGTGATCTCGATCGCGGCGGGAGTCCCGCTGAAGACGTTGATCGCTGGGTTGGGCGAGCAGGCTCGGTTGGTGCGCGTGATGCCGAACACGCCGTGCCTGGTGGGAGCCTCAGCCAGCGGCTTCGCGATTGGCGGTGCCGCGACGAAGGACGATGGGGTGCTTGTCGAGCAATTGCTGTCGGCGGTGGGAGTGGCGGTCTCGGTCGATGAAAAGTTACTGGATGCGGTGACGGGCTTGTCGGGCAGTGGACCGGCCTACGTCTATCAAATCATCGAAGCGCTGAGCGACGGCGGAGTGCGCGTCGGCCTGCCGCGCGAAGTGGCAACGAAGCTGGCGGCTCAAACGTTGTTCGGCGCGGCGAAGATGGTGCTCGAAACGGGACAGCATCCGGGAGTTCTCAAGGATGCCGTGACCTCTCCCGGTGGGACCACGATTGCCGGCCTGCACGCTCTGGAACGAGGCGGATTGCGAGCGGCGTTGATGAACGCGGTCGAGTCGGCGACGAATCGGTCGAAGGAACTGGGGCAGTTGTCATAAGGTGGCTCGGATGACGGATCGCTCCGCAGAGAATACGCCTTCTGATGCTGACATTGGCGGCTCGTCCTCGTCGCCGACGCACGCGGTCTCACAAAGTCAGATCATCGGCAACGCACCGGTCAGCGGCTTTCTGCGCGTCGCCGATTTGCAGGACAAGATGCTCGGTGAGTTCCGGCTGTTGCGGCGCGTGGGCGGCGGCGGGATGGCAGAGGTGTGGCTGGCGGAGCAAACGTCGCTCAAGCGGCAAGTCGCGGTGAAGGTCATGAAGCCGGCGGTTCAAGCGGATGAAACCTGCCGCAAGCGATTCGAGCAAGAAGCGTTCGCGACCGCCGGACTGAATCATCCGAGCATCGCTCAGGTTTACGCGATCGGCGAAGCGGAGGGTGTGCGGTACATCGCTCAGGAATACGTCGCCGGCATGAATATGCGGGACTACATCCTCAAGAAAGGCCCGCCGCCGGTCCACATCGCGGTGCATCTGATGAAGCAAGTGGCCGCCGCGCTGCAAGCGGCAGCCGAACACGGGATCGTGCATCGCGACATCAAGCCGGAGAACATCCTGCTGACTCGCAAAGGGGTCGCGAAGGTGGTCGATTTTGGATTGGCTCAGCTCACGCAAGGGGGCGACCTGCGGCTGACTCAGGCGGGCATGACGATGGGCACGCCGCTCTACATGAGCCCGGAGCAAGTGCAGGGTCTGAAGGTCGATCAACGCAGCGATCTGTATTCGCTGGGCGCGACGTTCTATCACCTGCTGGCCGGTCGGCCGCCGTTCCGTGGCGACACAGCGCTCGCGGTCGCGTATCACCAAGTTCATACGCCGCCGCCGTCGCTGACAGATTCACGGCCGGACGTCTCGAATGCGCTCAGCCGGATCATTCAGCGGCTGTTGGCGAAGCAGCCCGACGACCGATTTCCATCGGCTCAGACGTTGTTGCAAGAATTGCGAGAGCTCGACAAACGCGGCGAGATCGAAAGTGATTTCGAGATGCCGGTCGAACCCGCGACCGAGACGACTGACACGCCGGCGGCGAAGCGTGGGACCGAGTGGCGAGCCTGGTTCAATCCCGTGGCGCATCCGTGGGCAGCGTTCGTCATCTGGGGACTGCTGCTGGTCACAACGTTTGCCGCTGTCGGGCGATGGTCCGTGCGGGGATCGTCCACAATGGCGAACTTGCCGGGCGGGAAGCTGTCTCGCGTCGAACGTCAGCCGACCATCGCACGGCAAATGGAGCTGGCTCGCAAGACCGGCACCGATGATGACGCTTGGTGGGCGGTGCTGTTGCTCTTCGAGGGGAACGATCCGGAAAAACATCTCGCGCGGCAGGAACTGATCCCGCGGTTGTTTCAGCAGCAACGCTTGGCCGAGGCGGAGCGGCTGTGTGGAGAAGTCCTGAACGCCAACAATGCTCCGGAGTCTGCGGTCGCCACCGCCTGGGCGGGACGCGCATTGAATCTGACGTTGCAAGGCCGCATCGCCGACGCCGAACGCATCGAGGCACAGCACCTGCGAGCTCACGGGGAAGAGATCCAGCGGCCATTGGGAGCGTGGCTGGACGAGTCGCTGCGAAGACGACGCGGCCCGCCGCCTGCATCGCGCGGTTCCGATGCGGTTGAACGAAACCGGCGTCGCTTGTGAGGGGTGTGCCAATTTTGCCTGGCGCGATGAATACAGAGTTGTCAGAATGAGGTTGAAAATGTTCGGAACCTCTTTCTGGAGTCGATCATGGATGATGTCCCACAAGTGAAATCCGAGTTGTTGATGCCAGCGGTTCGGGAGCAGGTGG
>CAMDEA010000062.1 GCA_945893045.1 Planctomyces sp. SH-PL62
CACCTGCTCCCGAACCGCTGGCATCAACAACTCGGATTTCACTTGTGGGACATCATCCATGATCGACTCCAGAAAGAGGTTCCGAACATTTTCAACCTCATTCTGACAACTCTGTATTCATCGCGCCAGGCAAAATTGGCACACCCAGCAGCCTGACCACCCAGAGGCGATCAGGCTGTCGATTCGCGGAAATCCAGCGACGCAAACTCAATTATTGATTGGCGGGCGCGTCCGGCATCGGCACCGGAGGAGTCGGTTCGTCCGGTTCGACGTCCGGAACGATGGGTGCGCGATCCGGGTATTTGTGGAAGTGAGCGAACTCAGAACCTTGTTCGCGCAGGCATACGATCAAGCCAGACGGCGTCGCCAGGAACAGCCGGTCGGTGCGATCGTTTTCCAGTCGCACGCTGAACGGCCGCAGCGGCAGAGTCCCCAGCGGACGGCCGTTACTGCGTTGCAACAAGACGACGTTGCCGGTCACGTCGGAGGTAAACAGCCGGCTCTTCGTCGCCCCCAGGAAATCGGAGATGCCAGCCCGTTCCCACTTTTCGGATCCAGTGCGGACCGTCAAGTTAAAGATGCCACCGCGATCCGGCAGGATGTAAAGGTCTTCCTCAATCACGACGGGAGCTTTGCGAATGGGATAGCCCGACGCGAACTCCCAGCGAGCCAGGCCGTTGTTGCGGTCCAGGCAGTAAACGAAGTTGTCTTCGGAGGCCAGGATCAGCGAATCCTCGGTCGCGGCCAGCGGCGCGATGATCGGCGCGTTGGTTTCGAATTGCCAGTTGAGGTCTCGTTCCAAAGCGCCGACGGCATACAGCGAACCGTCGCGGCTGGCGAAGTTCACCAGGCGACCGGTGGAGTACGCCGTCGTCGTGATCTCTTTGCTGGTGCGATAGCGCCAACGCAGCGCTTCAAACGACCATCTCGGCAGCAGGCGTTTGCGATAGAGTTCGTCGATCTTCTTCAACTCGAACGAATAGATGCTGCCGTCGAGCGCCCCAATATAGATGTGCTGATCATCGACGGACGGGCCGACCGAAGGCATCGCGGGCAGAGTCAATTCCCACAGCACCTTTCCGCTGAATCGCTCGATGCAGTACAGCGCCATGCCGTTGACCGCCAGGAAATGCTTGTCGTTCGACACGCCGGGAAAAATCGGCTCATCGCGATTGCCCAGTTGCACCGCCCACAATCGTTTGCCGGAGTCCGCTTCATAAGCCGTTACCGTTCCGCCGGTGGATTGCACGTAGACGTTTTCCTCGTCGAGCACCAGATACTTCACTGTGTCCCGTTTAGGATTGAGCGTGGCCTGACTCCACCAAGCCCGTTCCAGCCCATAGCGGCTGAGCATTCGTGAGGAGGGCAACTCCTGGGCAACGCTGACCGAAGACGACTGAGCCTGCGCCGGCGCGGACTCGATCAACTGCGTCGCGCCAAACGCCAGACAGACAAAACAGAGATCACGGAAAGTTTTCATGAGTACCTCGTGTCGCAGCATTCGGCAGGCGAAGAAGACGATCGGGTTGGTCTGCGAGTTTAACCTCGCGAATGAATCCGTCAGCCGATTCGTGAGCCGCCGCGCCGGCTTCTTCGCGGAAAGCGGGCCGAACTGCCGAACGTGCGGCGAGTGCAGATTGCTCGTGCCGCCCAGCCACCGTCAAGCCCGTGCGAAATTCGCGAATCCTGTGCTGTCGATTTGACCCGCGCGACGGATACGATGCTCCCGCTTTGAATTCCCAGCGGCGAGTTCTCGCGGCCGAATCTATTTCTCCAAAACAGGCTCAAGTCGTGAGTCAGCGTGTTTCACAAGGCATTGGATCGCCCAACCCGTCGCTGGTCTCCCACTGGCTCGGAGCGTTCGTGCTGTGCGGCCTGGCTCCAATCCACCTTTGGGCGGACGTCGTGAAGCTCAAGGACGGCGGCGAGATTCGTGGAACTGTGAAGCCGGTTGATCCCAAGGTTCGACGCGAGAAGGGCGCGGAACTGGCGGAACTCGTCATCGAATCGCTCACAGGCGCGGAGATCGTCGTCGCGCGCGAAGAGGTCGTCTTCATCACCAAGCGACCGCGCAACGTCGAGGAATACGAATCGCTCGCGCGCCGCGTGGCCGACACGGTCGAAGCCCGCTGGGAACTTGCCGAATGGTGCCGCAAGCACGGATTAGCCGACGCTCGTAAAGAGCAGCTCAGCCACATCCTCGAACTCGATCCCGAACACAAGCCGGCGCGTTACGGACTCAATCATCGCCGGCAGGGCAACACTTGGGTCACGCCGGAAGAAGCGGATGCCGAACTGCTCGCCGCGGGTTACGTGCGCTACAAAGGCCGTCTGATCACAACACTCGAACGCGACCTGCTGGAAAACGGTGCGACTCGCCAACAAGAACAGAAAGAATGGTGGCCGAAAATTCGGCTTTGGGTCGGTTGGCTGAACGGCCGCGACGCGGCGCGGCGTGCTGATGCGGTGGTCAAGTTCCGCGAGCTGCGCGACCCCGACGCGATCCCGGCGATCGTCGATTTCTTGCTCGGTGATGCCAATGTCGAACTCCGTCGCCTGGCCGTGCAGACGCTCGCGCAGATGGAAGGGAATGTCGCGGTCCCCGCGCTCGCGCGAGTCGCCATGTCGGATGCGGACTCCGCCTTGCAAAGCAGTGCGTTCCACGCATTGTCGGATGAGCAACGCCTCGCGGCCGTCCCCTTCTTCCAACGCGCGTTGCGAGATGAATCGAACATGATCGTGCGCCGCGCCGCGATCTTGCTCGGCCGTTGCGGAGTCCGTCAGGCGATCCCCTCGCTGATCGAAGCGTTGGCGACGTCGCACAAAATTCGGGTGCCGCAAGGACCGGCTTACGCTGCCAGTTTCAATCGCAACGGCTCGATGGCGGGTTCGGGAAGTGTGCTGCCGCCGGAGATCGAAGCGGCGATGCGCGCCGGACAGCTTCCCTATGGCGTGGTGATCGACAATTCCAACGTCCGTGCGCCGCCGGTCAAATGGGTCACAGTGCGACTGCCGTTGCAAAACACCGAAGCCCTGGAAGCCCTGCGAACACTCTCGCAACAAGATTTCGGTTTCGACAAACGGGCCTGGCGATTGTGGTGGCAAGCGCAGTTGTAAGCCGTGACGAAAAGGGGTCGTGCGTTCAAAATTCAAAATTGGCGGTCTGACGATTGGGACTCAGCCGAAAGACGTCGCCGCCAATTTTGAATTTTGAACGCACGACCCTTTGCTCAACGCGAGGCACTGATGACGGACCCTTCGGAGAACACGCTCTCAGACAATGTCCCCGCGACACACGAAGAGTTTGTGCCGACGGTCAATGCGCCGCCGCCGAACGACACGGCTCCCGCGCCGCGCACCGGAGGACCGGGAATCGACACGGCCGATTATCCGTTGGGAGCGGATCAACCCACCTTGGCCGAGCCGCCGCGATCGCCAGAGTCCAGCGGCAGCGGCTCGCAAGGTGGCTTCTTTGATTCGCCGACGGACGAACCGGTGATCGGCCGAGTCGGGGATTACAACCTGGTGCGCGAGATTGCTCGCGGTGGAATGGGGGTCGTGTATCTGGCTCGGCAGCGGCGACTGAATCGGCTGGTCGCCTTGAAGATGATCTTGTCCGGGCAGTTGGCCTCCGGAGATGAAGTGCGGCGGTTTCATGGAGAGGCCGAAGCCGCCGCGAAGCTCGAACATCCCTGCATCGTGCCGATCTATGAAGTCGGCGAGCACAACGGCCAGCATTATTTCTCGATGGGCTTCGTGGATGGTCCGAGTTTGCAGAAGCGGCTGCACGATGGCCCGCTGATGGCGCGTGAAGCGGCCGAGCTGCTGGCCACGATTGCCGAAGCGGTACAGTACGCTCACGAGCAAGGGATCATTCACCGCGACCTGAAGCCTGCCAACGTGCTCTTGGCATCGAGCGGCTCCGTCGCGCGGCGCACCGGTTCCACGTCGGGCGGTTCCACGGCGGCCATTCGAGCGGGGGCGAACTCCTCGGTGTCATCAGCGAGTCGTTCGCGGACTTCGACCAGTTCCGTTCGCAGCAAAGATTCGTCCGCCACTCCGAATTGGATTCCGAAGGTCACCGACTTTGGTTTGGCGAAGCGTGTCAGCGAAGACGCGAGCGGAATGACCGCCAGCGGTGCGATCATCGGCACACCCAGCTACATGCCTCCCGAGCAAGCGGCCGGACAAGTGCATGGAATCAACGCCACCAGCGACGTGTATTCGTTGGGAGCGATCTTGTACGAGATGCTCTGTGGTCGCCCACCGTTTCGCGGCGCGAATGTGATGCTGACGCTGAAGCAAGTGCTCGAACAAGAGCCGGTCAAGCCGCGGTTGCTCGATCCGAACATTGACCGCGACTTGGAAACGATCTGCCTGAAGTGTCTGGAGAAAACGCAGAGCCGCCGATACGCGACGGCCGGCGAAGTGGCGGACGATCTGCGGCGTTATCTGAACGGCGAGCCGGTGCTGGCTCGGCCGGTCGGGCCGTTGTCGCGAGCCTGGCGGTGGTGCAAACGAAAGCCGTTGGTGGTCGGTTCGATCGCGGCGACATTGCTGGCGCTCGCGGCCGTGACCATCGCGTGGTCCGCGAGACAAGCGGCTGTGCAAACGAAAAAGCTGGCCGAGCTGCAACATGCCTTCGCGGATGGCCTGGAAGAATTGAAGCTGGAGACCAGCGGCTTGCGTCAGTTGGAAGCGTCGCTCGCGATGATGGAGACGTTTGACGTCGCGTCGGCCCGCGAAGCGCGGCTCAAGCTCGCAGAACGACATCTCGCACTCATCGAGCGTGCGATCAAGCAACCGAAGCTCAGCGACGAAGAGCGTGGACGGATCGACGTCGCGCTGGATGTGTTGGCCACGCGCGATTCGTCCGCCGCCGAGCGGTTGCGCGGGGAATTGAAGAAACGGCTCGGCGGTTGGGAAGTCGTGACGGACCTCGCGAAGTCGTTCGACGGCATCGGCAAGGTCTTCAACAGCGGGCGAGTGACGATCGCCAACGATCGGTTGAAGGCCGCGCGCGTACTGAAGCCTGCCGCGACACCGCAGGAGACTGCGCCCGATGAACTGCCGATCGAGACGCGGATCGCCAGTGTCGGCAGTATCCGCTGCGAGTTGCTGTTCGACGAAGGCTGGGACGCGGCGCAGCGGTTGGGTGTCGCCTACGGCGATCTTGGTTCGACGGCACATGCGTTTCGTCTGTCGGTGTCGGCGGCCGCAACGGTCTCGGAAGATGAGGGCGGGTTGATTCCGTCGGCAAATCCGAATGCAGACGGAAGTCACACCGCGGCGCAAGCCACGTTCGCGGTGGCGCGCGGTGGCGGCGGTCGCGTGTGGTTGGAATTGCGGCGCGGCGAGGTGCTGTTGCAGCGGCAAGAGATTCCAATCGCGCGGTTACCGAAAGGATCACTGCGCGTCTTGTGCGAGCGTGATGGAACACGGCTGTCGCTCCAGGTTCACGATCTGGAACCACTGCGGTTTGATGACGTATTGCCGCCGCCGACCATTGGTTCGCCGACGATGACGCTGGAATGGCCAAGCACGGCGGGGCTGGTCAGCTTGCGTGTCTCGAAGCGGTTGCTCGGCGAATCGCTCAGTCCGTTGCAACGCGCGGACGAGCACTTGCTGGCGGGAGAATGGTCCGAGGCGGAACGGCTGTTTGAAGAATCATCGCGTGGCGAGTTCTCCGAAAACGTCCAGCGCGAAGCGCGGTTCAAGCGTGGATTGTGTCTGACTGCGTTGCAGCGCGAGGACGAAGCCGCGGAGCTATTTCAACAACTGCTCCTGTTGGAGGACGAGCGTTGGTCTCCGGCGGCGGGATGTCAGTTGTGGCTCTCCTGTTTGACTCGGAAGAAAGGGGCGGAAGCGGATGCGGTGTTTGAAATCCTGCAAACGCGCTATCGCCCCGAACAGTTGGCGCGGCTGGTCCCGACGCAGACTCGCGATCGCATTGTCGAAAGTTCGCTCCTGGAATTCGACAAGATTGAGAAGATGCTGCGTCGCGACCCGGAACGCCTGCAAAATGTCGAACGCACCGCAGCGGTGGATCGGCTGCTGAGTCTCGATGGCCAGGGGACGCTTCCGGTCCAGTTTACGCTGCTGCGCGCGTATCGTTACGAGGACCGACTCGAAGACGCGCTGCGGGTGTGCGAGATCGCCTCGGCGCATCCGGCTCACGCGGCGAATCCTCTCCTGGCGCGACATCATGCGCGCGTGCTGCGGCAGCTTGGCCGCACGAAGGAGGCGCTGGCCCTGTCCTCGAAATGGATCGAGCGGAACACGGGCGTCGTTCAGCAAGCAGCGATCGAAGAAATCTGGCACGAGATGTTGCGCAGCATGTTGCGATCGGAACAGTGGCGGGAGGCGGAGGAGATGGCGGACAAGATCCTCGCGGGGGAATCGGGACGCACGGCGAATAACGCCTATGCGGCCACGAGTTTGATCAAAGGCTTTTTGCTGGAGCAACGCGGCGCACCGGATGAAGCACTGCGACTCTGGACGGAAGCCTTTCATCGCTTGCGAACCGCATTTGTTGACATGCCTGTGACGACTTCCGGCTTCAACGATTTTGTGGTCCTCGGTTCGCTGACGGACCAGCCGATGCAGCCGGAAGTGGAACGCATCACAAAGGCGCTCGATTCGCTGGGCGGCTTGGGGCCGATCAGCACCTTCGTGCGTGCGGCGGTCAATCCGGTGTCGATGGAGGCGGCCCTGCGCAACTCTTGGCGCACACCGCGCGGCCGCGAATGGGCGAAGAAGTACGCCTTCGATCTGATCACGATGCGCGAGCGGCTGCAATCACCCGCTGTGCTTTGCGGCGGCGAGTTCATCCGCCGCAATGCGTTTGGTGATGTGTATGAAGACGGACAAGCGGAGATTGCCGCCGATGTGGCTCGCAAGGTGGTGCTTGGCGCAGTCTTCGACGGCACGTTCACGTCCGCGCAATTGGTGCAGTTCGGGCTGACTTGGAAAGGGAGCTTCGGGTTCCTCGGCTGGGGCGCGCTGGCTCCCACGCTGCCGCCGGAACTGCGCGCGTCGTCGGCCTACATCCTGGGACACCGGGCTCTGCGATTGAATCAGCCCGGCCCGGCCACAGACCTGCTGAAGCTCTCAGCCGGATTGCGCGAGGCAAATCCAAAGGTCGCCGAACGCGCGACGGCGGACCTCAAACTGTTGGAAGAGAAACAGGGGATCGTGCGCATCGAATCCGAATGGCCTCGGCCGTTGAACCTCATTCTGGAGCGGGACGGACAACCGCCGGAAACCGTGTCGATCGAAGCGTCTCAAGAGCTGACACTGCCGGCCGCGACGTTTCGGCTGCGACTGGAAACGGACGAGCCGTCGTTGCGAATCGAACCCGCACAGCTCAACGTCGCGCCGTTGTCGCGGCTGACCGTCAAAGTGGTCTGGCCGTGGAAGCCGAGCGTCGAGCCGTTTCGTCACGGCTTGGTGGGTCATCCCGCGCCGCTGCCGGGAGCGGGACGTTGGCAAGCGTGGTGGGCGAATAGTTCCGTCGCGGCCGGGCCGGCAATCACTCCGGACGGGAGCGTGGTCGTGTACGCGGGAATGGACGGCACGTTGCGCTGGCTGGATGGCAAGACGGGCGACGTGCTCGCGCTGACGCCGATCAACGAACGCATGGCCGGCACACTGGCACTCTCTCCTGATGGGACCAAACTCGCCGTCGGTGGTTGGGACCGCCGCGTCACCCTGTTCGATGTGGCCACACGTCGCAAACTCTGGTCGCGCAGTCTCGGCATCGAATTGATGTTGGTGACCTGGAGCCCCGACAGCCAACAACTGTTGGTCCGCGACTCGGCCACAGACGTGTTGCTGCTGCGGGCCAATGGGCAGTTGGTGCTCCGTAAGAAAATGGACACTCGCCCGGTCATCGCGGCGTGGGATGGGCAGAATCGTTGGCTCGCCGCCCCCGTGTCGAATGAGCCGGGCATTCACGTCTGGTCGCTGCCCGCACTCGAACGGCAGCGCACGTTGGATCTCGACGCGCAGCGCTTACATCAGCTTGCCGTCAGCCCCGATGGACGCTGGCTGGTCGCCGTCGGCAGTAACGGCTTGCTCCGCGTGTGGGACACGAAGACGTGGGAACAAACTTTCGACGGTCCGGCCGAGCCGGTCACTTACTTCGATGTGAAGTTCGCGACGCGCGGAGGTGGACTGGCGGCAATTGATTTCAACACCGGACACCTCTTCACGCTGCGCGATGGCCGGCTGGAGAAGAGCGGTACGATCCCGGCTTTGGACGCCAATCGAATGTCGATCACCGCGGATGGCAAACACTGGGTGACTCGCGGTCACGACTTGCAAATGCGAATGGTGGAGGTGGATTCTCAGCAGGTCCGCATGATCGAACAGTCGCACGGGAAAGTTTCGTCACTGCACTGGAGTCCCGACGGCCAAACGCTGGCAGCAGCGACCGGTGATCGCACGCTGTTGTGGTGGTGTCCGGACACGAATGTGGTCCAGCGCGGCGAACGCAGGGTCGGTTGGAACGCTCACGTTTGCTGGTCGCCGAAAGGAGATTGGCTGGCGGCGGCATCCACCGATCGGATCGTGCGGCTGTGGAAACCCGACGGCCGCGTGGGACTCGAACTGCCGGGCCACACGGCCGAGGTTCGCGGAGTGGCTTGGAAACCAGACGGCTCCCAATTGGCCTCGTGCGGTGATGACGGCAGCATCCGCTTGTGGAACCTCGACGGCCGCGCGGGAGCGATGCTTTCGCCAAAGGAGCCGCGGCAACTTCTGATGCTCGATTGGTCTCCCGACGGAAAACAAATCGCGGCGGTCGGCCGGCAGCCGCAGCTCGTCTTGTGGAATCTCGAAACGGGCGACTCGCGCGAGATACCACTGCCGGCTTCCTCGTACAGCCTGCGTGTCCGTTGGTCGTCAAACGGCGACCGATTGGCGGTGCGAAGTGACGACAAGCTGGTGCTGTTTGACGAGACCGGACGCCGCCTGCCGGAGCCAAAGCAACCCTCCGGCATTCAAGACCTGGCGTGGAGCCACGACGGCCGGCAACTCCTCACGAGCGGGTGGGACCAGCGCATTCGCGTCTGGACCGGAGACCGAATGGACCACGAATGGTCGCACGGCCGCAGCCCGCCCAATTACGTGGCGTGGTCTCCCGACGGAAAGCGCATCGCCTTTGCGAATGACGACGGAGTCATCCGCCTGTGCTCATTCCCCGACGGAAGCCAATTGCGAAGCCTGAGCGCCGTCGGTGACTCTGGCACCGCCCTCTTCACCGCCAGCGGCCAACGCTCGTTACTGTCTCCCGAACTGGAAACTCAAATGCGATATACGATCGAGCAACCCGACGGCTCGTGGCGCACACTGTCCGTCGCTGAATTCGATCAACTCGTGAAGTCTGGAGCGGCTAAGTGAAACACACGGGATCAGGGACAGTTTCAAAACCCGATTGCGTCGTAGCCACGTTCGCCAGAACGTGGGGTTTCCGCCGGCTTGCCCACGTTCTGGCGAACGTGGCTACGGTCTTCAAACCGCCTCTGGCCATCTCGCTCTTCATAGCGATCAGCGTCGCAATCCAAGCCGAGGAACCTGCGCCCGCGCTCAAAGTCGTCGGACGGTTGCCAGAGCCGATTCGAGAAGCATCGGGACTCTGCAAGAGCCGGAAGCACGACGGCGTGTTCTGGACACACTCCGATTCCGGCAACGCGCCGCTCTTGTTCGCAATCACGCGCACCGGCGAACTGCTGGCGACGTATCGCGTGAAGGGCGCGGTGAATCTCGATTGGGAATCCATCGAGACGGACGACAACGGCCGGTTGTATGTGTGTGACGTCGGCAACAACTTGCCTGGCGGACCGCTGAAGACGCGTTGGATCGACATCGTTCGTGAACCCGATCCGCGCGCGAAACCGGTGACTGAGCCGGACGAACCGCGCGAACTTGCCATCGAACGCCAGCAGCACTTCACGTTTCCCGATCACGCGCACGACGTCGAAGGAGTGGTCCACACGCAGGACACGCTGTGGCTGTTCGGAAAAGTTCGCGAGTCTCCCGCACCTGTCTTGGCTCTGTCGTTGAAAGCGAATGAAGCCATACGTGTCTCGAAGCCCGTGTCGCTGCGGATGCTGGGAACCGTCTCCGCCACACGCATCACCGGCGCGGCTCTGACACCCGCTCGCGACCGGCTCGCGCTCTGCTCTTATGACCGAGCGTGGCTGTTTGAACTTCGCGCCGACGAGGACTTCCAACAGCTCGACCGCCGACTCGTCCGCACGATCCGCTTCGCGCCGACACAAATCGAAGGCTGCGAGTGGGACGGCGATCGCTTGCTGCTGGTCAGCGAAGACCGCTCACTCTACGAGATCGCCTGGCCAAAGGGCCGCAATGAGAAGACTGGGCAGTAACGCCAGACCGGCGATCGCAACCGTCCTACACGGCAAACGTTTGATTTCATCTTGCGGCAACAAGATTTCGCCCATCACTGGAACAGACAATAAGGATTGCCGAATAAGGAGTGCAGAAGGCAGAGGGTCGGACAGGACTGTTCTCCTTCGCACTTCGGCAATCCTTATTTTTGGACGGCGTCATGATCGCTTCGTCGCCGGGCCGGAGTGAGCGAAGCGGGTTGCGGGAGACGCCCGCGCTAAGAAATGAATGCGGCTCACGATCTTAGTGACGCCGCTTGACCATCGTGATTTCGTTACCGGTCTCGTTGAAACGCACGTCATCCATGAAGGTGCGGATCAAGAACAGGCCGCGTCCGCTGCACTTTTGCAGGTTGGCCGGATCCCTGGGATCGGGCAACTTGGAGGGATCGAAGCCGCGGCCATCGTCGCGAATCACAAACGCGGCCTGCTGGCGGGAGAAGCGGGCGGTGACGAGCACGTGCCGATCGCGGTAGGGTTGTTGCTGGCGGCGTTCGTCCACGAGGCTCCGGTAGGCTTTCGAGTGTTCGCTCTCACGCAATTCCGAGGTGAGTTCCAGGTTGCCGTGCTCCATCGCGTTGATGAGGCACTCGTGCAGAGCGGTTCCCACGCGGATCAGGCCGGCCTTATCCACGAGGTTCATCATCGTCAGGTGGTCCTGCAGATGGTTGATCAGCGGCTGGACGCGCTGCGGGTCATTGGACAAGAGAAAGCGAAACTCGGTTTCGATCAGGCATTCCAGAACCTGCTGCTGGTTCCGGGTGGTTCGGGCCATGTCGAGCACTTTTTGTGTGGTCGGGATCAAGTCGCGCGCTAGATCTCGTTTGGGGACGTAACTGGCGGCACCCGCTTTGAGCGCGGTGACGGCAATCTCCTCGCTGCCGTGCGCGGTCATCAGGATGACCGGCAGATACGAGTAGTCGCGGCGAATCGCTTCGACCAACTCCAGGCCGTTCATTTCCGGCATCTGCAAGTCGGTCAGGACGACATCGGGAACCTGCAACTTGATCAGTGCCAGCGCGTCCCGGCCATCCTCAGCAAACACAGCCGACCAGCCGGCATGTTCTTCAATCAGGGCACCAACCAGGTGCCGGTCCAGCGTAACGTCATCGACCACCAAGACGGTTTGCATGTCGCGATTCCTAAGACGGCGAACCCGCCACCAGATATGGTCCAGGCGAGCGGGGCGGCGTCAGCCCCCCGGTCGGGATTGAATCCACCGGGGGGCTGACGCCGCCCCGCTCGCCAAGAAATGCCTGCAAAAAACGCTCACCATTCATGCCAACACTCTATCACTACCTTGGCGTCACCGAAAGCGGCGCGTTGGGCACGAATTTCGTCAACGCTTGCTTGAGTCTTTTGAGTTCGTGTTCCAGCACGGAGTAGGCTTCGTCCGCGCCGGTCAGGTCGTCATCCCGGCCCATGAATTCTAATCGAACGGCCGCCGACACGGCCGACGGGGCGGCAAAACAAGACGCCGAGCCTTTGATGGAATGGGCCAAACGCCGCACCTTGACCATGTCCCGCAGAGCAATCGCCTCGCGCAGCGCCGGAACCAGTTTGTCGGTTTCCTTGAAGAAGATCGCTGCCATCTGCTTGAGCAAATCCTCGCGCCCGCCGATTCGATCCACGGCGGCAGCCCAATCCATGATCGATTCCACCGCCGCTTCGGACGGTCTGGTTTCGACGGCATCTTCATGGTTCGGTCGGGCGGCCACCGCAATGCCCTCCACCATTTCATACAGAGCTTTGGACTGGATCGGCTTGGAGAGATAGTCATCCATCCCGGCCTTCAGGCAGCGCTCGCGGTCTCCTTTCATGGCATGTGCCGTCATGGCGACGATGTGCATGTGGCTGCCGGTGGTCTGTTCCTTTTTACGAATGGCCGCAGTCGCCTCGAAGCCATCCATTTCGGGCATCTGCACGTCCATCAGGACCAGATCAAACGACCCGCGCTCGAGCGACTCGACCGCTTCACGGCCGTTGCTCACGACCACGACCTGATGCCCGCGCGACTCCAGCAACTCGCGCGCGACTTGCTGATTGACCAGCCCATCCTCGGCCAGCAGGATGCGCCGCGATCGCCGAGTTTCGGCGATCTGAGCCGGCGTCAAACCGGTCGCGAGGCCCGGTTCTCCTTGAGCGCCCAGAACGCGCAAGATCGTTTCACGCAGATCGGATTGCTTGACCGGTTTGATGAGATAGCGCGCGATCCCCAACTCCTGGCAACGCACGGAATTCTCCGTCTGGCCGGCCGAAGAGAGCATGACCAAAACACAATCCGCCAGCCGCGAGTCTTGCCGAATGCGCTCCGCAACCTCGAAGCCATCCATGTCCGGCATCATCACGTCTAACAGCGCCAGGCGAAGCGGCGCGCCGCGATTCACGGCGTCGTTCAACTGAGCCAGCCCGGCAGGTCCATCGGCCGCCAGGACCGGCTGCATGCCCCAGTTGGTGAGCACATCTTCCAGAATGCGCCGGTTGGTGCGATTGTCATCGACCACCAGCACCGGCATGTCGGCCAAACTTTCCAGTCGCAGCCACGAGTGCGCCGGCGCGTTTGGAGAAATGCCAAAGCGAACCGTGAAATGGAACTCGCTCCCCTGGCCTGCCTCGCTCTCGACCCAAAGGTGCCCGCCCATGAGTTTCACCAACTGCATCGAGATGGTCAGTCCCAAGCCGGTGCCGCCGTAGCGGCGCGTGGTCGAGCTGTCGGCTTGGCTGAACGCTTCAAAGATTTGTTTTTGTTTTTCAATCGGAATCCCAATGCCAGTGTCTGTGACCACGAAATGCAAATCGACGTGCGATTCATCCAACTCATCGACGGTGACCGCGACGACGATCTCGCCCTGCTCGGTGAACTTCAGCGAATTGCCCACCAGGTTGATGATGATCTGACGGAGTCGCCCAGGATCACCAATCAGGTTGTCGGGCACATCCGGCGGCACGAGATAGGTCAGCTCCACACCCTTCTCAGCGGCCCGCAACCCGAAGGTGTGCATCGCGTCGCCCAGGCTGTCGCGCAGCGGAAAGTCGATTGTCTCCAACTCCAGCTTGCCGGCTTCCACCTTGGAAAAGTCGAGAATGTCGTTGAGCAATCGCAACAGCGCGTCGGCCGATTGCATGACGATGCTCAGATACTCGTGCTGCTGGTGTGTCAGCGAAGTCTGCAACGCCAACTCCGCCATCCC
Organism: Planctomyces sp. SH-PL62; assembly: GCA_945893045.1. GTDB lineage: Bacteria > Planctomycetota > Planctomycetia > Planctomycetales > Planctomycetaceae > SXKJ01. The sequence goes on from CAMDEA010000062.1 coordinate 13,604, forward strand.
CATGATGCCGTTCATCGGAGTGCGGATTTCATGGCTCATGTTCGCCAGGAAATCGCTCTTCGCCCGGTTAGCCTTCTCGGCCGCGTCTTTCGCCACTCGCAGTTCGTCTTCGGATCGGCGCAGCTCAGCAGCCGTGCGTTCCAATTCGTCGTTGGAGACGGCGAGTTCTCGTGCTCGAGCCTCAGCCGCAGCCGTGCGTTCGGCCACGCGCTGTTCCAACGTCTCATTCAACAGCCGCAACTCGGCGAAGCCTTCGGCGTTTTCCAGAGCGGCACCAGCAATGGTGGCGATGAACTCGGCCAAGCGTTCCTCGTCTTCGCGGAACAAGCCACTGACCTGCCGATGGTCCACGTAGAAGCAACCCGCCGGCTTGCCGCGCACAAACACCGGCGCGCACAACGCCGAGCGAACACCGGCGAGCAAAGCCCCTTCCTCTTCCGCTTGACCTTCGGTGAAGACGATGACTTCTCCCGTGGCCAGCGCGCGATCGGCCATCGCCCGGCTGTATTCCGCTTCGATCTCCCCAGAGACCATCGTGAGGTCTTCGGTAGCATCATCTCCCTGAAGTTGCAGGAGCAGGCAGCGTTCCCCGCGCAACAGCCGAAACGCCGCTTCACGCACTTCTTTGAAGATGGCCTTTCGAGTCAACGCCGAAGCAATCTTGCGACCGGCATCGAGCACCGTGTCGAACCGATCGACCAAGGAGAGCGTCGCCGTCTTCGCAGGCGCGGCTTCTGTCACTTGAGCTTCATCGAGTGCGAACTCCGCACCCAGCGAGCGCAGTGCTTGGCGAGCAGTCGCCGCATCTTCCTGCGCACTCGGCCAACCGACTTCCAGACCGACATGGCCGCGAGCCAAAAGAGTCTGAGCATGTTCAAAGCGTGCCCCTTGCCGCTCCGCCACGGCGAGGCTTTCGTCAAAGCATTGCCGCGCCCGATCGACTGAGCCTTGCATCGCCGCGATGAGTCCCGCTTCGCGCAATGCGTGTGGCAAGTCGTTTTGAAACGTGCGGGCAACCCGCACTGCTTTTCCGACAACTTTCCCCGCCCGGCTGAGCAGCGTTGTCCGATTCAGCGGTGCCCAATTGGACGCTTTCTCCGCTTGAAGTCGCCACGCCGAGGCCATCCATGAGTGCAAGGGAAGGACATAGGCATTCGCAATGCCTGCTTTTGTCACGCGTTGCTGCCCTTGCTCGAACATGTCGACGGCGTCGACGCCGCGACCAAGCATGAAGAGTCGCACTCCCTCGGCCATCAGGACTTGGGCTTGGACTTGAACGTCCTTGCGTGGACGCTGAAGTTCGCTTTGCAGAACTTTGGCGGGAACGCGTCCGCCTGTCGACCAAGCCCAGACATCCAAACTGAATCCGGATGCTCCACCATCCCCCGATTCAACGCCCGAATAATGAACTCGCTTTGCTAACTCTGACGAAGCGGCGAGATCACCGAGTCGAAACAAGCTGAACGCCATATGAACTTGGGCCGTGTTGACCTCCCAAAGATCGCCGGCCCGTTCCAGCACGCGAACAGCTTCACGGCACTTCTCAACACACTCTTCATAGCGAGAGGCCGCGTGGAGAACCACGCCGTGAAAATTGATTGCCTGGCCCTGCCCCCAGACGTCTCCCAATGATTGATAGATACTCAACGACTTCAGTGCGTACGCGATGCCTCGTTTGAATAAGGCGACAAGGCTCATGACAGGGGCATGAATTGAATAGGCCTGCGCCAACTCCGCCGTCGGAGGGAATCGCTCCGCCAAGTTCATGCCGCGCAAGTGAGTCCAGAGACACGGATACTTCCCTTTTTCAAACCAATACGAATAGGCAAGGCGATTGTGGAGCCGAATAATCAACAGATCTTTTTCCGCGTCGAGCAGCGGCTTACGAGCCACGAACAATCTCGGCAAGAGGGTATGGAAGAGTTGCACGACCCCTTCCCATGCCAATCGAACAAATAATGCCCCTGACGATTGCGGCACCTTGTTGCCAAGCCGTTCGAGGGCACGTTCATTGGCCTCGATCGCCGTTTTCATGTCCCCCTTTTTGTGTGCGAGTTCGCCCAGTTTGCCGTCGATCTTGGCCTTGGCGAGATCTCCCACGGCCAGGTCGCGAGCCGTCTCTGTTTTTTGTGCCGCCTCTTCATACCGGGCACGCAACATGAGCACGTCGCCCAAACCATCGGCAATGCGGTAACAAATCACTTGATCCTGGGAGCCGCCGCGTTCGGCAATTCGATAAAGCTCTTCGGCGATTTCCAACGCATGGTTGGCTCGAGCATCCTCTGCCGCGGCGATCGCATAAGGCAATGCCCGTTGACTCTCCCCGGCGGCGTCAAAGTGGTACGCCATGTCGTAGATGCGATCGGGTGCCTCAACTTCCAGATCGACCGCGGCGCGCAGATGCAATTCGCAGCGTTGATGGTCGGGCAGTCTGGCGAGCAACGTCTGACGCAGCTTGTCATGAATGAAGGCGCATTGGCCACCCGCGGCTTTGGACCAGACAATATGGCGCTGCTGTGCTTCCCTCAGAGCGGCAATGGCCTGCTCGGAGGTTTGCCGGGCCAACTTCGACGCCGTGAAGAGATCAAACTCCTTGCCCAGCACCGCGCCCACCGAGAGCAACTTGATGGTTGTTTCCGGCAAGAGCTCCATCCGGCGCACCAGGAACGTGGCAGCGTGCCGCGATGATTGCACGCCCGCCATCGCCAAAGGCTCCACGCGCCAGCCCGTCGGCACCGCCACCAAGGCACCCGACTCAACCAATCCGCGCAAGGCCGCCGACGCCATGAAGGGGCTGCCTTCGGCCAAGCGTTCGATGACATTCACCGCCTCGTCAGGAAGCGGCCCAGCCATCGACTCGACCAGCTTGCGAACGTTTGCCGACTGGAACGAAGGGAGCGTCAAATGAGCAAATGATTGCAACTTGCGCAACGGATGATCCGCGGGAACTTCCTCTGACCGGAAGGCCGCGACCAGCAGAATCGGACGTTCGTGGGTTGCCGTGCGGCGCTGCCAGTTGCTCAGAACCTTGAGCGTCAATTGGTCCGCCCATTGGCAGTCATCCAATAGCACGAGCACCGGCCGGCCGGTTGCTCCCAGAGCATCCAGGAAGGCCGCCAACGCCTGAACGCTACGAGTTTCAGCGAACTTTTCGGGACCGAGACCGATCGCGCTGGAACCGAAGACCTTTGCAAGTTCAGGTAGAGCAGAACTGGCTGCTTCCTGGTGGTCGCCCAATCCGATTCGGATTCTCTCCTCCATGCCAGGTTCCAAACGCGCTGCCGCGAGCAATCCTTCGGCGACTCCCGTCAGCAGTTGGAAGGGGCGTTGAGCGGCATGGTCCAAGCCCTGCCCGCGCAAGATCCACGCTCCCTGTTGTGTTCCGCGCAGCGCGAACTCAGCCAGCAAGCGGCTTTTGCCTCCGCCCGATTCCGCTTCCAACAACACGAGGCCGCCTTGCCCCGCTTGCGTTCGGTTCAGTTGGGAATTGAGCACCGCCAATTCCTGGCCTCGGCCAACGAACGCAGGCTCCGTGAGTGTCTGGCGGCGATCGTGCAACCCCACCACGAGGGCTGGTTCGGACTCTCCCTGTTGCAGGGCCTCGGAGATGACGGTTAGGTCCGCCACCACCGCATTCGCAGTTTGGTAGCGGTCGCGAGGATCTTTGCGCAGCATGCGTTGGATGACCTCATCCAACACTCGCGGCACTGGCAAACCTAAGCTCCGCAATTCGGGAACTTGGACCGTCATGTGCTGCCGCAGAACTTCGCCGACACTGTTGCCTTGAAACGGCGGTCGGCCGGCAAGGCACTCGAAGAGCACGATTCCCGCCGAGTAAATGTCAGAGCACGCGGTGACTTCCTGTTCGATCAGCCCCGCTCCTTCGGGAGACAGATATTGCGCGGTGCCGACCCAGTGGTCTCGAATACTCGCATCCAGATTCGTGCTCCGCGCCAGACCGAAGTCGATGAGCATCGCCTCGCGCAGAGGAGCTTCTTCATTGACGATCACATTGGCCGGTTTGACATCCCGGTGCAGCACATGCTGGGCATGCGCGGCACTCAGCGCGGTCAGCAGCGCACGCCCCAACGTGATCGCGTCCATCACCGGCAGTGGGCCTTGCTTCAAACGCGATTGCAACGTGATTCCCGGAATGAAGGGCATCACCAGGAAGACTTGATCCCCATCGGACCCAGAATCGAGCAAGGGTGCGAACAGCCCATTCTTGATCTGCGAAAGGACGTGAGCTTCATGCTCCAGCCGCATCCGTGCCGAAGCGGAGAACGATGCCGCCGCCGCCGTCTTGATGACCACGTTCGTCTCGCGCGTGAGATCGGTGGCCAGCAGAGTTTCCGTGTCATCGCCATGCTTCAGTCGGCGGATCACTTGATAGCGGTCGCCAATCACTCTGCGACCCAACGAGCCATCGGCACGATCGAGATCAGCAGAGTGCAGTGGAGGCGGGGCGATGCTCATGCCAACTTTTCACGATGGCCTGGAAGTGGCCAGAAGAGAGGAGCCCTTTTTCGGACAACAATGATCCTACCGAACGGTTGGCATATTCCTAGTAGCTGAAGCCGTGAGACTTCAGTTCCCGATCTCTTAGCCGAGATTATTCATGGCCTTCTCATTGTGGAGAGCAGCTTGCTGCGATGTAACCCGAAGCGTCAGCGAGGGAGAGTGAGATGACTCCCTCGCTGACGCTTCGGGTTACATCGCGGCCATGATTAATCTCGGTTAGGAGTTCGGCGACCCTCACAGTCAATCTGGCAACACTGGCTAGAGTTTCCGCAAAAACGCGGATAGTCTGGTGGCTCTGGCACCAAACATTCTCATGGTTCGTTTGCGATGCTGCTCAATACTCCGATCGCCAATCTGTTGCTGCGGTGGGAGCTACTTCGTTCTCAAGGCAAGAACGTCTCGCCCGAGGAATTGTGTCGTGATTGCCCTGAACTGCTCGGGGAACTCGTCAGCGGACTGAGTTCGCTGCAAACGACGATTCACTCGCTGCACGGGACGCCGCAGGAATTCACAGGCTCATTGCCGTCTGATTCTGCCGGTTTGCCCACGATTGGCGACTACCAGATCCTCGGCGAGTTGGGTCACGGCGGCATGGGGGTCGTCTTTCGAGCCTTCGATCGCAAGCGCCGGGAGATGGTCGCTCTCAAGACTCTGCAGCGCATCGACGCGGCGGCGCTGTATCGCCTCAAGCAAGAGTTCCGCACTCTGGCGGAGGTCACGCATCCCAATCTGGTCGGTCTCTATGAATTGATCTCCTCCGGGCACCAATGTTCCATCGCGATGGAACTGATTGAGGGAGTTCACTTCCTGGCCTACGTTCGCGCGGATGGTGGCATCAGCCGCGGGGCGCTAGCCCCCGGTTCTGACGAGTTACGCGACCAAGAACTGGACGCTAGCGCGTTCCGGCTGATGCCCCCAGAAAACTTTGAGAATCCCGATACCAAAGACCAGTCGAATCCTGATGTCCCTTACGCACCGTCGGCACATCAATCTGCCGAAGCTGTCGCGCAAGTTGCCGGGGCAGTCTCGCTCGACGCGCCGTACGCATTGACTTCACAACAATACGACCGCCTTCGAGCAACGCTGTACCAATTGGCGCAAGGAATCTCCGCGCTGCATGCACATGGAAAACTTCATCGCGACATCAAACCTTCGAATGTGATGGTGACTCGCGAAGGCCGAGTCGTGCTTCTGGATTTCGGACTGGCGGCCGAATTGGATTATGACGGACTCCATCAAAGCACCGAGCAACATGTCACCGGCACCATCGCCTACATGCCGCCCGAACAAGCAGCGAGTCGGGCACAGTCCCCCGCCAGCGATTGGTACAGCGTCGGCGTCATGCTTTACGAAGCGTTGACCGGCCAGTTGCCCTTCACGGGTTCTCCGGTTCAAGTTCTCATCAACAAGCAGCAGCAGGAACCGCGACCACCCGCCGAGGTGGTGCCGGGAGTTCCAGAGGATCTCAACCATTTGTGTGTCGCCTTGCTGCGCAAGTCCCCCGAGGCGCGTCTTGCGGGACATGAGGTGTTGCAGCGATTGGGGAAGACTCCATTCGTCAGTGTCGCGCCGGTGAGCCAACATTCGGCACAATCACAACGGGCATCGTTTGTCGGCCGCGAAGCGCATCTGGCCGAACTGCTCGCCGCGTTTCAAACGATGCGGAACGGCCGCAGTTCCGTGGTCCGCCTCCACGGTCGATCGGGAGCCGGCAAAAGCATGCTGGCTCAGCATTTCCTCGACGACCTTCTGCAACGCGGCGAAGCGGTGGTGCTGGCTGGAAAATGCTATGAGCGCGAGTCGGTCCCGTACAAAGCTCTGGACAGCTTGATTGACGCTCTGAGCCGGTATCTCCGTCGTCTTCCGGCCCATGAAGCCCAGGCTCTGCTGCCCAGAGATGCGCAACTGCTCGCACGAGTCTTTCCCGTACTTCAGCGTGTCGCCGCAGTCATGGATGCCCCCGGTCGAGTTGCGGAGATTGTGGACCCGCACGAACTGCGCCGGCGTGCCTTCGAGGCGCTGCGCGACTTGCTGGCCCGACTCGGCGATCGCAAACCATTAGTCCTGTTCATCGACGACCTGCAATGGGGTGACTTGGACGGCGCGACGCAACTGATGGAAATGTTGCGGCCTCCGGGAGCGCCGGTGTTGATGTTGTTGGCGTGCTACCGCAGCGAAGACGCCGACACGAGTCCCTGTCTGGGCTTCCTTCACCGGGCGCTCGAAAAGGCGGTCGCGGACTTGGATCAGCACCGACTCTCCGTCGATCCGCTCAGTCACGAGGAAGCGTGCGAGCTGGCTTTGGCACTGCTGGCCCGCCGCGACCCCGCGAGTCGGGCACAAGCGGAAATCATCGCTTGGGAATCCAGAGGCAATCCATTCTTTGTGCATGAACTCGTGCAATGCGCTGTTGCCAGGCTCGACGTGGTTGAGAATCCAGTCGGTGGACGGCTGGTGCTCGACGAGGTTCTCTGGTCTCGCATCCAATCGTTACCCGACGAGCCGCGCCGCTTGCTCGAAGTGATCGCCGTATCCGGCCAGCCCCTGCGACTGACCGAGGCGCGTCAGGCGGCGGACCTGAGTCTTGATGAACATGGTGCGTTAGCAATCTTGCGTTCGGGCCGGTTGATCCGCAGCAGCGGCGCGGCTGACATCGAAGAAGTCGAGACCTATCACGACCGCATTCGCGAAACGATCCTGAGTCACTTGCCCGCTGACGTCGTCAAGAAACTCCATCATCGGATCGCCGTCGTCCTTGAGTCGGCGATTCCTGCGACAAGCCAAAGTGGTGCCGACTTTTTAGCGGTCCCCTCTTCCGCAGCCACGACTGCGACGGCGAACGAGAAATCCAGCCCTCTACGAAATCAAGCATCGAAGCGTTTCTTCGATCTCGCGTATCACTTCGATGCCGCAGGCGAAAGCGATCGGGCATTCGCGTTTGCGATCGCTTTGGCCAATCAAGCCCGATCGCAATACGCCCTGGAAATCGCGGAGCAACTTTATCGGATCGCCGAGCGCGGCGCAGAGAAAATGGATGACGCAACGCGATATCAAGTCGCCGAGAGCCTCGGCGACGTGCTCATGTTGCGTGGTCTCTATCCGCCGGCAGCAAAGATGTTCCAAGCGGCAAGCCGTCTCGCAAAAGACAATTCGACACGTGCCCAGATCGAAGGCAAGCTGGGCGAACTCGCCTTCAAGCAGGGGAACAATCAGGCGACCTGCGAGGCATTGGAACGGGCGCTCCGATTGTTGGAGCGAAGAGTCCCCTCCAATTCGGTGGGGTTCGTGGTGTTGCTTGTTTGGGAATTGCTCGTGCAAACCTTGCATACACTTTTCCCAAAGTCGTTTCTGGCTCGTCGTGATCGGCAAGGTGCCGAGGAAGAGTTTCTCGCCATTCGACTGTATACGACGTTGACCTACGGCTACTTTTTCGATCGCGGCAAGATCCCCTGTTTGTGGTCGCATCTACGCAGCGTCAATCTGGCCGAACGGTATCCGCCAACTCTCGAACTGGGGCAAGCTTGGGCATCCCATGCTCCCGTGATGTCCTTGATTCCGTGGCTCAGTCGCGGTGAAGCCTATGGGAAAAAGTCGCTCGAAATCCGCAAAGATTTGGGCGATGTTTGCGGCCAGGGACAATCGCTGCATTACCTCGGAGTCGTGCTCTACGCAGGAGCAAGATTTGACGAGTCCATCAATGCCTGCGGGGAAGCGGTCAAGCTTCTCGATCGGACAGGGGACTTGTGGGAAAGAAACATGGCCTTGTTTTCCAGTGTCAACTCGGTCTACCGGAAAGGCGAACTTCCCCGCGCGGTCGCCGAATCCAAACGACTTTACGAATTGTGCAAAGAGATGGGGGACGACAAGGTCTCGGGCTTCTGTCTCGACGTCTGGTCGTGCGCTTCGGGCGGGCAATTGCCGGCGGACATCGCTCAGCAAGAAATGCAAAAGAAACGGAACGATGTCTGGGCGACCGCACTGGTGTTGCTGGCTGAAGGTGTGCGCCGGGTGGGGCAAAACGAATTGGACGACGCGGCTAAGGTCTTGACCCAAGCCCTCGATGTGTGCCGCGATTGCGGTATGAACGCTTGGGTGTCCCCGATCTTGCCTTGGATGGCAATGGTTCGCCGGCTGCAATGGGAAAGATCAACTGGCTTAGCCCCAAATCGTCGCAGCCAACTCCAGAAGACCGCCCGTCGGGCATCGCGGCAAGCCTTGGGCGTTGCCAGAACGTTTCAAACCGACTTGCCGCACGCGCTGCGGGAATGTGGATTAACCGCTGCGCTCAGTGGGCACGCTCGTCAGGCTCGCGAGTACCTCGACGAAAGCCTTGCCGTTGCGGACCGTCAAGGAGCACGCTTCGAGCATGCACAATCGCTGCTCGCCCGTGGCCAGGTTGGTCGGCAGCACGGTTGGCCGGAAGCACAGCACGACCTGGCGACTGCACGGCAAGCGTTGCACGCGATGGGTGTTGACTTCGCCCTGGATGATGCCGCCAGTTCATGAGCGATCCGCGATCCAGCAATCATTGGGGCGGCCATTCACACCCGAGTCATCAGTGCGCTACGGTCACCACCGACGGGACGACGTGATTAGCTTCGCTTCGTTGATACCTGCCAGCGAGTTCCCGAATCGCAGCGGTGATCAGTTCGCGGTTGCGATTCAAGAACCAATGGTCGCCATCGACTTCGATCAGTTCAAAGCCGCCGTCGGTATGTTGAGCCCACTCCCGGACTTCATCGGCGTAAACCACCTCGTCTTGCCTGGCGGCGAAGGCGGTGATCGGGCAATTCAGACGGAGCAGTGGCTGAAAGCGGTAGTTCTTCAACAACGGCCAGTCCCGTCGAAAGTTTGGCAAGATCGACTTGATGAACTCGGGGTCATCCACAAAGCGCGACAAGGACATCAGGTATTCGGGACTATTGTCGGCGGCCACGCTCTTCAGAATGACGGTTCGATTCTGCCAGACGTGGATGAGATGGGGGGCCATCGTGCCTGTCACCAGGAAGTGAACCGGTTCCCGATGATGTCGATCGCGCAAACGCCGAATGACCTCTCCGGCGACGATGCCTCCGAAACTATGTCCCCAGATCACGACGGGGCGATCAAACAGCGGCAGCAACTGCGGTACGATCTGATCCACCAACTGGTCAACACTCTCCGCCACCGGTTCGGTCATGCGGTTCTCGCGTCCCGGCGTTTGCACGGCCAGGATGTCGCAATCGTCCGGTGGAGCGAGCAAGAACTTGGTGAAGAGCGACGCGCCGACCCCCATCGAATGAAAACAGATCAGACGAATCGGCGCATCCGCATTTCCTCCGCCACGAATCAACCACGGGTTCAAGACCTTGACCCCCTCTAACTGCGCCAGCGTGAAAGTCGCGGAGCTTTGCGAGGAAGCCTTCTCGGTCGCGGTATCGGTCGTGTCGCTGTTGTCCAACTGAACCAACAGATCCGCCGACAAAGTCGCGATGCTCGGTCCCTTGAGCAGCTTGATGAGCGGCAAGTTAATGTCGAGCAAGCGCACGATCCAAACTTGCAATTCCGTGAGCATCAACGAGTCGAGGCCGAGGTTGTCGATGGACACCGAAACGTCGATTTTCTCCGGCAGGGCGTCCAGAATGCGGCCAAACACTGCCGCCAACTCTTGCTGCAATCGCACGGGCTGCTGGTCAGGCTCTAATTCGGCCAGGGTCGTGCGGAGATTGGACCGGTTTTGGCGGCTGCCTCGGGCGAGCGCCGCGGCGCTCATCAGTTCGACGAACCGCGCATCGCGAACCAGGTGCGGATAAGCGGTGCGGAACCGTGACCAGTCGAATCGCGCGGTCATTCTCTGGACCGGCTGCTGAATCAGAGCGGCTTCCAGCTTGCCCAACACATCTGCCAGCGGCATCACGAGCATCCCGTGACTTTCCAAGAGCGTGACGACGTTCCTCTCATCGTTCTCGCTCTTGGACATTCCCGCATACTGCCCCAGAAGACCGAGGTTGACGGAGGTGGCCGGCAGACCTCGCTGTCGGCGGTAGTGAGCCAGAGCGTCTTGAAAGAAGTTGGATGCCGCGTAATTCAACTGGCCAATCACGCCAAACACGGATGAGATCGAGGAGAGCGTCAGGAAGAAATCCAAGTCAGCTCCAGCGGCGAGCGTCGCCTCGTGCAGGTTCCAAGCCCCTTGCGCTTTTGGGCCGAACACTCGCGCGAACCGCGCCATGTCCATCGTCGGAATCGAAGCGTCATCCAGCACGGCGGCACCGTGGATCACTCCGGCCAGCGGCGGCAGCTCGCGTTGGATGCGTTCGATGAGTTGTCGGACGGCACCGGCATCAGAGACATCCGCGCGAGCGATCACGATCTCCGCACCGAGTTCCTTCATCGCATTGATAGCCGCTCCATCCTCGATGCTCTTGGCACCACTGCGACTGAGCAAAACCAAATGCCGCGCACCGCGATCGACCATCCACCGCGCAATCACCAGCCCGAAACCGCTGGCACCACCGGAAATCAAATAGGTGCGATCAGGCCGGAACGTCGCGGTTCGCGGCGGCAGCGTCGGGACTCGATCGTTCTGCATGTTCAAAACAATTTTGCCCCGGTACGCCGCGCGGGTCATGAACTTCATGGCCTCGACGAGTTTGGAAACCGGGAACTCCGTGATCTCGTGCGGCTCCAACTCACCGCGCTCGAACAACGCGACCACATCGGTCAGCACCTGCTGATGCAGCTCCGGCTTCTGCGCGGCGAGCCGGTCCACATCGACGACGAAGTACGAGATGTTCTCGCCCAGTTGTTCCAGACTCAATTTGTTGTTGCGATAGATGTCTGACTTACCGATCTCGATGAAGCGGCCGAACGGGGCCAGGCATTTCATGCTCTGCGCGATGAAGCGGCCCGTCAGCGAATTGAGCACGACATCCACGCCGCGTCCGCCCGTGACTTCCATGACGTCGTTGTAAAAGTCGAGCGACCGTGAATCGAAAACATGTTGGACACCCAACTGTCGCAAGTAAGCCCGTTTCTCCTTCGTCCCCGCCGTGGCGATCACGATCGCACCAGCGCGCTGAGCCAACTGAATTGCCGCGCCGCCAACGCCGCCGGCCGCTGAATGCAGCAAGACAGTCTCACCACGTGCCATGCGAGCCAAATGGTGCAGCGAGTACCAAGCCGTGATGTAAACCACGGGAATGGCCGCGGCCTGCTGCGGCGTCAGTCGTTGAGGCCGATGCGCCACGCAATGGCCCGGCGCAGTCACTCGGCCGCTAAAACCATTGGCGACACGAGCGATCACGTCGTCGCCGGCTTTAACATGCTGAACCAAGCGACCCGTTCGGAGGACTCGCCCCGCGACCTCCAAGCCAAGACGATCGGAAGCCAAACCACCGGAAACCGCATTCTCCGGCAACAAGCCCAGCGCATTCATGATGTCCTTGAAGTTCAAAGCTGCTGCCTGAACGGCGATCTCAACCTCCTCATCAGCCGGAAGCCCAATGGCACTTACTTTAAGCGGATTGGCGCTAGCCACCGGTAATTCGGGATCGACGTTTTCCGGCGAATTACCGGCGGCTAGCGCCGTGCCGCTCACAAAGTGAGTGCTGGTGGGCGGAAGCCGGCGGAAGACAACATTGTCGAGCATCCCCGGATCACGCAGATCGGCTCGATACGCACCGCCAACACCCTCTTCTTCGGAGAGCGCCGCCTGCTCGGCGGAATCGCGATCTACGGAAACCAATTGATGCACATACCGCTTTTCGCCTCGCAGGGCGATTTCCGATTCGTCCCGATCGCGGTGGCTGTGCAGCAGTTCGTGGTACAGCGCATCGACTTCGCACGGCGCGATCGTGGCACTCAGATCAATCACCGTCAGCGGGACATTGGAGCATTCGTTTTTGATGACGCGCGACATGCCGTGCAGAATCGCTTGACCCAAATCAAGCTGCTGGTCGCCGGCCACACCCGCTGCGCCATTGGTGACCACGAACAAGCGCGGCACTCCCTCTCGTTTGTGTAACGTCTGAGCGAGCTGCAACAGCGACGGAACGGCGGAGCAATCGGCCAGTCCGGTCCAACGTAGTACAGGCGGCTCGCCTGTGGATTCCAGCAGGCGAGCCGCCCGCTCTACGCCGGCCGCGAACACGATCAGCGTCCGCCGATCCAACGGCACGTCCGCCAGCAGTTCGTCGAGTCCCCGCCCGTCGCTGATTCGAATCATCAACGGCTGGATATTCTCTGCCGCGAACCGTGTCGCCAATTCAGTGGCAACTCCGGACTCGTCAGCAATCAAGACGGCACGAGTGGTATCGAAGATGCGACCATGCAGTTCGGCATCACGCGCGGCCGGTATCCAGCGGTACTCGTAACAGCCCGCGTACAACGTGTCGGTCTGACGCGAACCCGCTCCAACCAGCCGCTTGCAGACTAAGCCAAGCACTTCGGCAACCAATTCGCCGTCATCATCAAAGATCAACGTATCTGAGCAAAGATAATGCTCGTCGTTCCGAGTAATACGAACGTGGGACCAGACATTCTGAGTCGGTCGGCGATGGAACCGCACGCGGTCGATACGGTAGGGCAAATAGGTGCGATCGGGATTGCCATCGAGATGAACCTCGGCGAACAAAACATGCAGACAGGAATCGAGGAGCGCCGGATGGATGTAGTTCCGTTTGGCTTCATGCGCCAATTCGTCCAGCAACTGCAACTGGGCCAGCCATTCATGGCCGGATTCCTGAAGCTGTTGAATGCAGCGGAACTTCTCTCCATAGGCCAGACCCGCCTCGTGAAGATTCTCGTAGAACTGCTCGACCGACTGCGGCTCCGCCTCTCGAAACTGCTCTTTGAGATCGGCGAGCGAGGTGGTCGATTTCTCAAATCGGTCTTGCGCAGTATTGATGCGGCCTGACGAGTGCCTCGACCACGGCGATTCAGCGGTCGCATCGGCCGGTCGGCTGCAGAGGCGGTAGTCCCCTTCCTCGGAAACGATCTCCAACCGCACCTCCAGCGGATGACGACTGTTGTCGGGAAGGATCAGCGGCGAATCGAAATGCAGGTTCTCCAAGAAGAACGACTCGTGACGAAACTGTTCGCTGGCCACGGCCCACGCCAAGTCCAGGTGCCCGGTTCCCGGAAAGACGATTTCGCCATCCACTTGATGGTCTCGAAGGTACGGGAACTTCTGCACGTCCAGCGCGGCATCCCAGACTGCCAAGCCCTCTTCGGTGACCAGTTGAGTCTGACGCTTCAGGAAGGGGTGCTCGAATCGTCCACGGCGCAGCTCGGCAGCGGCGGGCGGTTCGAACCAGTGTCGAACATGCTGCCAGGGATACTTCGGCAATCGGACATAGCGACGATCGGCACCGAACATCAACTCGGTGTTCGGCTCCAGCCCGCGCGCCGCGAGTCTCGCCAGGCTTTGCAGGAACACGACCGCTTCCGGTTCCTTGCGGGTCATCGACGGCACGATCACCGCATTAGCACCCCGCTTCTGGATCAGAGCCTCGGACCCGCTGACTAATACCGGATGCGGGCCAATCTCGACGAACGTATCGAAGCCCTCGGAAATCATGGAGTTCAAAGCATTCGTGAACAGGACCGGCTGCCGCGCGTTCTGGAACCAATAGTCCGCATTCAGATGCTTGCCGTCCGCACGTTTGCCGGTGACGGAGGAATACAACAGCGTCGTTGCTTTCGCACCCTGCACTTGGGCCAACGACTTCAGCATGATCCCCTTGATCGGTTCCATGTGATGGCTGTGATAAGCCACTTGGACCCGCACCGGTCGATTGAAGACTCCGCGAGCTTCCAACAACTGTGCGATCTGCTCCAGCGGTTCCGAGTCGCCTGACAACGTCAGCATCTCTGGACCGTTGACGGCACCGATTGAAACCAGACCCGCATAACCTTCAATAAGTTTGCGAGCGTCTTCCAGTGAAAGCCCTACCGCCAACATGCCCCCTTTGCCGGAGGCTCGGTTCTGAGCTTGCGAACGCAGAAAGATCACCTGGACCGCTTGCTTGAGCGTCAACGCTCCGGAAGCAAAGCCCGCGGCCACTTCGCCGATCGAATGTCCCACGAATCCAACGGGACGGATTCCATAGTGCTCGTAGAGTTTGACCAGCGCGATTTGGATCGCCATGACCGCCGCCTGAACAACGACCGTGTCGCTGACCTTGGACTGGGCGTCTTCCTTCCGAAGTTCCGAAAGCAAGGACCAACCGGCGAGTCGCAGGAAGAGCAGATCAATCGTCTCCATCCATTTGCGAAAGACCGCTTCACGCTGCATCAATTGCAGCCCCATGCGTGGCCACTGGCCTCCTTGGCCGGAGAAGACGAACGCCAGCTTCGGCCGTTTCTTGCGAGTGATCGTCGTCGTTAGCGTGAGCGGATTCACCTCGCCATCAGCAAACTTGCGGAGCTTGTCCTCCACGTCTTGCGTCGACTGACCGACGACCGCCAACAGGTGCGCGTAATGGCTGCGCCGAGCGAACGCCGAATAAGCCACGTCATCGAGTCGATGTGGTGTGACGCTCAAGAAGTCAGCATGACGCAGCGCCAGCGTTCGCAACGAATTGCGGTTGGCCGCGCTGAGCAAGTACAAGGACTCGCCCAGCGTAGGTTGGGACTCCGTCCCGACCACTTTCAATCGGCGGTCTACGCTCAGCGGATCCGGACGGAGCGGGTCGGGACGGGGTCCCAACCTACTTTCGGCCGGCTCTTGTAGCACGACATGCGCGTTGGTCCCTCCCGCGCCGAACGAATTCACTCCCACAAACCACGGATGGTCGCCGCGTTCCATCGGCGTCGTCCGAGTCGGCACTTCGAGTCTGAGATTCTCCCAGTCGATCTCGGGATTCGGTTCGTGGAAGTGTAAGTTCGGCGGAACGATGCCATGCTGCGCCGTCAAAGTTCCTTTGATGAAACCCGCGATTCCCGCGGCTCCTTCCAGGTGTCCAATGTTGGTCTTCACCGAACCAATCAAGCAGGGCTGACTGGCGGGGCGATCGCGTCCCAGCACGGCTCCCAAAGCCAGGCTTTCGATCGGATCGCCAACGGGCGTGCCCGTGCCGTGAGCTTCGATGTAATTGACCGTCAACGGATCGACACCAGAATCGGCATAGACCGTCTCCAGCATGGCGATTTGAGAGAACACGTTGGGTACGGTGAAACCTTCCGGCAGATAGCCATCCTGATTCACCGCCGAACCGCGCACCAAAGCGTAGATCGCATCGCCGTCGGCAAGCGCTCGTTTCAACGGTTTGAGAATGACGATGCCCGCACCTTCACCACGGACATATCCATTGGCCGATGCGTCGAATGCTTTGCAATACTGATCCGGATTCAGAAACCCGCCCCTGGACATCATGATCGACGATTCCGGCCGCAGCATCAGGTTGACGCCGCCGGCAATCGCCATGTCCGCTTCTCCGCCCCACAGACTACGGCAGGCCAGATGCACTGCCACCAGCGAACTGGAACACGCCGTGTCGAGCGAAACGCTCGGCCCCTTCAGATTGAAGTCGTAAGAAATACGGTTCGCCAACGGCGAGACGGAGCAACCCATCGCGACATACCGATTGATCTCATCGCGATGTTCGCTGGCCGTTTGCATGCAGAGGTAGTCGTACATGAACGACCCCATGAAGACCGCCGTGCGTGAGCCGTCCAACTGGTCGCGCCGCAGGCCGGCATCTTCCATCGCTTCGTGTGTGACCTCCAATAACACGCGCTGCTGCGGATCAATGCGCTGAGCTTCCGTCGGAAAGTATCCGAAGAACTCGGCGTCGAACTGATCAACCCCTTCGATGAAGCCACCCTTGGCGTTGCGAATGCACCCTACCTTTTCCGAGTTGGTGTCGTGAAAGCGTTCGTGATTCCAACGGTCGTCCGGCACATCGCAAATCGCGTTGAGGCCCCGCAGCAATGCGTCCCAGTAAGCCGTCGGCGAGTCGATGCCACCGGGGAAACGGCAGCCGATGCCAATGACGGCCAGGGGTTCGCGTTGATTCGGATCGACGTGAGGAATTGGTTTTGACAGTCCGAGTGGCGGTGACATGGGACACTCCTACAGCGACCAGTGGACCGCCTTTTCCGATGGTCTGCAAGGCTGAGGCGTCACGCACGTCCAAACAATCATCGTCGCGACTCTTGTGGCCCTCAAAGTGCTTCGGGTCCAATGGTCGCACAGCAACTGTTCGGGGTCAGGCACCGGCTGCCCAACTTCACAACTCGACGAGGACTCGAACGATGATCTTTCGACCGACCGGCTTTTTACTAGCGTGCATGCTCGTGGCCGCCGTTTCGTTGTGGACGACTTCTGCACGCGCCGAGGAACCGACCGGCGAATTGGCTCAGCGGTTGGCGGGCGTGAAGTTCGATCATTACTCCGAGGCCCCCGGCTATTCGGAAGGACCGACGTGGCGGGTTGGCGACGTCTTCTTTTGCAGCGGGGCGTTGCTGCGAGTGACCGCTCCCCAACAGGTCCACAAGTACCTGGAGATCGGCCCGGCAGGAACGGTGTTGCTCGCCAACGGGCACATGCTGATCTGCGACAACAAGCACAAGGCGTTGCTCGATCTCGCACCCGACGGAAAGCTGGGGGTCGTCGCCGAGCGATTTGAAATGGAAACACTGCTCAGCCTCAACGATCTGACGGTCGATGCGCGCGGCAATGTTTACTGGACCGACCCGGATGGCTCGTCGCTCGATAAGCCGGTCGGGCGGTTGTACCGAGTCCGTCCCAATGGCCGAGTCGAGCGGATCGCCACCGGCCTCGCGTTCCCGAACGGCATCGAGGTCGATCCGGCCAGCAAGTTTCTGTATGTCATCGAATCGCAGTCGAAGAAGATCCTGAGATACCCGTTGCCCGCCGACAACGAACTGCTCGGCAAGCCGGAACTCTTCTATGACCTTGGTGGCTCAGGCGGCGATGGCTGCACGTTCGATGCGGCTGGCAACTTATGGGTCGCGGACTTTCATCGACCCGATACGAAGAATGGACGCATTACAGTCCTCAGTCCAGAGGCCAAGGTGCTCGCCTACCTTCCGCTGCCGAGCAAGGTCGTCAGCAACATTGCGTTTGGCGGAGTCAATCACGATGAGATTTATTGCACGACCGGTGATCCACCAGGCGTGTTTCATGCCAAGGTCGGCGTCAAAGGTTTCGCCGGTCATCCCGGCAAGCCGTTGCCGATCTCGCGTTACTTGAACGTCGTCCCGCTCAAACCGCACGCTGACGCGATGACACTGCGTCAGATGGCGAAGCTCGCCGCCGAAGCGAAACTCGAAGAGGGCAAGTTTGCAGCAGCGACACGGCAAGAACTCGCAGGGCTCGCGCGGAGCCTGACCGATCCGCAGGTGCGCGGCGACACCGAGAAACTCCTGCCCGCGTTCGAGTTAGCCGCTGACCGTTCTCAGCGCGATCGCGTATTGCTCGCCGAAATCAAACGGCTCAACGGTAAAGTCACGCTCGACGTGGTCGCACCGGATTGGCTCCGCTCGATCGCCAGTGACGAGGGGTTGCCGGTCTTCGGCCGCATCGTCGAGATCGAACTCAATGAACGCACCGACGGCCACAAAGACCCCGAACCGAAGAAGCTCTCCGATCGAGTCACCGACGATTGGCTAAAGCAGCTTGCCGGCCAGGATCAACTGCGGAGACTGGAAGTCTCCGGCACCGCCGTCACGAGCGCCGGGCTGATTTATCTCAAAGAGCTGACGAACCTGGAACGGCTCAACGTCTGCCTGACCGCGTGCGACGATCGTGGCTTCGAGCATCTCGCCGGGATGACCCGCATGAAACGCATGACAATCTGCGCGTCGAAGATCACCGGATCGGGCTTCGCGCACCTGCAAGGCATGAAACAGATCGAGTCGATCAATCTGCACTCCGCCCCCGCCAGCGACGCGGGACTCGCAGCGATCGGCAAGCTCACCAGCCTGAAGCGTCTGGAGGTCGTTCACACTAACGTGACCGACACCGGGCTGAAGCATCTCGCCGGCATGGTCAATCTCCAGCAACTGCACGTTCACGGCAAAGAGACGACCGCCGAGGCATTTCCGTTTCTCAGCAAGCTGCGCGAGTTGTACGAACTCGACATCTACGACCGCGCCGCGAGCAATCAAACCTGTGAGCAAATCGCCCGCCTGCCGAAGCTCCGCAAGCTGATGCTGGTCACTGGCAACTTCGACGACGACGGCGTGAAGCATCTTGTGAACGTCACAACACTCGAAGAGGTCACGCTGGATTCCGCGCGCGTCACCGATGCGTCGATCGAACACCTCGCGAAACTGCCAAACCTCCGCAAGCTACATCTCGGCCCAGCTAAACTCAGCGCAGAGGGAAGGCAACGACTGGCAACGCTGCTTCCCAAAACGGTCATCACCCCGTGACCCCTGACTTCACCTTCTCTACAAACAGGTCCAGCCACCATCGACCATCAAGTTCAGGCCGGTGACATAGGCGGAGGCGTCCGAGGCTAAGAAGACCACGGCTCCGTGGATGTCGTCGTTGCCCAGCATTCGGCCGACGGGAACGCGGCGGCAGTATTGATCGACAAACGGCTGCGGCTGGTCGTCGAAGTAGCCGCCGGGGCTGATGCAGTTGGCTCGTACCCCTTGCTTGCCGTAGTAGCAGGCCAGGTAGCGGGTGAAGTTGATCATGCCCGCTTTGACGAAGTTGTACGTCGGCGGTTGGACCATCGTGGTCCCTGCGTAGATCGTTGGATCGTTCGAGACGACGCCGTAGATGCTGGAGATGTTGATGATCGACCCGCGCCCCTGCCGCACCATGTCGGGCAGGAACTGCTGGCAGATCAAGAACAGGCCGGAGAAGTCGCCGGCGGCGGCCTTCATCCAGACTTCCGGGTTTTGATCTTCCAAGCGCCCCGCGTGGCCATCGCGCGTGAGGGCGCTGTTGACCAGCACGTCGAGCCGGCCGAAGCGGTCGATCACGTCGCGGTGTAATTGGCGGATCGAATCGGGATCGGACAAGTCGAACTGCATGCCGTGTGCTTCGTGTCCGGCGGAGCGCAATGACTCGGCGAACTGCTGGTTGGCCTCCAGCGAACGAGACGCGGTGATGACGGTCGCTCCGGCTTCGGCGAGCGCCTGTGAAATGCTGCTGCCGAACAACGGGCCTGCGCCGGCCGTGACCAGCGCGATGCGTCCCTTCAGCGAGAATCGGTCGAGGATGCTCATGGTTGATCTACTCCTGCGGCTTGAATTGCACGCCACGTTGCTTGAGGGTCATTTCGATTTCTGTGCGGTCGATCTTTTCGGGGTCGATGAGCGCGGTGAGCTTCCCCTCTTTGAAGCTGGACGTCGCCTGCTCGACTCCTTTGAGCCGATAGACCATCTCGTAAACTGCGAATGAGCACGCTTTGCAGTCGAGTCCGACGATCGGGATCTCGATCAGCTTGAGCTTGTCTTTCTCGATCGTCCGCAGCGGCTTCGCGCCGAACGTGTGCCGCGTGGCGTTTCGCAGTTCGTTGTCGAAGCGTTCGATGATCTGCTCGGGCTTCGCGCCGGGAAAGGTTTTGGCGGGGTCGTAGTCAAAGCTCGCTTCGGCGTTCTTGAAGTCGATGCTGACCAGCTTGAACTGCGGGAGCTTTTGCTCAAAGACCTCCCGCAGATCTTTCTCTCGATCCGGTGCGAAGAGGCCCGTGATCTGATGCTTGATCAACTTCGGCTCTTCGGCCGTTGCTGGGGACAGAATCCACAAGAGAGACAAAATCATGGCCACAAAATCATGAAACGCAAAAACGCGACGACGACGATGACGCATCACACACCTCTCAGACTTTCTTGTCTTCATCATTATGTGAACCATGATTTTGCCAACCTGCCTTACCGATTTTGAAAGAGCGAGCTTTGCACGACTTCGTGAATCAACGTCCGAATGCCGCCCCCCTGCTTTTGGGTGTTGGCGACAATGGCCGCAAGCTGGTCGCGATCACCAAACGACGTATCGCGGCCGGTGGAGTAGATCATCAACCGCTCGGCCAAGTTCATCAGCAACCGGTGGGAATCCGCCGCGATCAGAGTTTGAAAATCGAGCACGTCTTTGAAAGCCCGCCCGTCGGGCAGGACTCCAGTCGCATCGACGGGCGGACCGAGTTTGAAACTGATCCCGATGAAGGGATCAATCGAGCCGCGCGGTGCCGGATCGCCATCGCCGATCGAGCGGTAGCGCGAGCGCGGCCCGCCGATGACGTCAAACGCCTCCAGCGCGAACCCAGGCGGGTCCATCTTGGCGTGGCACGACGCACAAACAACATTGTCGCGGTGCTTGGCGAGTTGTTCGCGGATCGTGGTCGCACCGCGCACGTCGGGTTCGACGGCGGCGATGTTCGCTGGCGGAGGATCGGGTGGCTGGCCGAGCAAGCGGTCCATCACGAACGCTCCGCGTGGGACGGGCGAGGTCGTCGTGCCGTTGGCCGTGATCTTGAGGATCGACGCTTGCGTCATGAATCCACCGCGCGGGCAATCCGGCGGCAAGGGGACTCGACGAATCTGTGAGCCGGTGACGCCGGGGATGCCGTAATGCACCGCCAGCTTCTCGTTGAGCATCGCGAAGTCGGACTTAACGAGATGGCTCACGCTGAGGTTCTGCTCGATCAACTCGCGGAAGTAGGCCCGCGTTTCGGCGACCATCGAGTCTTGGAGGTATGGGTTGAACTCCGGATAGAGTTTCTTATCCGGGTCGGTCGCGGCGATCTGTCGCAGCTTCAGCCATTGGCCGAGGAAGTCGTCGATGAACCGCTGCGACTTCGGGTTTTTCAACAGGCCATCGACTTCCATTTGCAGGAAGTGTGGCTGTTGCAGAATGTTCCTGCGTGCAAGATCCGTGAGTCGTCCGTCTGGCATCGAATTCAAGAAGAAATACGACAAGCGACACGCGAGTGAGTAATCGTCGATGCGGCTGGCCTTGCCCGGTGCGGGGGTCGATACGTGATACAGAAAATCGGGCGAGCACAATGCCGCTCGGTAAGCCCAGCGCATTGCGGATTCAAAGCAGTCGCCGGCCTTCAGGCGTTCTTCGACTTTGGCGACGTAGACCTGACGGACTTCGTCATCGACCGGTCGGCGAAACGCGCGCGGTAGAAATAATTTGAGCAAGCGGTCGGCATCGACCAGCGGTTGTTCGCTCTGAACGGTCCACAAGCCGGGAGTCGGATCGGGGCGGTTCTTACCGGCACCCAGTTGCCGGACTTGTTTGCGTTGCGGTGGCCGCACGCCGGGCTGATCGGCCGCTTTGAACTCGACGAGCGGAAGTTCGTCGAACAGAACGCGGTGGCTGACCGGCGGCCAGACGTTGTGCAACGGGCCTTGAATGTCCAACCAATCGCAGGCAATGCCCGGACCGGTGAAGGCCATCGCTCGGCCTTTGCGGTTGTAGTTCGCGACCGGGGCGAGCGATGCGACGTTGAAGCCGATCAGCTCGTTGTGATTCAACCAGGTGACGAGTTGATGTTCTTGCGCGTCCATCGACGGGGCATCGAAATAGCCGAGCTTGTAGCTGGGATGCTGGCCACCACGGCCGTCGCCGGTCAGTTGCACGACCGACAGCCGAGCGGCTTCCGTCCCGCGCGAGGGGAGCACTTGGCCCTTGTCCCATTGGAAACTCCAGAGCGATGTGCGGACTCGGTACAGGCCCGGATAGATCGTGACGTGCTCGATGAAGTACGGGCTGACCGATTCGTCCTCGTGTCGGAACAAGCCGACGCTGGCTCCGTTGGTGAACGAGCCGAATCGTTCGTGAGCACCCTCGTCGATGTGATTCTGCTCGGCCGCGGGAGGGAAGTCGGGGTCCGGTTTCTTGTCTTTGAGCAGAACGCCGTCGCCATTCATGATGATATGAGCGACAAAGCCGCCGCTGTTCGCCAGCGAGATGCGTCGTGTCGTCACCGACGGCGGGTTGGGCCGTGTCGCGATCGCGATGTTGAGCACATGCTCGGCCGCCTCAATGTACTTGGCGAGATTGACGTGCGAGATGTCGAGCGCGTCACTGTTCTTATCGAAGCCGTGCGCCGAACCATCTGGGGGCAACTCCCCCTGCAACGCGATGCCCGGCATGTCGAAGAGGTCGCGAATCGTGTTCTCGTACTCGCTCCGAGTGAGCCTCCGCAGACCGGTTCTGGGTTCGTTCTTGATCGCGTCCTGCTCTGCCTTGATGAGTTCTGCCTTAAGCGATTTCGTGACCGCGTCTTGATCAGCGACGGGCGGCCGAGGCTGCCCCTTCGGAGGCATTTCTCCGGACTCGATGCGGTCATGAATCTTGACCCACTTCGCGAAGTTCTCGGCGTTTGGAGGTTCGAGCTTGGAGAGATTCAGTCCGGCTTGTTTTGTGGCAGAATCGTGGCATTCAAAACAATGCTTTTCAAAGAATGGAATCGGGGCGGCGGAAACGGGGAAAGGCAAAATCATGGAACACAAAATCATGAAGACAATGCACTTCTTGCTTCCGGCCTTCATGATTTTGTGAAACATGATTTTGCCTGCTACTTCCGTGTGATCGTTCTGAGTTCGATTTTGTGATGATTCAAGTTGATCCATTGGATGGCTTTCAACGAGGTGTGGGCGAGGAAGCGTTGTTGGTGATCGGAGATGGCTAACGGATGATGCGTGGCGGCCGTGACGGAAAACGCGACTTCGTTTGTCAGCAGACGCATCTCTTGGGTGCCGATGACTTCTCCGTGCGAAAGAACGGGGACTTTGCGAACGAGCCGTTCTTCACCGCCGAGGAAATGCGTTAGAGCGTCTCGGTAGAGGATCGGATCGAGAAAGGCACCCCATTCGGCCAGGCAGCGATTGAGGTGATGTTTCAATGGCTCGCACTCTGGCGTTTGTGGCTTCCAATCACGGACGTCGAACTCGTATCGGAGGCGATCGGCCATTGTCAGCCGGGTCGAGACGAATTCGTGCTGCACTCGATCCGTGCGAAAGTTGAGTAGCGTGCCGTGATGCAGGCCGCACAGGAATAAGTAATTCAAAGTCTGCCCGGTGTGAGCTGGGTCCAGCGTGGCGACCGCCTTTGTTTCGACGATCGCCCCCTGATTCACGAGCAGGTCAGCAAAATAGTTTTTGGAGAAGCCGTCCAGGCTGGCGGTCATGTGTAGCTCAGGATCATGGATCACTTCCAAACCGGCACGCTGACAGCGCTTCGCAAGTTCGGTTTGATAAAGTTCCTCGTCGAGATAGCGGCCGAACTCGTTGTGAATGTCGAATGCCAGGCCGGTCACATGGCGGTCGATCCTGTGGAATGTTTCTTGGTCAATGATTTTGATCGGGGAGGACGTCCAAATGGGCATGACGAGCGGCCTTCGACCGGAGGGGTGGCAAAATCATGGAGTACAGAATCATGAAGGCAGGCGATTACGCCATCTCCAGTCCGCGAAACGTCCCTTTGCCGGTTGAGAATTCGTCGGTCTCGATGCCGAGACGTTGCAGCATCGAGACAAACAGGTTTGTCAGCGGGTAGTTGTTCTGCTGGTCGAAGGTGAGATGCTGGCCGTGCTTGAAGCCACCGCCGGCCAGCAGGGCGGGGAGGTTCACGTTGGAGTGCGAGTTCGCGCTCCCCATGCAGGTGCCGTACAGGACCATCGTGCGGTCGAGCAACGATCGGCCTTCTTCCTTCGTCTCGCGGAGCGTTTTGAGGAAGTCGCCGAGTACACCGAACTGGCCTTCTTCATGGCCGCGCAGTTCGGCCAGCACTTCGGGGCGATTGCCGTGATGCGTGATGTTGTGAATCACCGTCGTGTCGATGAAGAACGACATGACGCGTGACGAGTCGGTTTCGAGAGCCAGCTTGACGACGTCAAAGAAGAGCCGCGTCCGTTGGACGAACGCTTTCGGGTCGTCGATGTCTTCGGGGGGCTTCGCGGTGACGACGGGCTTGGGTTTGTATTCCCAGGACTCGGAGGTCGCGAGCCGCTGCTCCAGATCGCGGACCGCCGTGAAGTATTGGTCCATCCGGTTCTGGTCGCTCTTCGAGAGCGAGCGATTAAGCCGCTTGGATTGATCGCCCACGAAGTCCAACAAGCTGCGGCCTTGTTTCAGAGCTTCGACATTCGCCGCGACCTCAGCCGGATTGCCTTGCACGAAGAGTTTGTGAAACAGTTTTTTAGGACTTTTCTCGGACGGGATCGGCGCACCGCTGCGCGTGTAGCTGAGCGTCGAGCCTTCGTTGCTGTTGGCCAACACGAGCGACGGATACCGCGTCCGATTGCCGATCAGTTCGGCGGCGTATTGGTCGAGCGACACTCCGTTGCGAAAGCCGCCCCGTTCGGGATGCGGCGTGCCGGTGAGGAAACACTTCTCGGCCGCGTGAGCACCGGTGACACCGGGATGGCTCGTGCCGGAGAAGACGGTGAAGTCATTCTGATTCGCGGCAAGTTTTTGCAGATACGGAGACAGCTCAAAGTCGCGACCGGCTTTCTCCGGAAAGAAGAACTGCGGCAGGATGCCCATGTTGGTTTCGATGGCGATCATGCGCCGCGGAACGGCCTTCGCATCATCCGCGGCAAACGCGGGCCGCATGGCATCGAGCAGTGGGAGAGCCATCGCGACACCCGCACCGCGCAAGAAGGTGCGCCGGGATAATGGGCCGCGAGCAATCGAATTCGTGGAGGGCATGGAGATCGTCCTGACTGAGGCGGGAACGGCGTCGCGAATCATTTTGGTCGCCGCTGTGGGAGCTTAGCAAATCCATCGCACGCCGCCCCGCTTGCCGAGGAATTCGCACCATCCGGTGAGCAGGATGCGCCAAGGGTCGTGCGTTCAAAATTCAAAATTGGCGGGGTTGAGACTATGGTGCTATCAACGAGCTTCGCCCGCCAATTTTGAATTTTGAACGCACGACCCCTCCCCGTTTCTGAAATCAAAGGAGACCGCAACTATGAAGACCAAGGCATCTGTTCCCATTCGTCGTCTCCTTCCATTCGTCGGGCTTCTCATGGCCGTGACCAGCCTGATACGCGCTCCAAGCTCAGAACTGAAGGCCGAGGATCAGCCGCTCAACATTGCATCCTCCGTAGCCGGACACGTTCACCCGTCAATCTGCCGCACGAAAGACGGGACGCTGATCGTCGTCTATAAAGGAGCCAACGTGCTCATGCGAACGCGCTCGGTGGACGGCGGGCAGACGTGGGAAAAGTCTGAGGTGATCGCCACGTCGGCGAAACGCCCGGAGGTGATTCGCGAGGTCAAGGTGTTCGAGGTTTACCCCGGCACCGCCGACGTGCTGCCCGATGATCGAGTGCTCGTGACTTGGAACTACATCGCCGACGATAAGGCCAAAGACGGCTACTACGAACGCGCCTTGCTGTACTCGATCAGTGCCGATCAGGGTCGCACCTGGAGCGAGCAAGGGCTGATCGGTCCGATCGATGGCAAGCACTTGGGCGCGGTTCGGCACAACGTGCTGCCGTGGAGCGAAGGCCGCTGGCTGTTGCCGCTGCGAACGGGGCCGCCTCGGTTGTTCGATCCCAAGACCGGCGAGGTGGCCGTGTTTCCGCTGACCGGTCCCGATAACAAGCAGCACTCGTTTCAGCAGATCGTCCGCACTCCGAAAGGGACGCTGCTCGCGATGGGACCGGTCCTGCTGCGTTCCACCGATGAGGGTCGCCATTGGACGACGGTCAAAACCTTTCGAGCCGTCCCCGATATCGACACCGCCGAGGGACGTTATCTGACTGTCCTCACGGACGGCCGCGTGCTGGTGACGTTCGGCGTAGGCACGGCCAACAAGGGGCTGAGTTACAACTTCTCCGCCGACGATGGCCTCACCTGGAACAACGACAACACCGCGCTGCTGCTGCCGGAGACGAACGTCGCGGCCCGCTACTATTCCGCGCGCACCGTGCAGCTCGATGAGCAACACGTCGGCACGGTCTTCGTCCACGGCGGCGTCTCCTTCTTGAAGGTGAACTTGGACCGCGTGGCTAAGTAGGGGCGCACGAATCACCTCGCAAATCGCCCCGCCCCCATCCAGCTTGTCTGGATGGAGCGTCCGATGGCGTGCTAGAGATGTGGTTGGTCAGGTCTTTTCTCGGACCCCATCCGCCTTGCGCGGATGGTGAAGAAGATCAATGGGCGATAAACCGCGAAGAATCTGATTCACCATCCGCACGAGGCGGATGGGGTCCGACAACGGCTCGTGGTGCCGCTGATAGCCCTCCATCTCTCGCTCCATCGACACAAGGTCGATGGGGGCATTTCTCGAAGCCAGCGCAATTCCCGCTGTTCCAAGATCAAGCCGGATCGGTCTAAGCTTTCGAGCATGAAGCCAGTCCACTCCGCCGCGCTTTCGTTGAGCTTGCTCGCGCTGATTGCCGCGCTGGTCGTATTGCCGTGGAGTTGGTCCCAGCCGTTACTGAGCACTCGGCCACACGAAACCTGGGCGGCAACATTGAAGGCCCTCTCGCGTGCCGATCAGACGACAATTCGAGTGGCCGTTACTTCGACGCCGCAGAAGCAAATCGAACTGTCGATCGACGGGCCGTATCAACTGCGCCCCGTCGGCAGCGACAAGGTTCTGTCGCGCGGTCAGCAGTTGGCAAGCAGCAACGTCACGGCCACCAGCAGCGGATTCAAGATTGGGAAATCGGAGTTCGCGGTGACTCGGTTGGAGATCGTGCCGACGCAATCGCCGGCGGTGTGGGTCAATGGCCACGAGTATCGCGGCAAGATGCGGCTGTTCCGTCGATCGGGCGGCGGCATCCTGGCGGTCAACGTGTTGCCGCTAGGCGATTACCTCGCCAGCGTCGTCGATAGCGAGATGCCGCTGTCATTCGGCGACGAGGCGCGTAAGGCGCAGGCAATCGCCGCTCGCACTTACGCGCTGGATGTGATTCGCAACGGCGAGGGTGATGGGGATTTCGATCTCTTCGCTTCGACCAGCAGCCAGAAGTATCTCGGCGTGCAATACCGGGACGGCTCGCGACGCTTGGCGGGCGAGAGCGCAGCCAGCCACCAGATCGTGCGCGAGACCACGGGCATGGTCTGCACGTTTCAAGGCCGGCTCTTCCGCACGTACTACTCGGCCGCTTGTGGCGGGCACACAACGCAAGGGAGCGCGGTCTTCTCCGATGCGGTTGCCGCACTCAAAAGTGTTCCCTGCGATTACTGCCGCGAAGCTCGGCTCTATCGCTGGGAAGCCGACCTGCCGAAGTCCGATGTCGAGGCGAAACTCAAAACGTACTTTCGCTCGGAGGGAAAGTCGTTTGAGAAGCTGCAAACGATCAAGCTTGTCAGCGGCAATGCGGATCGCGGCACCGAAGTTCCAGAGTTCGAGGTCCGTGACGGCAAGCGCTCGCTGCGAATCTCGGCCGCGACGCTGCGGCGACAAGTCTCCGTCAGCACGCTTTACAGCCCGTTCTTCACGATCACCGAGAAATCCGGCACGCTGCACTTCGACGGCCGCGGCCACGGCCATGCGGTCGGGCTCTGCCAATGGGGAGCCCGCGGTCAGGGCCTGCTCGGAAAGACCAGCAACCAGATCCTGCGCTACTACTACTCAGGCGCGAGCGTGGTGCAGTTGCAGTGAGCGGTGTCGAGCCGGCACGGGCTTTGATACGATCGCTGACGAGCGGCAAGAGTAGGTTGGGACTCCGTCCCGACCCTCTTCGCGGCAGGGTCGGGATGAAATCCCAACCTACGGCTTGCTCCGATTTCTCAAGAGGCACACATGGCTGGTTTCGATCACGGTTCCGCTCATCCCCAGGAAGTGGAAGATGATGTTCAAGTCGCTCGGCGATCGCGTATCGGCTTGCGATTGTTCGCCGTGTACTGCGCGGCCTACGGCGCATTCATGCTGTTGAATGCGTTCGCTCCGAAAGTCATGGAGACGACGTTCGGCGGCGTAAATCTCGCCATCTGGTACGGCTTCGGCTTGATCGGCGGAGCGTTGGTGATGGCCCTGCTGTATGCGTGGCTGTGCCGGGAATAGTTTTGGAGTGCGGTGTGTCAGCACCGCGTTGGATTCTGTGTCCTCTGCGAGCTTCGCGCCTCTGCGTGAAAACAGGTCGCACGCAGAGGCGCAAAGCTCGCAGAGAGAAGCAAAAAGGAAAAGCGGTGCTGACACACCGCACTCCAAAGGAACCGCATGATTTACGAACGTTCGACTCTGGCTGTCGCCATCTTCGCCATCTTTGTCGGCATCACGCTGGGTCTGAGTTTTTATCTGGGTCGGCGAGCGAAATCCGCGAGCGGTTACTTCGCGGCCGGCGGTGGGATTCATTGGTTTGTGAACGGGATTGCGTTCGCGGGGGATTATCTCTCGGCGGCGAGCTTTCTGGGCATTTGCGGGATGATTGCGTTTTACGGGTACGACGGGTTTTTGTACTCGGTGGGCTATTTGGCGGGTTGGATTGTGGCGTTGTTCGTGGTGGCCGAGCCGCTCAAGCGGATGGGGAAGTTCACGTTTGCCGACGCGCTGGACAGCCAGTT
>CAMDEA010000063.1 GCA_945893045.1 Planctomyces sp. SH-PL62
TTGTCTTTGGCGAGCGGGGCGGCGTCAGCCCCCCGGTCAGCGCTCGTGACAACCGGGGGGCTGACGCCACCCCGCTCGCCAGTCTGACTCGGCTCTTGGGCGAGGCACCATGCCAGAGCGATCAGCGCGATTCCCAGACTGATGATCCAACGGCTCCACATGATTACTCGCCTGACTTGCCAATCACGACCATTCGCAACGCGACCTTTGCTCCCCCCTTGGCGGACAGCACGGCGCTCAACATCGTGTGATCTTTGTCAGCATCATGCGTCAGAGTCGGTTTCTCAACCAACTTCTCGCCCGGCAACAGCGAGAAAATAGCCGGGTGCGTCGAGCCTGACGTCTTGGCACTTCTCTCCGACAGCGCCTTAAACGCGGCGATCGGATTCGGATCGGTATCCACTCCGGCCGGGATCGCCAAGAGAAAATCGGCCAGATCGCTCGTGCCGACATGGTTGCCGTCTTCCGGTTGCTGTCCGTAACGCAGCGTGAAGATTCCCGGCTTGATCTCCTGCCCGCGGAAGTCGGTGTATTTCGATTTTGCCTGCACCTGCAACACGCCGATCAATTCCCCCGGCGCGAACGGATACTTCACGTTGAGCGTCGGCTTGAAATTCGCCTTCATCGGCACTTCTTTGACCAGCCACACCGAGCAGACCGCACCGTCCTTGCCGACGATCCTCTGGCCTTTCGGATCGACGATCGCGGCGATCTCCTTCGACAAACCCTCCGGCAAAGCCGCGACCGCTTCGAGCTTGCTCTCGGCATGAACGGAACCAGCCAGCCACCACAATGCGGCGGACACGACCGCCGCAGCCAACATTCTCAAACGCATCGAACGAATCTCCTCTGGGGGTGACGACGAATCGGCCGGGATGGTAGTCGTGCCGTTCGCCGATTTCATCAAACACAACAGCCCGGCTGTTTGCGAACAGCCGGGCTGTGATTCCAACGTAGCCCGCTCTCGCCGAGAGCGGATGCGGCGAGCAAAGCTCGCCGCGGAATCGGCTCTTGGCAAGAGCCGGCGACATTGCAACTACGACTTCACGCGGAACGTTGCCAGGAACGCACTGCGGGTGTTGTTGTTGGTCCATTTGCCGTTCAGGCCCTCGCCCTGGAACGACTGGCGCAGTGCATAAGCCGGCGCGAAATTCTCGACCTTCGTCAGCGGCTGGTAAAAGACCATCTCGTTCGTGCAGACACAATCGGTCTTTTTCATCTGCCGAGTCTCAATCGACGCCAGCTTGCCGGCCGAGAAGACACCCTTGCCTTCGAGATGATCGTTCTTCAGCGTGATCGGAGCGGAGACGGTGTTGAGGACGTTCTTCGTCAACTCCTTCGCGTTGTCTTTGACGAACGCGATCAATGCACCGCGCTGCTCGGAGGAAGCATTCTCATCGACGATGATGACCGCCGCCGTCTTGCCGGCCTGCATGGGGAAGATGCCATCGGTGCCCAGCGTTCCTTCGGCCTTCACCACCAACGCCACGCCCAGACCGTCCAGCGTCACTCCCTTCCAACTTCCCTCGTCCACTTTCCACGCCATGACCGCTTCTTTGCCCGCCAGGCTCATCTCCGCATTCCCAAAGCACGGCCCGGTGTAAACGTCGCAGGTCCGAGCCTCCAGGTACTCGCCGGTGATTTTGTCGGCGAGCGCCGCTTGAACTGAAACCATCCACAAAATCGTCGTGAGCAGCAAAGTAAAGCACTTCATCATCAAGCTCCTTTGACCAAGGGCAGACTGCGTTGAGCGGATTCCAAAACAGTGAGGATTCTTGCCTCGATTCACGATAACTGACAAGTGAAAAATCCCTGCAAGATCATTACTTCGCGGCCGCTTGAGCGGTCGTGTCTGGCGGCTTGGGGGGATCGAACTGGCGAATCGGTTGAGCGTTCGTGCCGT
This sequence comes from Planctomyces sp. SH-PL62, assembly GCA_945893045.1. Classification (GTDB taxonomy): domain Bacteria; phylum Planctomycetota; class Planctomycetia; order Planctomycetales; family Planctomycetaceae; genus SXKJ01. Next base: position 1,904 of record CAMDEA010000063.1, read on the forward strand.
TCCAAACGCGGAGCACTCCGTCTTCGCCGGCAGCGACGACGATTTGCTCGTCGCGAGAGGCGGCGGCGCAGTACATGAAATCGGTCCCTCCGGCAAAGGCTCGCGGCTGCGATCCATTGGCCGCGTTGTGGTAGCGAACGGTCTTGTCACCACCGGAGCTAATCACATTCTCGGTGACTCCCAGGAAGCGGATCGACGTGACCTGCTTGGAATAGCCGGGGATCGTGCGAGCTTGCTCGCCGGTTTCGACGTTCCAGATTTTGATGGCGTTGTCGGCACCGGCGCTGGCCAGCAGGCTGTTGTCGGCTTTGATCGACACGCCCAGCACATGATGTGTGTGCCCTTCAAAGGCTTTGATCAGTTTCCCGGCGGCGATATCCCACAGCTTGACGAACTTGTCCGCCGCTCCGGTGACGAGGTACTTGCCGTCGCGGCTGAACTCGATGCTCATCACCGTATCGCTGTGAGCGTCCTTGAATTCCTTGGCCATCGTTTGCGCGGCGACGTCCCAAATGAAAAGCTCTCCGCTACGAGAGGCTTCGCCGCCGCCGGTCGCCAGCCATTTTCCGTCACGGCTGAACGCGAGACTCAGCACGCGCGCCGCGAACGGCGAGCCGGCGAAGTCGAGCGGCGTTTCCTTTTTCGGACCGAGCTGTCCGATCAGCGACCAAGTCGGGATCGTCGTCCACACTGCGGCGGTTTGATCGGCCGAGCCGCTCACCACGAGACCATTCGGGCCGGTGACAATCGCACCGACAGCAGCCTTGTGGCCGGCGAACGTTTCAATGGCTTTGCCAGTCGTGCTGTCCCAGACATGAATCAGGGTGTCATCGGACGTCGTGAGCAACCGCTTGCCATCCACCGAGAACGCGACACCTTTCACTGGCTTCAATCCAGCGACGTCCGCATCGGTCGCGGCTTTCAAGTCGGCGTCAGCTTTCGTGACTGCGGCAGTCATCGCATCTTGCTGAACCTTCGCGGCGGCGACTTGATCGACGGCCGACTTCGCGGCCGTTTCCGCCAGCGTGATTGCTCGCATGGCCGAGGCCACGGTGTCTTGCCGTTTCTTCAGTTCATCCATTTGCTTCGTGACTTCCGCAGCAGCGTCGGTCGAAACCTTCGCGAGGGCAGCGTCATCCTTCTTTTCGTCCGCCGCTTTCTTGGCGGCTTCGGCCTTGGTGACGGCTTCTTTCACTTTTGGATCTTGTTCGGCCACGGCTTTGTCGGCGTTGGTCTTCGCTTCAGTGGCCTTCTTGACCGCTTCGTCCCGTTCCTTTTGATTGGTCTCTGAAGCCTTGGACGTGGCATCGGCCAGAGCCTTGAATTGTTGCGCGACCTTCTGGTCCTCGGTGCGTTCGACAACGGCTCGGTTGAGCGTTACGTCTCCCTTGAGTTCCACGACTTGCGCACCGGTCTGGTTGTTCCACAGCTTGGCGATGTTGTTCGGGCTGCCGGTCGCGACAAACAATCCGTCGGCGCGAACAGCCACCGAATTGACTGGGCCACCGTGAGCAAACTGTCGGACTTGGGTGCCTGCGGCGAGATCCCAAACCCGAGCCGTTTGGTCTTCACTACCCGACAGAATTTGAGCGCCCGGGGCGATGAGCGCGAGCGCGTTGATCGGACCCGTGTGGCCTTTGATTTCTTTCTCAGGCGTGAACGGCGCGGCTGCCGGAATGGGCCAGATGCGAATGATGTTGTCCGCTTGCCCGACGATCACCTTGGCTCCGTCAGCGGTGAAGACGACCGCTTTGGCCGGCGCGGGAGATTCAATCTTGTTGGCTTCCGTGCCGTCGGCGAGGTTCCAAACTCGGATCGTCTTGTCTTCGGAGGCTGACGCGAGTTTGGTTCCATCCGCGCTGAATGCGAGGCTGTGAATCGCCGCCGCATGTCCGGCCAACACTTTGCGCGCCGCTCCGTCCGCGAGGTTCCACAACTTGATGGCGTTATCGGCTCCGGCCGTCGCGAGCGTTTGCCCGTTGGGACTGACGGCGACCGTCGTCACGACAGCGCCGACCGCGATCTCACGCGTGCGATTCGTGGCGGGACGCTGCCAGAGCTTCACCGTGCGGTATCCGCCCGATGCGATCGTGCGACCGTCCGGGCTGAACGCCAGCGAATGCACGAAGTCGCGATGCGCCGCTCCGGTCGGATACATCGGCTTGCCGTTGTGCTGGATCGCGTTGAGATTCGGATCGAGCAGCCGCCCGATCTCATCGCCAGTCTCGACATCGAGCAGCAGCACTTGATTGGCTCGTCCGGCCGCGACGTAGCGGCCCCACGGAGCCATTGCCACCGAGTAAATCGCCTTCGCGGTCGTTGGCACCGGCTGCCAATTGACTTGGTCTTTCATGCCCCCCATGCCGCCGGTCGCGCCTTCGATGATCCACTGTCGCAAGATGCCGAGTTCTTTCGGCGTGAGCGCCTTCGCATCGACCTTGTTCGGCAACGGTGGCATCGCCGGACCTTTGGCTCGCGCGGCCACGAGATACAGCAAACTCTTGTCTGGATCCTTCAGCACGATCGACGGGCCGCGCTTGCCACCTTTGATCATGGCATCGAGCTTCTCTAAGTTGAGCTTGCTCTCCTGCTGGCCAAGGTTGTGGCAGGCGATGCAGTTGTTTTCGAGGATCGGCAGGATGTCCTTGTCGAAATCGACCGGCCGGCCGAGGTTGATCGCCTCCGGCTGAATCGCGTTCGCCGCCGGCTTGGCTTCCTGAGCCATCAACGACGAGGAACCCAGAACGGTCAAACCACAGATCAAGAGGAACGAGGTGGGACGCATGGCGGGACTCTTTCAAAAGGATGGAATCTTTCCGCAAGACGGAATCACTTGGCAAACACTTTAGCGACCGGAATCTCAAATCCCGGCACCACGGTTGATCGAACGAGGTCTGAAATTCCCAACGGATCTGACTCAGCGTATTGGCTGACCTGTAACCGGAACACGATCACTTCCTGCTGTTCGGGATCGACGACCCAATACTCCGCGATACCGGCCACCGCGTATTCCGCACGCTTGTCAATCAGGTCGCGTTTTCGATTAGAGGCTCCTTCGCTGACGATCTCCACGACCAGCTCGGCACTATCGAGATACTTGTCCGCGTCCGATTCCTCAGGAGCCGCAGAGCGGTTGAAGAGGATGTCCGGTTCGCGGAACTTCAGCGGAGCCACGAGCAATGGCATCGGCGTACACAGCACAGTTCCTAATTCGTGAACTTGAACGTAAACACGCAACGGCACCGCAATGTTCATTAAGACGTTTTGGTGCCGGATGCTCGGCATGGGAAGTACCTCAATCCGTCCATTGTCAAACTCAACCAGTTGATTGCCCGGCAAATCGAGATAGTCGTACTTGCTCCAGGCACCTTGGTTGGGAAACAACAGCGCCACCTCCCAGGCCGGCAGACGCTCGGCGAGTGCATCCGATTGCGGCGGTGATGGTGCGAGTTCTGGAAGTGTGGCAGTGCTCATGCGAGTGCTCCTGCGAATCGCGACGATGATCGCGGACTCACAGACTATTTCTGGACGTTGATCGCGACGACACCATCGGAGGCCGCGACGGCCCCATCAAAGTCGGCGGACGCGCGGATGACGGCGTTGGCGATCGCTCCTTCGGTGGCGTCGCCCGTGGCGGTGACGATGATCGCGCCTTCGGCCTTGTCGGCGGGGATCGTGACTTTCTCGGCCGCGAGTCCGACGGTGCCCGGAGGCGGAACGAGTTCGAGTGTCACTGGCCCTGCGAATCCATTGACTCGCTGGATCGTGACTTTGACCTCGACCTTGTCTCCACGCTTGACCGCACCGGCATTGGCCGGAGCCGTGGTGACGTTGACGGCGTTGGGCTTCACGCTGATGACGATCGGTGTCGAAGGTGTGAAGACGTTGACCGGGTTCGCCTTCGTCGCGGTGTTGGTATCGGTGAGAACTTTTTCCTTTGCGGCTTTGTCGGCCAGAGCCGCTTTGTTCTTATCGTCGGCGGCTTTCGCGTCCGCTTCGCCCTTCGTCTTGGCAGCGATGGCGGCTTTGTTCGCGGCGTCGGAATCGGCGAGAGCTTTGTCGGCAATGACTAGCGCATCGGCAGCTTTCTTGGCTTCCTCTTGAGCGGTCGTCAGCGCCTTCGCGGTCGCCTCCTTGTCCGCATCAGTGGTGGCTTTGTCTTTGGCTTCGGTTGCCTTCTTCACGGCCTCGGTGGTTTCGGCGACTTTCTTAGCGGCCGCCTCTTTGTCGGTGGTCGCCTTCTTGAACGCAGCGTCAGTCTCGACGGCCTTCTTGGTAGCGGCCTCTTTTTCGGCGTTGGCTTTGGTCAGCGCTTCGGTGGCTTGAGTCGCGGCAGCGACGGACAGGTCGAGCGCGGCCTTGGCCTTGTCGGCGAGTTCCGGCCGGCGGCGGTATTGCACGGCGGCGGTGGCCTTCATGTAGAGCGTGTAGGTTCCGACCGGCACGTTGTTCGGCAGGAAGATGCGATAGACCCCGTCGGCCGCACCCTTGTTGATCGGCTTGTTCTCGACTTGAGCGTTTTGAGGCGTGCCAACAAACGTCAGGGTCACGTTTTCATCGAAGCCGTTTCGCTTAAGAAGTTTCACGGGGATGAGGATCTGCCGGTTGTGGTTGGCATCGACTCGGAAGACATCGGTGCTGACTTGGAAGGGGTAGGCTTCCGGTGTGATCGCCAAGCAAAAATCTCGAGAGAGCCGAGAGATTGGTCCCGCCACCGCGAGGTTACCGTCCCAAACGGTCGTCGCTGCTCGGCCGACATGGGCGACGTTGCGAGCCGCCGCATTTTGTGCGGCGATGGCCGCGGTCACGGCGGCGTTGGCGTCCGCGATTCTCTTCTCGGCTGCTGCTTGAGCGGCCGTCGCAGCTTTGAGTTTCGCGACAGTTTGATCGTGTTCCGTGACCGCTTTGGTTTTCGCCTGCTCGCTGGTCTTCAAAACATTGGCCGTATCGGTGGCTGTTTTGTCAGCAACCGTCTTCTCTTGAACTGCGGCTTTCGTGGCAGCGTCGGCTTCGTTCGCGGCTTTCTCTGCCACGGCGAAAGCGTTTTTCAGTTCTTGTTTGTCCTTGTCTTTGTCAAGTTCCGTCTTCGCCGCCGCAAGTTTGTCGATCGCGACCTTGAGTGCGGCTGCGGTGTCCGTCGCTTTTTTGTCAGAGACGACTTTCGCGTCGGCCGCTTTCTTGGCGAGATCGGCATCGGCGGTGAATTTCGTCTCGGCAGCCTGTCGCGTGGCGAGGAATTTCTTTTCGTCCTCGGCAGCCTTGGCGGCGTCTTGCTGGGTCTTCGGCAACGCATCGACCGCTGGCTTCACCGTCGCTTTGGCGTCCGCGACAGCTTTGACCTTCGCGTTATCTTCGATGCGAGCCTTCGCCACGATCTTCGCGAAGCCGAACGTCCCGTCGGCCGCGTCCTCGGTCGCCGAAAACACGATCGTCGAATTCGTCTGGCCGGGGCCGATGCTCGTCCCTTTACAGGTGATCCCCGGCGGCAAGTTTTCAACCGTGACGTCGATCGCGCCGTTATAGCCGTCGCGGCGGAACACGATGACTCGGCAAGAGTAGTTCTCCCCCTTGCGGAGATTCGCGGGATACGTCGCGGCGGTCGTGTTGTTGTCGGCCAGCGGAGACTCCGGCAGAATCACGACCTTGAAGTCGGGACTCTCTTTGCGAATCGCCAGCCGATAGACCATACGAGCGTTGCCGCGCGACTCGTAGTAGCGGTCGCGGATCGTCAAACGATAAGTGCCGTCGGCCGGCACCACGAACTGAAACGCCGGATCGTCGCTGAGCGTCTCGAAGACGTTCGGAATCAAGTTCACGCCGGTGTCGTCCTGAGCCGTGATCCGCTGGACGGTCTCGACTCCCTTGTCGTCCTTGGTGACTCGATCGAGCGTGATGTACGGGTCGGCGGACGAACCGTGGCGGTCACCAAACGCTTCGATCCAATAAACTTCTTGCGCCTTGGCGTCGAACGTGAAGAAGTCCACGTCGCCGCGAGCCTGAAACTGTCCCGCGACTTCCGCCGGAACCGTCAACTTGTTGGCTTGAGCCGGCGTGTCATTCGGTTCTTGTTCCAAACCGACTGGCATCGAGGACACAAACAATGTCAGTGGATTCGCATTGCCAGCCGGCGTGTTCCAGACATAGCTGAAGGCGTCGACGCCGCCTTGAATCGTTCCGAGGTTATCCGTGGCCTGGGTATTCTCGACATCGCCGGGAACGGTGACCGACACAGCGACTTTTTCAAGCGGCCGGCCATCAACGCTGACTCCGGCCGGTTGTCCGCCCGGCAGGTTGCGGCCGAAAAGCGTGATTTGCGTGTTCGCTCCGGCGACTCCAGCGGGGGGCAGCGTGAAGTCGATGTAGGGGCCGGTTGTGATCGTCAGCCGATAGAAGTGATCGACACTACCGGCGTAGACCTGGTCGATGATTCGGAGGAAGTAATCGCCATCGGCGGGCAGTGTGACGTCGAGCAACGCGTCACGTTTGGCCACACTCCGAGCAGATGCCAAGCGGCGACCACTTTGAACGGTTTGTGGACTTGGCGCGGCAGCCGCGCCGGCGACCGCTGGCGGAACGACGCCACTCGCATCGTAAAGTTCGATTTGTGGTTTGAGCTTTGAGTCAATCCTGCCCGCTTGGCACAGGCACAAGACTCGCTGCCCCGCCTTGCCGGTGAACTTGAAGTAGTCGTAGGCGCTGCCGTCCGTCCGGCCGTTGACCGTCGAGTTGAGTTCGACCGGCGTCGCCTGCTCACGCGCGTTGTTAGGTTCGACTTCGTTGATCTCTTTGCGTGATCCGACCACGAAGCTCCGCGGATTGCTGACGCCGAATCGACCGCTGAATCGCACTTCATAAATCCCATCCGGCACGCCGGCCGCGACGTTGACGACGAACGTGTTGACAACAGGTGTCTTCACGCCGTTGGCTTCTGTGACTTTCTGCGCGGCTGTGATCCCCGCATGATTGAAGATCAGCCGATTGGCCTCATCCATCTCCACGCCGTTGGAGATCGCGACCTCCGTGGCAAGACCGACCTGTGCTCCTGGCGGGAACACTGAAAAGAGCTTCGCTTGCGGAAGCTGAGCGAACGCGGATGTCGATCCGATCAAGGCCGTGGCGGCAACAAGCGCAAATGTGCGAGTCATGGCAACTCTCATCAGGGTAGGCGGGAAGAATCTGAGGCTGAAAAACGGCAGAGGAATGTGGGCAGGGGAATGAGCTCGATCAAAGTCGATTCACTCCGGAGCCTCCATTCCTCTGCGAATTGTCTTCACCAGAACTACGAACGGTTTAGTGGTTGAACAGGAACTCTTTCGTGTTGATGAGTGCCCACAGGATGTCCTCATAGGCAATCTTCGGGGCGGCTTCGTGCTTGGCGAGGTGCGCCAACGCGATCTTGGTTTCGTCGGCATTCGGTTCGCGGGAGTAGACCCAGCGGTACAACTCCTTGACCTTCTCCTCGTGCGTGCGGACTTTGTCGTTGGCCATCGTGGTCGCACGTCCGGAAGCGTTGGCGATCTTGTCTTGCACTTCGCTGCTGTTGAGCAAGTGCAGGCTTTGAGCGAGGTTCGCCTCTTGCGAGCGTTCGCACTCGCAGGCGGTGTCCCCTTGCGGCTGGCCAAAGACCTTCAAGAAATACGGTCCGATGCTGGCGTCCGGCAATTGCACGGCCTTCGTGCCGGGAGGCAGCGAGCCGAAGTTTTGAGTGGTGTTCGTGACGCGGTGGAAGCCGTCGTAGAGCACCTCGGCCGTCAGACGCTTCGGGTAATAGCGGGAGAAGTTTTGCTTGTCCTTCAAGTTGTAGTCGTTCGGCAGCGAGCTGAGTTGGTAGGTGCTCGACGACGTAATCGTCTTGACCAACCATTTCAGATTGAAGCCACTTTCGATGAATCCGGCGGCGAGCTTGTTGAGCAGTTCCGGATTCGATGGCGGATTCGTCTCGCGCATGTCGTCTTCGGGTTCGACGATGCCTCGATCAAAGAAGTGCTTCCAATAACGGTTGACGACCGACTTAGCGAAGAACGGGTTGTTCTTGTCGGCCATCCAGTCGGCGAGATAGTGCCGTGGATCACGATCCGGAGCGATCTCCAGAGCTGGCGAGCCAAGTCCCGTCGGCTTGAGCGACTGACCATTGCGCGGGTTGGTCGCGGCGGCCATGCCGTCGTTGTGGAACACTCGCTTGTCGCGAGACGCTTTGGCCATGCCCGGCTCGAAAACGTTCTTCTTGCCCACGCGGGTGAAGAACGCACTGAAGCCGTAGTAGTCGTTCTGGCTCCACTTCTCGAACGGATGATGGTGACAACGAGCACATTGAATTCGCAGGCCGAGGAACAACTGAGCCGTGTCCTCGACTTGTTCGTTGTTCTCATCGACCTCGCGATACCACACGACCGCCGGGTTCGTGGCCGAGTCACCTGACGCGGTCAGCACTTCACGGACGATCTGGTCGTAGGGCTTGTTCTCATAGAGATTCGACCAAATCCATTGATAGAAACCGTAGGTCGCGGAGTTGTCGTCCGCTGTGCGGTTCTTGTTCCGCAAGACGAGGTTCCACTTGTTCGCGAAGTAGTCGGCATAGTCGGGCGAAGCGAGCAAGCGATCCACCAGCTTGTCACGCTTGGCCGGATCGGTGTCGGCGAGGAACGCTCGGACTTGTTCTTCGGTCGGCAGCGTGCCACTGACGTCGATCGAAACGCGGCGCAGGAACGTCGCGTCGTCTGCCAGCGGTGATGGCGGGATGCCAAGCACCTTCAGTTTGCTGAACACGGCGTCGTCGATGAAGTTTTTGCTGGCGGGAACAGACGCGATGTCGGCACCCAGCGGGACAGTCGCTCGGAATGTCGAGACCTGACCTTGATAACGCGCCATGATGGCCACTTCGCCGGCAAGGTCGAGCGTCTTGATCATGCCGGTGTTGGTGGCTTCGGCCATTTCGGTGTCGTTGGCTTCAAACAGCGCCATGCGAGTCACGTCTTCGGACGTTCCATCGCTGTAGGTCGCGATGACCGTGATCTGCTGATCGGCTCCGCGATCCATGACGCGGCCTTCGGGTAGGCACTTGATGCCGGTGACATAGGCGTCCTTGTCGGAACCGTACGGCAAGCCCTGCTCGACCCAGCGCGAAATCAAACGAAACTCGTAGCTATCGACATCCATCCGCTTGCCGCCACCGTGAGGCGAGCGGCCGGTGGCTTTCATCAGCAACAGGCTGTCGGCTGGCGAAGACGGGAAAACACGTCGTCCGCGATTCTCTTTGACGAGGAATTCGTGATCCTCATCGGGATAAAAACCGAGCAGCGAGAGCTTGAATCCGTTTTGCCCGGACGCCTTGCCGTGGCAGCCGCCGCTGTTGCAGCCGAGCTTCGTGAAGATCGGGACAATCTGATTCTTAAAGTTGATCGGGACTTGGTGCTCGACTCCCTCGACGTGAATCGCGGTCGAGACATTCAGTCCGTTGCCGGTGACTTTGAGAGTGACATCGCCGTCCTTAATAGGCGTGATCAACCCGGTCGCATCGACGTTGATGATCCCGGCTGGTTCGACCGAGTACTGCACCTTGCGGGTGTGGTCGCGAAGTTGGCCACTGGAATAATTACCGGTGACATAGACCTGCTGCCGCGCATCACGGCCTCGCAGGACGATGGGTTTGCCGTCCACCGCCGGTTCCACTTTCAGAGCGGCGAGCTGTCCCGGATCGCCCAATCCCTTGGGTTTCGCAGGTTCCGCAAACGCGGAGTTAAGTGCCGCGAAAGCACTCGCGGCGGTCACGGCAAATAGCAGACGATTCGTCATCCTCATGGATTGCTCCTCTTCATGACGGAGTGGCATCGGGAGGTCATCCCGCGTAAGACCAAGGCAATCAATCAAAGCCCATGCGGGATGAATCCAGCAGAGGCAATCTGGTTTGTCGGTTGAGAATAAGCTGTGACGTCGGCAACGATCGTTAGTTGCTGGTGAGTCTTGAGGGAGGTCGCAGGCAGGTCAGTGTCTGGGCAGGATTTTCGTGTCGGGGAGCTTAGGCAGCGGATTCGTCAGGCACAACATATCAACGTCGGCTTGGTTGTCAATCGGCGATCTGGCTTCTGAAAGGATCGGATCATTCCCACGAGGGATCGCTGGCGATTCGCGAGCACATTCTAAAGTTCGTCTGGTTTTTGCCAGATATGCCGCGAGAGATTTCTCCGGCGCGTGGCCGAGCGATACAGTATTAACTGTGTGCGAGGGCTTTAAGTCTCGATGAATAGCAAAGGTCTCGGAATGAATTGCCATCAAGTTCGCCAGAGCGTGATTGACGGCCGGTTGATGCCTGCCGGCGCATTTGGGAAGGGGCTCTCGGATTGGTTGGCAACCAATCACACCCTCAGCGATGGAGAGGGTCTGGTTCGGCTGTTGGTGAAGCAACAGTTGCTGACCGAATTTCAAGCGAGCGGTCTTCTCGCCGGAATCCCTGGCCCCTATCGGCTAGGCCCCTACGAAGTGTTTGACCGTGTCGCGGCGGGCCGTTTGGGCATGCTCTTTCGAGCGCGGCATCCCGAGTTTGATCAAGCGGTCGCTCTCAAGATCTTTCCGTTTGACGTGTCGAGTGATCGCGAGCAAGCCGCGCGACTGACACGCGAGCTACGGATCGACGTGTTAGCGGACCATCCCAACGTTTTGCGAACCTTTCAGGTGGGTCGAGCCGGTCGGATTGTCTATGCCGCTCTTGAGGATCTCCAAGGGGAAACGTTGGCGACTCGGCTGAAGCGAGAATCGTCGACCGCCACGCCGTCGCTGCCGCTGGGAGAAGCCTGCCGGCTCATTCGCGAGGCGGCGTTGGGCATGTCCTACTTGCATGAAATGGGAGTCGTTCTGCGTGATGTGCAACCGGCCAATCTCTGGGTGACGTCTTCCGGGCACATCAAGATCATGGAATTCGGATCGGCTCACGATTCACTGGAATTCCTGGACGACGCCGATTCGATTCCCACCGATCAGGCGGACGAACTCCGTTGGAATTTCGATTACGTTTCGCCAGAGCAGGGGGATGATGTCCAGGTGAGCGATGGCCGCAGCGATATTTACTCGCTGGGTTGCGTTGCCTTTCACTGTCTAACGGGGCGAGTGGTCTTCGCCGACAAGAACCCGCTGCGGAAGATGATTCGTCACGCACGCGATCCAGCACCCTCGGCGAGGGAATTCAATTCGTCCCTGCCGCAGCCTGTCGTGGAATTGATTGCGAAGATGCTGTCGAAGAAGCCGGCCGATCGTCCGGCCACGGCGTCGCTGGTGGCCGAGGCCCTGGAGCCGTTCTGCTCGGCAGCGGATTTGAATGAGGAGATCAACGCTTTGTCGGACGTCGAACTGCGGCCCGATTTCCTGGACTGGGTCGGCACGCTCGACGCCTTTGAGCAGATTGAAGAAATCCCGCAGACCGAAACCGATCCGGCGGTTGTCGACTTCATCCACTCCATGACCGGCGAGTGATCGTCAGCCGGATGATTCCTGAATTCGTAGCCAAGCTCGCCAGAGCTTGGGAAGTTGTTACGAACGCCCCCAATCTCTGGCGAGATTGGCTACGACACAGACCTTGAGGACCACGATGACTTCCGCGCATCTCAACACAGTGGATGATGCGCTCGCCGCGCTGCGAGCCGGTCGGCTCGTGATCGTGGTGGATGCGTCGGACCGCGAGAACGAAGGAGATTTCGTCGCCGCGGCGGAGTCGATCACCGCCGAGCAAGTCAACTTCATGCTGACTCGCGGCCGGGGTGTGATGTGCGCTCCGCTCACGCGCGAGACGGCGGACCGCTTGCGATTGTCGCCGCTGGTCGCGGCCGAATCGAATTCCTCGCCGAATCACACGCCGTTTCTGACGCCGGTCGATCATCGTGATGCCGGCACCGGCGTCAGCGCCGAGAGCCGCGCGAAAACGCTGCGAGCGTTGGTGGACTCGAATTCTGCGTCGGGGGATTTCGTTCGTCCGGGGCACATGAATCCGCTGCTGGCGAAGGAAGGTGGCGTGCTGCGTCGAGCCGGCCACACCGAAGCGACGGTCGATCTAATGCGCATTGCTGGCCTCAAGCCCGTGGGAGTGCTGATCGAGATTCTCAGTCAAAAGCATGCGGGAATGGCGGACCGCGCCGAGTTGGAAGAGATCGCTCAGCAGCAAAACATTCCGATCATCACCATCGAAGACCTGATCCGTCACCGTCGCTTGCGTGAGCGTCTAGTGACACGCGAAGTGGAAGTCTCAATGCCGCTCCGCGAATTCGGCCAGGTCACCGTCATTGCATATCGAGTCGAGCACGAAGATCAGGAACCGCTGGCTCTCGTTTGGGGCGACTTGAAATCGGTGGAGGCACCGCTCGTCCGCATGCACTCCAGTTGCTTTACGGGAGACGTGCTGGATTCGTTGCGTTGCGACTGTGGCGATCAATTGCACCTGGCGATGGATCAGATTTCGCAAGCCGGGACCGGAGCGGTCGTCTATTTGCCGCAGGAGGGGCGCGGCATCGGTTTGGTGGCGAAGCTCAAAGCGTATCAACTGCAAGACGAGGGGCTGGACACCGTCGAGGCGAACCATAAGCTCGGATTCAAAGCGGACCAGCGGGACTACATGATCGGACTGCAAATCCTCAAGGATCTCGGGCTGAGCCAGATTCGCATCTTGACCAACAATCCCAAGAAGCTCGAATCGTTCGAGCATACTTGGGATCTGCACGTCGTCGAGCAAGTCCCGATCATCGCCCCGCCGCACGAGCACCGGCAGAAATACATGGACACGAAACGGGACAAGATGGGGCACAAGCTGCCGCCGGCCAATTGATCTTCAGTAGCAACTGTTGAATTCGACGGTCTGACATTCAGATGAAAGACCCCATCCGGCTCGCCCGGATGGTGAAAATGATGGAGAGCTAACAAGCAAGTACACAACAACTCTCCCCAACTCTCCCCAACACTCCCATTCCTCCGCCTTCGGCGGAGGAATGGGAGTGTTGCAGCGGCTTCAACTAGCCCACCATCTGTTTCACCAACGGCACGAGGCTGTTGGGGTCAAAAGCAAGACAGATGACTCATTTCGCCGACCAGTCGGAGAGCGCATCCAGCGGATAATTCGGGCGCGGGATGCGCTGCCAGCGGAACGCGGTCAGATCGGATTGCGTCGTCCCCGGCGAATCGACTCGGATCAAGCCGCTTCGCCAACGGCTGAAGAACTGGAAGTTGCTGGCCGTCTTGAGGACGACCATCTTGGCATCCGCGATGTCCAATCCGAGATGCGTGTAAAGCACGGGATGGTTGACCGCGAAGCTGCGATGATCCAGCAGAGCGATGCGAATCTCGCCCACTTCCAAGAGCGCCGTTTGTCGCAGATCGCAAACACCTCGATCGCGCAGATCGACGATGAAGCCCCGTGAGACAGCGGTGACGTTGCCGGTGACGCGGACCGGCTGACTGAAGACGTGGTCGAGCTTGCCACCTAACTCGACTGTGATTCGAGCGCCGACACCTGCCGCCAGGGCCGCCTGTAGCGCTTCCGAATCAACCATCGGCACGAACGCCGGGCACGAAATCTGTTGATCGAGCAGCGCCTTCAAGATGCAGGTGCTGTCGCCGGGTGCTCCGCCGTAAACCGAATCACCCGTGTCCGAGAGAATGATCAAGCCGCGCTCGGCAGCGACCGCCTGACGAATCGCCTCGGCCGGCGCGACACGTTCGGATCGCCAGAATTGTTCGCGGAGGCTCCAGGCTTTGTCGGCGATCTCGGCCGCGAGCGAATCGGCCAACTCGGCGTTGTTGTCGGTGTGAACGATGACCGACCAGCCACCTTCGGCAACGTCCAGCCACGGCTGCATCGGATACGGAGAAACGTCGAGCACTCCGCTCCGCATTTCCATTTGCCGAGCCAAATCGAACCATTCCTTCATCGGTCCCGACGACGTGAGGAACTGATCCTGCGGCGTAATCATCGAGATCTTCCGCCAGCGCACGGTCGGACGAATCTCACCGCGCAACATCCGAAACAAAAGATGAGCCACCTTCCGTCCCGTGGCCGGAGGATCGTGCGGTTGCGTTTCATGGCCGATCAGCAGGTCCGCGCACTCGATCATCCGGCGCGTGATGTTGGCGTGATGATCGAACGCCACCACGACTGGGATGTCGCGGCCCACGACCTCTCGGACGGCTTGCAAGACGTGGCCTTCAACGTCGTCCTCTTTCTCCGACGCGGCAGCACCGTGCAACGATAAGAACACCGCATCGAGCGGCAACGACTGCTTCAATCCCGTGACCAATCGCTCGGTGAGGAAGTCGAGCGTCTCGGCCGTGATCGTTCCGCCGGCGCTGCCCCAGGCTCGAACGATCGGCCGCAGATCGACAGGCTCGGGTTGCTGAGCCGCGATCTCCAGGAATCCGCCGATCGGGCCGACGCCGCGCATGCGTTCCAGAATCTCTTCGCCGAAGTACAGCCCGTAAGCTTCGAAATCACTTCGATCCGCGATCAGCGGACTAAACGAGTCCGTTTCCTGTGCAACCTCGGCAATGGCAATTCGCATTGTTCGCTCCCGCAGATAAGTAACCCGAAGCGTCAGCGAGGGCGAACGCTCAACAGGATTCGGATGATGGGGACATCACATCCAGAAGCGTTCGCCCTCGCTGACGCATCGGGTTACTTAACTCACTTCGTTCCCACAGTAGCGCCGCTGATGCAATACAAATGCCCGTGAGTGCGCAGGAACAACTCCCCGTGAGCCGGCGCGAGCGCGGCATAGGTCGGCTCGCCCACGCTGTTCTTGGCGAGAAGTTCAAACTTCGGAGATGCTCGCACGACGTAGGTGTCTCCTTCCAAATTGCTGACATAGAGCTTTCCGTCGGCCAGCAGAATCGAACCCCACAGGTTGCCACCCAGTCGCTCTTGGAAGACCGGTTCTCCAGTCTCTGCTTTAAGACACTGAAGAACGCCAGTCGCGTCCGCCAAGAACAAATGCCCGTCGTGAATGATGCCGCTGCTGACTCGCTGCGGATTCTTCGTTTCGGTGCGCCACAGACGGTGAGTGTCAGTGACATTTCCTGACCCACCCGCGCGAATCGCCAGCGTGGGGCCGTTGTGGCCGGAGACTCCGACGATCACATGACCGCCGGCCCCAAGGATCGGCATCGCGTAGACCTCGTTCCCCAGACCGTCGATCTGCCACAGCGTTTTCCCGCTGGCCGGGTCGTAGCCTTTGAAGAAGCCAAGGCCACCGATTTTCTCCCCCGGCAACGGCAAGACCAGTTCGTCGCGATCACCCGCCCGCACGACCACGGGAGTGCTCCACGAGCCGAACACCGGACTGTTGATCGAAGTTTCCTCCGAGGTCCACACCGTCTTTCCAGATTCGCGATCCAGTCCATAAAGAATGGACGGCGTTCCCGGACCATGAAACACGATCACCAGATTGCGATAGAGAACCGGACTACCACCATTCCCCCAGCGGCTGAGCACCGGGCCGAGATCACGGTGCCACAACCGCTTGCCATCCAGCGAACACGCCAGGATTCCACCCGATGCGAAGTTCGCATACACGGCTTTGCCATCGGTTACCGCTGAAGCACTGCATGGCGGGTTTTGTGGATGAGAGGTCTCTTCCACGTCACAGGTCACCTCCTGCTGCCACTCGGTTGCGCCCGTCTTTCGATTCAAGGCGATCAACGCTCGGCGTTTGCCCTTCTCCAATCCTTGAGTCAGAAAAATCCGATCGTCCCAGACAATCGGCGTTGAATTACATGGCTCCGCGAGCGGCACCTTCCAGCGGATATTTTCGGTGCCGCTCCATTGCGCGGGCAGACCTTTTTCGTGGCTGATCCCAGTCCCATCCGCACCGCGCCACGCCGGCCAGTTCTCCGCCATCGCCGGAGACGCCACACCAACGATCACGCACAGAGCCAGAATTCTGTTTCTCATCGACTCGTCCTCCCGCCTGCTGAGTTTGAAATGGGATTCCCACCAGCCAGAATTCCCGCGAGCGTTTTCGCACCACAGAAAATAGCCTCGCGACAATCTTGTCGATGGTCTGCATTGAATGAAAGCGGAGGCAGGAACCGAAACGCCTGGCTTGGCCCTGTCCTGTAAATCGAATGACAGCCTCTCCCAGGCTGTTATTCAGTCCGCTTTTCATTTGTTCGGTCAACCTTCGTTTGATGCTCGCCGATCTCGACAGGGATACCGATTTGTGGTCGAGGTTCAATGCGCCACTCGGCCGAGTTCTCTGGTATCACCGCGAAATGGTCGCCACCGCCTCGCAAGGCGAGCCGCGATTAGCCGCGCTCACTGCAAAATGCACCGCGTTGGTCGAGCACTTGGTCACGCGGACGCCGACCAACACGTAGCGCACGCGGCGCGTGTCAGCCCCCTGATCGCTCTACGTGGTGCGAACTCGCGTCGGCTGAACGCTGATGCTCGCACTAACCGCTTGAGCGAGTCGGTCCAGGACACCCGCCCCCAAGTCCTCGATTGCACGCCAGCCACCCACCTGTACCAGCGCAGCAACCGTGACCTCACGGCAATAAAGAACGTACCACCCGAAATCCGATGAGACTGTAACGGGAGTTCGGAGTGAATCTGCCGCGACTGGCCGATCGGGCGTTCCGGGCGAAGTTGCCCCACGAACCTCCACGCAACACTCGATATTCTGCGTCACTCGTCACCAACGGATCGGCTTTCCATGTTGTCTGCGAACACTCCGCGTAGGCCCACTCGTCGTACACGTCCTCGCACCACTCCCACACATTGCCGTGCATTTGCACTAGACCGAAAGCGTTCTGCGGATACGTCGCATCATCGACCGCCGTGGTCCTCCCCTGATATGGGCCCCTCGTTGTCGTCCCGAATGGGCAGTTACCGTTCACGTTGGCCTTGTCGCCGTTGAGCACGCGGCCGAAGTGGAACGGCGTTGTTGTGTTGGCCCGGCAGGCGTATTCCCACTCCGCTTCCGTTGGTAAACGATAGCCAATGCCACCGCTGATGGTGACGAGCGCATTCTCAATCGATTGGCCGCTGCCGCGACGTATGTCCGTCTGCAGATAATACGGTGCCAGCCCATCCGCCTCGCTCAGCTTGTTGCAAAACTCGATGGCATCGAACCACGTCACGCACTCCACCGGAAACTGACACGTGTTCAAGACAAACACACTCTCGCTTCCAGAACCTGTCGGCGAAAAACTACTCGGGTTGCGGCCGAGTACTGACTGAAATTCGATCTGCGTGACTTCATAGACGCCCATGTAAAATGCCTGCGTGATCCAAACCGGATGCTGCGGTTGTTCATCCTTGAGCGATTCTGAAATTGACGTCGAATCGGCCTGCAACGCATCTCGGACATCGTCGGCGCTCGACCCCATATTGAACTTCCCCGCTGGAACCATCGCGAACTCCATCTCGCAGGATGGCGACGAATACTTCCGAGGTGTGGTGACGATCGGCGGGGCATTTAATACGAGAGACAAATCGTGCGCTGGCACGACATGTTGGGGACGCGTGGTGTCGGCGCGACGGAAGAATGGTTCCAGTTTGGCAGCGACCTCGGCGGCGGTGGCGAAACGGTCTTCGGGCCGTTTGGCCAGCAGGCGTTGGAAGAGCACATTCAAGTCGGCAGGGACGCTGGGACGCAGCACGGTCAGGTCTGGCGGCGGCGCATCGGAGTGGACCTTCATCAAGTGCAGAAAAGAGCGTGGCTGGCCGGTGTCGAACGGAGCTTTCCCTGTCAGCAAATAACAGAGCGTGCAACCCAGCGCGTACAAGTCCGCTCGCGCATCGACCGAGCGAGTGTCATCCCACTGCTCCGGGGCCATGTAGTCTGGCGTGCCCAGCATCTGCCCCAAAGTCGTCAGCCCCGAGTTCACGTCGTCGCCGCCGTCCAGCCGCGCCAATCCCAAGTCGAGCAACTTGACTTGACCACTTTTCGTGAGGAACAAGTTCGACGGCTTAATGTCGCGATGCACCAAGCCATGCTCGTGAGCATGCTGCAAACCCAGCGCCGCTTGGCGAATCACTTTGCAGGCGTCGCGGACGGCTAACACACCACGCTCCTTGACCAAGTCCGCCAGGTCGATGCCCTCGACGAACTCCATGACGAGGTAATGCGTGCCGTTGAACTCGTCCGCATTCGTGGCCTTGATAATATTTGGGTGATCGAGCTTGCCGACCGCCTTCATCTCCCGCTCAAAGCGCGTCAACTTCGTCACGCTCGACGCAAACTCTGGCGGCAACACTTTCAACGCAAACGTCTTGTCGAGCTTTGTATGCCGAGCCTCATAAACGGCTCCCATGCCCCCTTGCCCCAGCTTGCGAACCAAGTGATACGGACCAAGCCTCGAGCCAACTTTCACCGCGCCTGACCTCGCCGCACCGGTCTCCGCCGCCTCATTCCCCGACTCGGACACCGTCTGATCAGTCACCGCGCGAGCGTCGGTGTCGGATGAACGCAGCGCGTCCATTGACGATGGCGAATCAGTCGTTGCCGCAGGCTGACTCCCCAAGTCTGGCGTCAATATGTCATCAGGCTTTGTCATCGACTCGCCTTGCGGTCGTGTTGGTTTCAAGGTCCGCACGCAACACGTCAGCCCGAGAAAATGCTGTCCCTCTGTTGGCGGCAGCTTAATCAATTCACTGTTGGCGACAAACCACTTTGAATGGCTGCGCGAAATTTCGCATCGGTTCGTTGTGATGCTTTGCGAGCTGGCTAGAATCCCGCCCGTTCCGCACGTCGTGGGTTGGGCCTCTCGGCCTGACTGCTTCGAGTTTCTGCGAAGCCGCTCTTTGGGATCTGCTAGTTTTCGTCCGACAGTTTCGGCCCGCGACCCGGTCATCGTTTCGCTACCACTGTAGAGGGAGAACCAGATGCGAGACCTCCGAGATGAGACCATTCCTCAGAATGGCTCCGGCGTGAATCGCCGTGATTTTCTAAGAGGCTCTGGTGCGGCAGTCGCCGTCACCGCGCTGGCCACCAGCGAACAAGGAGCCGTTGCTCAAGACACCAAAAAGAGCGTGCGGACTGCCGAACCGCAGGACATCACGCTCAACGTCAACGGCAAGGACCACAAGCTCAAGGTCGAGAACCGCGTCACGCTGCTCGACGCGCTGCGCGACGACTTGAACCTCACCGGTTGCAAGGACGTCTGCGACACGACCAACTGCGGAGCCTGCACAGTGCTCATCGACGGCAAGGTGACTTACGCCTGCACGAGGTTGGCTGTCGAGTGCGTCGGCAAGAAGATCGTCACCGTCGAATCGCTGGCCGCCAACGACCCGGTCATCGCCGGCTTCGTGAAGCATGACGCGATGCAGTGCGGCTTTTGCACGCCGGGCTTCGTCATGGCCACGAAAGCCTACTGCGACAAAAACCCGGGCGCGACGCTCGATCAGGTTCGCAAAGGTTTGGGCGGGAACATCTGCCGTTGCGGCACGTATGTCGGCATCACGGCCTGCGCGATGGAACTGGTCAAGAAAGGAGGCAAGTAACTATGGCGACTGAACTCAAAGTGGCCTGGGGGCCTCGCAAAGAAAATGTGTATCTCGGCAAGAGTACGCTTCGCATGGATGGAGCTGAGAAAGCTTCCGGCCAAGCGAAGTACACGGCCGACACGAATCCGAAGGACTGTCTGGTCGCGAAGCTGCTGACCTTCAAGGGCGGAGCCGGCAAGGTGAAGGCGTTGGATCTTGAGCCGGCGACCAAGGTGCCGGGCGTCAAAGCGGTCTATGCGTTCGTGAAAGTCGGCGACGATTTGAACTGGGACGGATCGCTCGTCGCGGCCGTCGCGGCCGAACGGCAAGAACAAGCCGAAGACGGTGTCCGGGCGATCAAGTTTGCGTTCGACGCGGCGGCTCACTTCGTCGATGAAGACGATCTCGCCACGGCCACCAAGCTGCACAACGACCAGACGGCCGACGTGCTCAAGAAGTATCCCGAAGAGGTCCGCAAGCTCGCCGACGCCGACAAGGCGAAGCTCAGCGACGACGACAAGAAGAAGCTTGCGGAATATCAGGCGGCCCTGACCGCCGCATCGCGAATCAAGCCGCTCGGCGAGAACACCAAGGGGGATGTCGCCGCCGCGTTGAAGACGGCCGCCGTGGTCCACAAGGGCTACTACGGCATCGCGACGATCAGCCACATGTGCCTCGAACCTCACGGAGCCGCCGCTCGCTTCGAGGGGAACAAGCTCAATGTGAATCTCTCGACGCAGAACGTCAGCGGCACGGCAGGACAATTCGCCGGGCCGCTCGGCATGGATCAAGCCGATGTGACCGTGACGTGCCTGTATGTCGGAGGCGGCTTCGGCTCGAAGTTCGCCGCCGATGAATGGGGCGTCGCCGCCGCGAAGATGTCGAAAGAGACCGGTCGCCCCGTGCGGCTGATGCTCGATCGAGCGACCGAACTCAAGGTCGCCGGCACGCGACCATCGGGCTTCGCTGAGGTCACAATCGCTGCCGACAAAGACGGAAAGATCGTCGCGTGGGACAGCCACCACTGGGGATCTAACGGCGGACTCAAGGGGGGCACGCTGAACCTCGCGCAGTACCCGTACGTCTTCCAATTCGACAACGTGAATCGCAAGGCGACCGGCTTGATGACCAACGCCGGCCCCGACCGAGCGTGGCGAGCGCCACCGCATCCACAGTTGTGTGCTCTGACCGATACGGCGATCGACGACATCGCAGCCAAGCTCGGCAAGAGCTCGGTCGATGTTTTCCTCGCTAACATCGACAAGACCAACGAAAAGCTGCAAGCCACCTATACTGCCGAAATCAAACGAGCGGCCGAGCTCATCGGCTGGTCGAAGAAGTGGCATGCTCATGGCAAAGGTGGAGCTGGCCCGGTCAAGAAGGGGCTCGGCATGGCCATCCACACTTGGGGCGGAGCCGCTCACGCCGCGACATGCACCGTCCGCATCAACCCGGATGGCAGCGTGGAATCGCTGAGCGGGACGCAGGACATCGGCACGGGAACTCGCACGGCGATCGCGATGGTTCTCGGCGAAACGTTCGGCCTGCCGCTCGAAGCCGTGAAGGTTCGCTACGGGTCCAGCGTTTATCCACGCTCCGGCCCGTCCGGCGGCAGCACGACCATCGGCGGCGTCACCGGCCCGAACCGTCGCGCGGCACTCGCTGCGCTCAGCAAGCTGTTTGATGTCGTCGCCGAGAAGCACAAGGTCAAAGGTGAAAGCCTCAAAGCCAAGGACGGAAAGATCTGGTCCGACGGCAAAGAGGTTTGCACCTGGAAGGCCGCGTGCGGACTGCTCGGCATGATGGGCATCGAGACTCAGGGCGAAGGCCCGAAGAACGATGGCCTGACGAGCGCCCAAGTCGGCGGCGTGCAGATGGCGGATGTCTCGGTCGATACCGAAACCGGCATCGTCCGCATCAACCAGTTCGTCGCCGTGCAAGACTGCGGCATGATCATCAACGAGCAGTTGGCGAAGAGCCAAGTCTACGGCGGATTGATCATGGGCATCGCGTACTCGCTGACCGAGGAACAAATCCTCGACAACAAGACTGGCCGTTACATCAACGCCGACTTGGAGAACTACAAGCTCCCGCGCATCGGCGACATCGGCGAACTGATCGTCGAGATGTACCAGCCCGACAGCGAATACGAACGAGGCGTCATTGGCCTCGGCGAACCCCCGGTCATCGCCTGCGGAGCCGCGATCAGCAACGCGGTTGCCAACGCCATCGGAGTTCGCGTTCCGACGATTCCACTCACGCCCAAGCGCGTCCTCGACGCGCTGAAGGCGGCGAAAGCGTAAAAACTTCAACCGCTAATCTTCGCTAATTCGGACAGTTCATTCTGAGCTTTTCATTAGCGTTGATTAGCGCAGATTAGTGGTTCTCTTCCTCTTCAAATTCAATTCAATCTCAACCAAGAGGTTTTCTCATGAGAAGCTTTGAATACGCTCGCCCCGAAACTGAGGCCGAAGCGCTGGAACTGCTCGCCGAACATGGTGGCAACACAGCCGTCCTCGCCGGCGGGACTGACCTGATGAATCTGCTCAAGCGCGACGTGATCCAACCGGCTCGCGTCGTGGACATCAAGAACGTTTCGTCGTGGCGAGAAATTAAGCGTCACGACGATGGAATCTTGATCGGCGCGAACACGACGCTCGATGAAATCAACGAGCACGCGATCTCCGCCGATTACCGTTCGCTGATCGACGTGATCGACGGCATCCGTGCCATCCAGATCACGGCTCACGGCACACTCGCCGGAGACCTGTGCCAGTTACCTCACTGCTGGTACTTCCGAAACGGCTATGGTTTGCTCGCGATGAAGGACGGTGAAAGCCTCGTCGCGACTGGCGACAACCGCTACCACGCCATTCTCGGCAACAGCGGCCCCGCCAAGTTTGTGAGCGCGTCACGTTTCGCGCCTCCTGCGATTGCGTGGGACGCGAAGGTGCGACTCGTCACACAAACCCGAAGCGTCAGCGAGGGAGTGGAGACGGTTAGCGTCAAAGAAGAATGGCTGCCGTTGGAGTACTTCTTCCTGACTCCCAAGACTAACGGCCAAGGCGTGACGGTCCTGAAACCGGGCCAACTCATCACGCACCTGTGGTTGCCGGCCGCGAGCGACACGCGCAGCGCGACCTACGAAGTCTTGGAACTCAACGGACTCGACCAACCGCAAGCCAGCGCAGCTTGTTGCCTCGGTCTCGATGGCGGCATCGTCCGCCAGGCGAAGATCGTGCTGGGTCACGTCGCACCGACTCCGTGGATTGCTCACGAAGCGGCAAACTGGCTGGTCGGTCAGCAACTCACCAGCGACATCGCCGAGACCGTCGGCCGCATGGCCCTCGCCAAAGCGACACCGCTCAGTCACAACGACTACAAAGTCCAAATGGCTCAGACCGCCGTGAAGCGCGCGTTGCTCAAAGCCACGAACCAACTCGGCGAGGTCTTGTAGTCGCGGTCACGGACTGACTCGTCGAGCTTTCTGAATTCCTCATGGCTCCGCCCGTCGCACCTGCGACCGGCGGGGCTTTTTTCTGGGAGTCTGCCATGTCTCGTCGCGGCCTGTTGATTGTTTGTGTCAGCCTGATGTTGCCTCGCGCGATGGGTGTGGCTCAAGAGCGTGAGATCAAAGTCCGCGGTGACAGGTCGCGGATCGAGGGAGCGGGCTATTGGATTTACAACGATCTGCCGCGCGGGAGCGACGAGGCGAAGAAGTCCGGCAAGCCGCTGTTGGTCGTGTTTCGCTGCGTGCCTTGCGAGGCGTGTGCGCAGCTCGATGAACAAGTTGCCGAGCGTGATCCGAGTGTGCGCGAGTTGCTCGACAAGTTTGTGTGCGTGAGGATCGTGCATGCCAACGGCATGGACTTGTCGCAGTTTCAGTTTGACTACGATCAATCGTGGGCGGCGTTCTTGTTGAATGCGGACTTGACGATCTACGGCCGCTACGGCACACGGTCGCATCAGTCGGAATCGAAGGATGACGTGTCGCTCGAAGGATTTTCCAAAGCATTGAGCGGCGCGTTGGAACTGCACGCTCAGTTCCCGAAAAACAAAGCCGCGTTGTTGGCGAAGCGTGGGCCAGACTCGGATGTGAAGGTGCCGGAGCAATTCCCGTCGCTCAAGGGGAAGTACGGGGCGAAGCTCGACTACGAAGGCAAGGTCGTGCAGAGCTGCATTCACTGCCATCAAGTTGGCGAGGCTGTGAGATTGGTCACGCGGTCGTCCGACAAGCCGATCTCCGACAAGGTGCTTTACCCGTATCCCAACCCGAAGATCCTCGGCCTGATTCTCGATCCGAAGGAGAAGGCGAAAGTCCAACGAGTCGCGGCTGATTCGTCGGCTGCTGAAGATGGTTTCCGCACGGGTGATGAAATCGCGATGTTGGCGGGGCAACCGATGCTGTCAATCGCCGACGTGCAATGGGTGCTGCATCACGCGGGCGAGACCGGCAAGTTGGCTGCGGTCGTCTTGCGAGATGGCCAGACAAAATCGCTGACGCTCACGCTGGCCAAAGGCTGGCGGCAGCAAGACGACATTTCCTGGCGAGCGACCTCGTGGGATTTGCGGCGCATCACGCTGGGAGGGATGCGGCTGGAAACTTTGTCGGAAGATCAGCGGCGCGAACTAAACCTGCCGGCCGATCAACTGGCCCTGCGCGCCAAATGGGTTGGGCAATACAACGAACACGCGGTGGCGAAGCGAGCCGGGTTCATCAAGGATGACATCATTGTGGCCATCGACGGCGACCGCTCGCCGATCACGGAGTCCAGCCTGATCGCCAAGTTCGCGCAGACGAAACGGCCGGGCGACAAAATCACCATGACCGTGTTGCGGGGCCAGCAGAGACTAGAACTCAGTTTCGCTCAACAGTAATAATGCCCGCCACCGTTTTGGCTGATCGACCGAAAATCGGCTCCCTTGAGCCGTGATTCATATCCCGATTCTGCACCGAAGTTTCCTCCCGCGCGTCAGGTCGATCGCGACCTGACTGAGTTGCTCACTCTTGGAGGTCTTGGTCATGTTCGCCAAAGTGTACTCGGCCAAATGCCGACGGCTGTGGTCGATCTGTTGCTTCTCGGCCCTCTTCACGGCGTCTTGCCACGAATCCGCCCTCGCCGACGAAGCCAAAGCTCCCAGCGCCGAAGAAAAGAAAGCCGTCGCGGTGCTTGCAGAGAAGGGGGCCGTGATCTTCATTGATGGCGAGTATCAGGTGACTCAGATCCTCGGTGGGCGCGACCTGACCAACGCGGACCTGCAACACCTGCGAGTGTTCAAGAAGCTCAAGCTGTTGTCGCTGAGCAATGCGAAGATCGACGACGGTGCGGTGGCGACACTGAAGTCGTTGACGCAATTGAACTCTTTGAACTTGGCGGCCGGGGCGATCTCGGAAAAGGCTCTTGAGGAATTGAAAAAAGCTCTGCCCAAGTGCCGCATCATCGTGCCAGATCGCCGCGGCCTCGGAGGTGGTGGCCCGCCGCGCTCGCCTAATTCGGCGAGCAGTTCCGGCGAACGGTCCAGCGGTTGGGGCACGTTTGAGTTTCCGCCGGTGACCCCCGCTCCGTCGATCTCCTTCGAGATTTGTTCCTCCGCCGTGCAAGAACGTTTGAAACTGACGGCCGAACAAAAACAGGAAATCGATCGTGTCTCCGGTCGCGACTTTCAACGCCAGCAAACCGAAGACGCCATTAAGAAAGTGCTGAGCGCCGAGCAAAAGAAGCTGATGCAACAAGTGCTGTTGCAGCGTGAGGGACCGACCGCGCTGGTGCTGCCCGAAGTTGCTCAGGACTTGAAATTAACCAAAGATCAGCAAGCCGCGATTCAGGAAGTGATGAATGACCGCCGCGAGCAATTGATTAAGCTCGGCGAACAACTCCGCGATCGAACCGTGGACTTCTCGAAATCCCTGCATGAGACCACTCGGATCAAGTCCGCCGCGAACGACCGATTGCTGGCGGTCTTGACTGTCTCACAACGCGAAGCCTGGAATGCCAAGATCGGACCGCCGCTGCCAAGCTCGAATTTCGGCGGCTCGACCGCTGTGCAAACCCCCGAGGAAGCCGGACGCGCGGCCTTCCGTAACTTGGACCGCAATAACGACGGCCAACTCACGTCCGAAGAATGGCAGCGCAGCCGTACCACGCGGACGAAGTTCGAACAAACCAAGATCACGCTGGAATTCCCGATTAAAGTCGAAGCGTTTGTGAAGA
This sequence comes from Planctomyces sp. SH-PL62, assembly GCA_945893045.1. Taxonomy (GTDB): domain Bacteria; phylum Planctomycetota; class Planctomycetia; order Planctomycetales; family Planctomycetaceae; genus SXKJ01. The sequence continues at coordinate 27,572 of CAMDEA010000063.1, forward strand.
GATTCCTGGAGATGGACCGAGCGATGAAAGAAGACCGCAAATAGTTTTCGGTTGGGGGGCCATCACCGACCGCACCGGTGGTGCGGGACTCGCCCTCTTCAGGAAGCCGCTCACCGATCAAAACTACGGCAGCTTCCAGTTGCTCAAATAAGGCGACGCGCAGAAAGTAACCCGAAGCATGAGCGATCGACTGCGGTGGTCAGTCCCTCGCTCACGCGTCGGGTTAGTAACTCTAAACGAGTTCGCGGATTGGCGACGCACCGTCGGGCAGCAAGAACTGCGGGCGGCCGGACTGGTCGATGTATTGCGTAAGTGGGTCGATCCCCAGCACATGAAAGATCGTCGCCATCAGATGCTTGGGCTGAATCGGTTCGGACTTGGGGACTTCGGCCTTCGAGGATGATTCGCCCACGACTTGTCCCATCTTCAAGCCGCCACCGGCCAACGCCAGCGTGCAGAGCGGACCCCAGTGGTCTCGGCCAGCCACGGGATTGATGCGCGGTGTGCGACCGAACTCACCGGTGATGACCAGCAGAATTTTTTCTGACAAGCCGCGCTGTTGCAGGTCTTCCAGAAACGTGGCGACCGCGTGATCGAGCGGTGGGCAAGCGGTCTTGAGTTGCGGTTCGATCTTTTCGTGCATGTCCCAACCTTGGTACGAGTTCGCGTAGTTCAAGGTCACGAAGCCACAACCCGCTTCGCACAATCGCCGCGCGAGCAGCAGTTGATCTCCCAAGCCGGTTCCCGCTCCGTTGTATTTGTCGCGGAGTCGCGGGTCTTCGCGAGTAAGGTCGAAGGCTTCTTTGGCGCGGCTGAGAATCAGTCGGAACGCTTGGCCTCCGAACTTGTCCTGACCATCAAGCAAGCCGTTGCGATCAACCTGACGGTCGAGGCGATCCACTTGCGAGAGCAGTGATCGGCGATCTCCCAGTCGGTTCAAGTCCACGTTGACGTTCATGTTTCTGCGAGCTTCACCGCCCACATCGAATGGTGCGTAGGCCGCGCCGAGCCAGCTCGGTCCATCGGCGTACAAGCCCGACAAGCGAACAAAGGTCGGCACACCGCTCTCTGGATTGTTTGTGCCGCGCACGCGTGATGCGATCGCTCCGAAGGACGGTTTGATCGGTCCGACTCCGGCGTCTGCGGCCGGGTGATCTGTGCCCGTCATGACGTAGTGCGTGCCGCCGCCGTGACCGGAGTTGCCGTGAGCGAACGACCGCACGAAGGCCATGCGGTTCGCCATCTGTGCAAGGTTCGGTAGGAGTCCGCCGATTTCGACTCCGGGGATGCTCGTGGAGACCGAGCCGACCACGCTGCGAAACTCCGAAGGCGCGCCCATTTTTGGATCAAACGTCTCGATATGCGTAGCTCCCCCGCCAAGCCAGATCCACACGACCGATGTGTCCTTCACCGGCTGGCCTTTGTCGGCCGCCTCGGCCCGCTGTTGCAGCAGGCTCGGCAGCCCGAAGCCCGTCAAGCCGAGCGATCCGACTTTCAGAAATTCGCGGCGGCTGGTCCCTTCACAGTTTTTCGCGGTTGGCTTGCCCCAAAGATTCAGCATGATTTCTCCTCGATCAAGGATCGTGAATCGACGGGGAAGTGCTCCCCGGAATCTCAAAGTGCTGGCGGCGGCGGGACTTCGCTTTCGCGAAGCGGTGACTGACAATATCTGACTCATCGGAGAATCGTCAATCCACGCATCAAAGAAACTCGATACCAAATCGCCGGCCGCCGCACTTGCTGTCGAAAGCGCTGACGCCGAAGGACTCGATCCACTGATCTTCGTCGATTAGCCGCGAACGGGCCGCAGCGGCGGAAGTTGGAGCAGTTTCTTTTCGTCGGCGGACTCACGCGACCGGAGCGTCATCTCGGTGATGTAGAAGCAATCGTCGGCGGTGATGCGCGGCAGCGGTCCGCCGCGCAGGAACTTCGCGAACTCCACGAAGAGGTTTTCCGTGTCGCCGAACGGAATTCGTTCCTGCTTCTCATCCGTGATCAGCGTGACCGCTTCGTCCCCGTCGTTCACTTCGATGAGCCCCTTCGTGCCGATGATGCGCAGGCGGTCGTCGCCGTGCGTCGGGGAGGCGGTGGGACGCAGGTAGTCGAGCCGTGCCGTGACTGATGCCCCGTTGGAAAGTTGGGCGAGGATGGAGGCGTGGCTCTCTGTTTCGCCGAGTTCCGGATGGCCGAGGTTGCCATGCAGCGCGGCGACGTGTGTGTAATCCAAACCCGTAACCCAGCGGATCGTGTCGAGGGAGTGGATGCCGATGAACGGGATCGTGCCACCGAGGCGGGCACGACTGCGATACCACGCGGGGCGATCGCCCCACTTGTAGGATTTCTGCGTGGCAATTTGGCAGACCTCGCCGAAGGCACCGCGCTGGATCAGTTCGCGAACGCGCACGTTCTTCGGCTGGTGACGCAATTCGAGCAGCATCGTGAGCTGGCTTTTCGATTTGGCGAAAGCGGCGCGCACACGTTCCCAGTCTTCGAGCGTCGTCACGAGCGGCTTCTCAGAGACGATGTGGACGCCGCGTTCAAGCAGTGGCAGCAGTTGCTCGGCGCGCAGGCCGTTTTCATCGGCGATGCAGCACACATCCATCAGCGAGTGCTCGAAAAGATGCCGCCACTGCTCGTAACCCTGCGTGTGTTTGAGGAGTGGATCACTCTTGAGAAACGTTGCCAGCCGCTGTGGATCGTCGTCGGAGACCGCGACCACCTCGACATCGCCGAGTTGCTTCGCACCAGCGAGCACGGTCCCCACGTGGCCCTTGAGTCCGACGAACGCGAGTTTCATGGCCATCTGGATTCCTCTCACGAATTTGTGGTGCGACATTCCAGTGATCAGGGGCTGACATTACGAAGACAGTGCTCGGCGAGCACGTCGCAGGAGCGGCGAATCACTGTCGCTGCTCCGTTTCAAATAAAGGACGCCGCACTGCTCACCAAGGCTTGTGAGGCGGACCCGATGAATCGGGTCACTACGAGCGCGTTACTCGGCTTCTTCCAACTCGGCTTGCAACTGGCACCAGCGTTCTTCGGCTTCTTCAAGTTGCGACGTCAGGGCGGTCACCTCGTTGTGTAGACGGAGAGATTCGGCGGCGTCGCACGTTTCCATGAGTTGGCTGCTGGCCGTCTTCTTTTGGTCGTCGAGGCGGGCGATGGTTTTCTCGATGGTCGCGATCTCTTTGCGAACGATGCGATCGTCGCGTCGCGGTGCGCGAGCGGCGGTCAGGTTACGAACGGTGGGCGGGGCCTTGCTGAGACGCGTGGCGAGTTCACGCTCGCCGTCTTCGATTTCTTTGTTGACGGAGTAGAGATAGGCGTCGTAGCCGCCGCCGTAGTTGGTCACATGGCCGTCACGGACTTCGATGACGCAGGTGGCGACGCGCTTCATGAAGTGCCGGTCGTGCGTCGTGAAGATGACCGTTCCTTTGTAGTCGATCAGCGCTTGAGCAAGTGCCTCGACCGTATCGACGTCGAGATGATTGCCCGGTTCGTCGAGAACCAGCACGTTGTATTGAGAGAGCAGCAAACCGGCGAGACAGACTCGCGCGCGTTCGCCACCGGAGAGGACCGCGATCCGCTTGTAGACGGCATCGCCACGGAAGAGCATCGCTCCGGCGACGTTCAGAATCTTCTGTGTTGTCGTACCGAACATCGCGTTGTATTGGAGGTACTCCAGCACCGTGTCCTTCTCCGGCAAGCTGGTGTAGACGTGCTGGGCATAGACACCGATCTGGCATCCGAAGCCCCACCGCACCTCACCGGCTAACGGCTTGAGCGAATCGACGACCGTTCGCAGGAACGTCGTCTTGCCTTGGCCGTTATCGCCGACGATCACGGCTCGCGAGCCGTGGTCGATTTCCACGTCGATGCCGCTGGCGACCTGGCGTTCGGGATAACCGATCGTCAGATCCTTGCACCGCACGACCGCACCTTGTCGCGGTTCGACGAGGGGTGCGAGGATGTACGCGGTCGGTTCGTCGCTGGCGATGTCCGCGAGTTCCAGCCGTTCGAGCTGCTTGGACTTAGACCGAGCCTGCGTCGCGGTGCTGGCTCGCGCTTTGTTTTTCGCGATGAAGGTTTCCAGATCACGGCGCTTCGCTTGGATCGCGGCATTGGAACGGAGCAGGTGCTCGTTCTGTTCTTTCTGATAAGTCAGAAACGCGTCGATTTTTCCAGGATACATCGTCAACTTGCCGCGTGACAGATCGAGCGTGTGATCGCAGGTCGCTCCGAGAAACGCGCGGTCGTGCGAGACGATCAGGCAAGCTTGTTTGAAGTTTCGCAGAAAGTGTTCGAGCAGAATCTGCGTGCGCAGATCGAGGAAGTTGGTCGGTTCGTCGAGCAGCAGCAGGTTCGGTTCGTGCAACAGCAATGCCGCCAGTTTGACGCGCGTCTGCCAGCCGCCCGACAAGCGAGCGACAGGGCCTTCGAGATAGTCCCCCTTCAACTCGAACTGGCCGGCGACTTCGCCGCACTTCCATTCGGGCTGCCCGCTGTCGCGGATCAGGAAGTCGTGAGCGGACTCGCCGGGCAGGAACGGATCGTGCTGCCGCAGATAGCCGATTTGCAGATTGGGATGCTTCGACACCTCGCCGCTGTCGAGTTCCTCTTCGCCCAGCAGGATGCGGAGCAGCGTGCTCTTCCCCGCTCCGTTGCGGCCGATGAAGCCGACCTTCACGTCATCGGACAGCGTGGCCTCGGCTTCATTCAACAGCACTTGCTCGCCATAACTTTTGCACGCCTTCTTGATCTGCATCAACACAGCCATCGGTCACGCACCCTCACCAGGAATGATCGGAAAGGGCGGGACTGTAGCGGGACGCTGGCTGGTTGTGCATTCCGGAATGGCGTGGAGTGCGCCCGCAATCCAAACACACCGGGAGTCTGACGCCGTCGCAAAATAAGGATTGCAGAAGGCACAGGGTCGGACTGGACCGTTCTCCTTCCTACTTCTGCAATTCTTATTCGGAAATCCTTATTCTCTGTTTCCGAATCAGACGCAGGACCGAGTCCAGCATGGCGTGCCAGCGATTGGTCCAGTCCAACATCACTCGCTGGCGAGTCGTACTTGAAGACATTACTTCGCCGTCGAACCTTTCACGCGGTCTCGCAGCGATTGCAACGCATTGGCGTTTTGCTCGCTCTCAAACGGATTGGCATCCGGTGGTGGTTGAGTGCCGCCGGGGCCACCACCTCCGCCGCCGCCGCGACGGAACGGTAGTCCGATGGCGTCTTGTTTGGCTTTCTGCGCGTCATCAAGCAATGCGAGCAGGTCTTTGTATTTCTCTTCGGCTTCTTCGTCCGTCAGCGTTTTGAGTTCGGCCAGTGCGTCGAGTCGTTTGGCAATTTCTGGTTGTTGTTCGGCGGTCAGCGTGAGCGCGACATCGCCGGTGAGCAGTTCGAGCTTGCGGACCAACGTGGTGAGTTGCTGCTTGGGCCGAGGGCCTTGTCCGCCGCCCATCATGCCCATCATTCCGCCGCCACCGGGGGGGCCGCCCGCGCCACCCATCATGCCACCACCGCCAGGGGCACCGCCGCCCATCGAAGGTGCCGAAGTGCCACCGGCGTCGGGGGTGGGCAGTTTTTCCGGAACCTCCGTGACTTGATATCCGAGCAACTGCACGCTGGCCGCGGCACCGGCGGCTCCCAGCAACAGACCAACGACACCAGACATCAGCCAAATCTGTGCGTCCTGTTTCGTCTTCTGCTGACGAGTCACCCAGACCAAGACGAACACCGTGGCCAATCCGAGAGTCAGGACAAACGAACTCATTGCGTCAAAGCCGAACATCAGAGCCTCACTTTCTGGAATAGGAGTGGCGTGGGGGTCGGGCATCAAATTTCAAAATTGACTCGGCAATTTTGAAATTTGAACGTCCGACCCCGGAGTCAGAGTCTATCGGTCGATCCGTCGAGCGACAGCATTACGAAGCGTGTTCTTGCTGGAGCGTCCTGGGAACCAGGCTCGGTTCCTCGGCGTGGGCCATGCTGACTGCGGCCTTCGACTCGGCGGGCAAAGGTTGAGCGATCGCGTGGGGCGGCGTCTGGAAGAGGCGCAGGAACGCGGCTTTGCCATCCAGTGCCAAGCTGAACGAGACCGGCACGAGGAACAACGTGAAGACGGTCGATGCGACGAGACCACCAAGCGTCACGCTGCCGAGACCGCGATACAATTCGCTGCCCGCGCCGGGTGAGATGACCAGCGGCAGCAGGCCGAACAGACCGATGAACGCGGTCATGAAAATCGGACGGATGCGCGTGCGGACGCTTTCCAGGATCGCGGCGTGCGGAGTGAAGCCGTCTTCGCGCATGTGGACGAGGGCTTGTTCGACGATCAAGATCGGATTGTTGACGACCGTGCCGACCAGAATGATGAAGCCGACCATCGTCAGCATGTCGAGCGGCTGCACATGGCCCGAGGGTGCCAAGAGGACGTTCAGCAGCGCGAGTCCGATGAAGCCGCCGACCGCTCCCAGCGGCACGCTGAGCATGACGATGAATGGGTACAGCCACGACTCGAACAACGCGGCCATCACGAGGTACGTGATGAGGATCGCCAGCAGCAGATTCCAGCGGATCGCCAGCCAGGTCGTCCGCAGCTTGTCGGCGGTGCCAGAGAGGCCGACTTGGTAGAGGCCACGAAACTCCGGATCGTTTTCCAGCGGCGTAATGATCTCTGTTTGGATTTTCTGCATCGCGTCTTCGAGGGCCATCTCTGGCGGCGGACTGACTTGGATCGTGATGGCGCGCTGCCGTTCGCGGCGATTGATCTGTTCGGGGCCGCTCTGCAACGACAGATCGGCGATCGCTCCCAGCGAGACGACGCGGCCAGTGCGGGTCGCGATCGGCAGGCTTTCCAAGTCTTGCGTGCGCTGGGCCAGGTCTTCGCGGCCGACGATTGACAGGTCGATCTTGTCGCCACCGACGAAGAAGTCCGTCGCGTACGCGCCGTCCACGAGAGTATCAATCGCGTAGCCAATTTCATCGGCGGTGAGGCCGAGTTCCGCTGCCTGCTCCCAGCGCGGCTTGGCATGAACTTCCGGACTGCTCAGATCGAGACTGGGTAAGGGCAGGGCTTGGGCCTTCGGAATGATCTGACTGACTTGGCCCATGACTCGGCCGCCGAAGAGGACCAGTTGTTTGATGTCGGGGCCGGTCAGTTCGATGTCGATCGAGCGGCCGGAGGTCAGGCCGCGCTCGAACAGGCTCGACTGCTTCACGATCCCCAGCGTTCCCGGAATTCCGGTGACGACCTCTTGCACCAGCTTGACCAGCTTGTGCCCTTGCAACGGATCGACGGCACGCACGCCCATGAACAATTGCCGGCCGCGGACCACATAAAAGAAGTCGGAGATCATCGGGTGCGGCAAGTCTTTGTTCGCAGGATCGTCGAGGTCGATGTCCCAATACTTTTTGGCGGCCAACTCAATGCGATGCCCCATCGTCTCCATGTGTTCCAGGTTGTACCCCGGCGGCGGCACGAGAATGCCGATCACCAGATTGCGGTTGCCGTTCGGAAGGTACTCGACCTTTGGCATCAGGAGATAGCTAACGTAGCACGGTACGCCGATCAGCACCGCCATCGCGATTAAACGCGCCGGGATGCTCTTCAACAGCCACGCATTCAACCAGACGACCGTACCGACGAACCAACTGCCGAACAGATCGAGCGGTGCCAGAAGAGTCGTGACTAGTCCCGGAGTCGTGTTCTCCCGTGGCCGCTCCGAGCCTCCGATCAATCGGCAGGCGGCCGTCGGGATCAACACCAACGCGACAAGCAACGACAACGCCAGCGAGCAACTGACCGCCAGCGCCAGATCGCGGAACAACTGGCCGACTTGATCCTGCACAAAGAGCACTGGCACGAACACGGCGAGGTTGGCCAGCGTCGATGCGACGATCGCGCCCCAAACTTCCTTGGTCCCTTTGACCGTTGCCGTCACCACGTCTTCCCCTTCACGGTGATGCCGGAAGATGCTCTCCATCACGACGATGAAGTTATCGACCAACATACCGACGGCGAACGAGATGCCCGCCAGCGTCAACACGTTGAGCGTGCGTCCCAGAATGCCGAGCATCAGAAACATGCCGATCACGCTGGTCGCGATCGCCAACAACACGACCAGCGACGAGCGCAAGCTGCGCAAGAAGACCACCAGCACGATCAGTGTCAGCACGGCTCCTTGCAGGATGTCGTCATTCACGACGTTGACCGCCGAGTCGATGTATTCAGTCTCGTCGTAGACCTGCGTCAGTTCGAGGCCGCGCTGCATGAGCACCGATTCATTCAGCTTGGCGACGGTCTGACGCAAGCCCTTCATGACTTCCAAAACATTGCTACCGGTTTCACGCTGCGCGTTGATCGCGATGACCGACGTGCCGTAGCGATGCACGAGGCCGTCCGGCTTTTTGAAACCGAGCCGGACCTCGCCGACGTCGCGCACATAAACCGGATTGCCGTCGCGGCTGGCGAGGATGACGTTGCGCACTTGCTCCTCGGTCTTGAATTGGCCGAGCGTCCGGACGACGTATCGCCGCTTCCCTTCCCAAAAGTCGCCGCCGGAGGTGTCCTTGTTCTGCTTGCGGAGAGCTTCGCGGACATCGCCGATCGTGAGCTGCCGCGCGGCGAGCAAATGCGGATCGACGACGACCTGCAATTCCTCTTCTCGTCCGCCCATGACGTTGGCATTCGACACGCCGTCCACTCGCTCTAGCCGCGTTTCGATGGCGTCGCGGCAGAACCGCCGCAGCTTGGTGACGTCTATGTCAGGCGGCAGCAGGTCGCGGAGTTCGGAGTGTTGCTCGGCCAGCTCGCGCATGCGGAAGATCGCGAGACCGGGATTATGGGCATGCTTCACCCGTTCGAGCTTGGTCTTCAAGTCGGGATGCTTGGCGATCGCCTCGTCGAGCTTTTCCTCCGTCGGCTTCTGCGGAGTGAGAATGAACCAGGCGATGAAGCGGTCCGCGATGTTGGACGTGGCGACGACCGGTTCATCCGCGTTGACCGGATACTCGCGGACCTGTTGCAGCCGCGTGCTGACATTGAGCAACGCATCGCTGGTGGGCGTGCCGACGGCGAACTCCAGCGTGATCTGCCCGCGCGAATCCATGCTCTCAGAGGACATCTTCTGCAAGCCTTCGACGCTTTGCAGTTGTTCCTCCTGCGGCTGAATGATCTCGCTTTCGATCTCTTGCGGACTGGCACCCGGCCACATGGTCGTGATCGTGATCGTCGGGACTTCGACTTCCGGCGTGAGCTGCATCGGCATCTTGTAGAGCGCGATCGTGCCGAACAGCGCGATCAAGATCACGCCGACGGAAACCTTCACCGGATTGCGAACAAACCACTCGATCGAATTCATGGGGCAAAATCCCAACTTGGACATTCATTGGACATTGGTTTTTGGCAATTGGGATTTCAGAGCTGCTCGCGGTGGTTGAATCTTCGCCGCCTCCGTAATCACTTCGGCATCGGGGCGGAGGCGCTCGTTGCCTTCGACGACAACCTCTTGTCCCGCTTTTAACTCGCCGGTGACTTCGATCCACGAGTTCAACGAGATCCCGATTTGTACCGGCACTGGTCGCACCGTCTTCTTCTTGGTTTTGTCGTCGAGAGCGACGACGTAGATCACCGGCTTTGGACCGCCGAGCACCAGCGAGTCTTTTGGAACGAGCAACACGTGATTCTTTTGATCGACCGGCAACTCGACCTTGGCGAACATGCCCGGCTTGAGCAGCGGCGTTCCGTCCGCTTGCTGCGGATTGTTGAATGACACTCGCACGGGGAATGTCCGCGACTTCTCGTCGGCTTTGGGAACGATGGCCGTCACCGTGCCGACGAACGTCTGCGACGGAAGCGCTTCGACGTCAATTTTCGCCTGCATCTTGAGCGACAGCCGAGGGATGTAGGACTCTTGTACGGCGACGCGGACTTCGATCGGATTCACTTCGACGATTTCCGCGACCAGTTTTCCGGATTCGATCCATTGGCCTTCCTCGGTGTGTTCAGCCACGACGTAGCCGTCGAACGGAGCCTTGATCGTGTGCTTCTCCAAAATGTCTTCGAGCCGGTTGATCTCTTCTTTCGCCGCGTCGGCTCGCGCTTGTGCCTGAGCGATTTTCTCCGGCCGTGGCCCGGCGAAGACCAAGTCATACGCGGCCTTCGCGGCGAGGTGCATTGCGGTCGCGGTCTCCGAGATGGCGCTGACGTCGTCGATTTCTTCTCGCGTCGCCGCGTTGCGTTCAATCAAACCTTTGACTCGCGAAAGTTTTGCGAGGGCCAACTTCTTCGCGGAATCGGCGGCTTTCATCCGCGCTTCGGACTCGCGTAGTTCTTCGTCTCGCGCGCCGTTTTTCAGCTCCTGCAATTCGTGCTGACGCAGTTGGTGCTCTGCCTTCGCCGCGTTGATTTGAATTTCGATGTTGCGTGTCTTCAGCTTTGCCAACGGCTGGTCTTTGGTGACTGCTTCCCCTTCATTGACGAGAAACTCTTCCACTCGCCCTGACACGGCGCTGCCGACGGAACTGTGCCGCCGAGCCACCACGGTTCCGACAAACGCTCGACCCGATGCGAGGTCGCGTTCGATGATCTCGGCCACCGTGACTTTCACCGGACCCATCTGGGCCGACAAGGGGCTTAGCCAAAACAGCATCGTCACCAGGCAGACGAACGGGGCGGAGAATCGCGTCCAAAGAGCGGGCATGTCCGGATTCCAAACTGACAGGAAGGCAATCATTGGGAGGGCAGGGCGGGGCTTGAATCGGGGCGGGCGGAGTCTATCGTCAGCCGCTCACACCACGACAGCCAGAGCCTCACGACATCACGAAAAAGTAGACGAGTCACTCCGTGACTCGAATTCGAGTCACGGAGTGACTCGTCTACTTTGGACTGTTAGCGCGGGAGATTCGGGATCGCGCGGAAGCGTTTGACGATGCCTTCGACCGCGTTGATCACGCGCTGCGTGTCGTCGTCGCTCATGCGGCTGTAGATCGGCAGCGAGATTTCGCGAGCGTATTCCTGCGTCGCGATCGGACAGCTTTCCGGTTGATATCCCAGCGACGCATACGCCGACTGCAAGTGCAGCGGTGGGGGCATAATGGTCGCACCAATGCCGCGAGCACGCAGTTCGGCCAGGAATTGATTGCGTGAACAACGCAGACGTTGCAGGTTCAGGCTCAGTAAATATAGATGCCAGGCGTGCTGCGAGTCGGCACGGTCAGCGGGGCATTGCAGTTCGACCATGCGGCTGAACGCGACGTTGTATGTGACAGCAATCTCACGCCGGCGCTGCCACATCACCGTCGCTTTGCGGAGCTGAGCGATTCCCACGGCAGCGGACAGATCGCACATCGACGCTTGATAGCCGTCCGACGATAGGGCCAGCATTTGAGCGTCATCGAACGCCGCGGACTTCACGCCGTTTTTTCCACGCCGAGACCGACCAGGGGCAGCGATTGGACTGGCCAGGTCCGTCGCGGTCTTCGTCGAGGACGCGATGGCGATTGTGTCAGTGGCCGAGAACTCTGGTTCATCCTCCAGCGTGGGAGGCAGCAAATCCCAAGGACTCATCACGAGCACTCGGCAGCGATCGGCAATGCTCGCGCTGTTGGTGCAGATGAAGCCACCCTCGCCCAGCGACAACGCTTTCTGAGCAAAGAAGGTGAAGCAGGTCACGTCTCCCAAACCGCCGACTTGGTGATGCCGGTACGTCGCCGGCAGCGCTTGTCCGGCATCTTCAATCACCAGCAGACCGTGACGCCGAGCGATCGTCAGCAAGTCATCCATTTCGGCGGGCAGACCCGCGACGTGCGAGATCAAGACGGCTCGCGTGTGCTCGGTGATCGCGTGGGGCAGCAACTCCGGGCTGAGATGCAGACCGCGTTCGGTGACATCGACAAACTTTGGAACGGCTCCCAACGCACGCACCAACTCCGAGGCCGCGACCGGCGCGAACGGACTCATGATGACTTCGTCGCCCGGCTTCAGGTCGAGTGCTTGCAACGCCAACCGAAACGCCGTCGTGCCGTTGTTGACGGCGATGGCGTGCTTCACCCCCACGAACTTCGCGAACTCTTGCTCAAACTGCCGAGTCTTCGGTCCGGCCGACAACCAGCCGGCACGTAACGTCTCCGTCAATTCGGCAAGTTCTGACTCATCCAGGTCGGGAGCGCTGAACGGCAGGAAACAATCGGCGCGTGAGGCTGCTCGGGAACGCGAATCGCGCAAGGCGACACGTTCCAAAGTGCCAGCCTGGGAGGGGGAGGGGGGCATCTTGGAATCCTTGAGGGGGTCCGAAACTCGGACCGCACTCCAAAGGGCACACGTTGCCCCTCGGAGTGTTGAAGACCAGCAGCGGTGGCAAACCGCATTCCCCCGTCACGCGGACCGCGAACAAGCGCTGCCAATCGTGCCGGTTACACCGATTGAGCCAATCAAACTGTTTCCTCGAACCGGTGCAGCGGCGGTTCGTGAAGGTTTCGCCTTTGAAAACCTCGGTGAATCGAGACTTGGACAATCTCCAGCCAACGGCACGTCAACCAGCGCAAGCGAAATGTTGCGGCGAAGTGTTCAGCGAACGAAACACTCAATGCCGCTCGCCTGAATGTTTCAGGGACGAAATCGCGTGAGGTCGATCACCGGGGCGTCGGGATAGGACGGCATCGCCCACGTCTGCTCGGAGATCGCGGAGGGATTGACCTCGATATGTCCCATTCGCATCGTCAGATCGACGCCGGAATCGGGCCAATGCAGGTCCACGCGATGCGGCAAACGCACGCCGCTCGGCTCGCGCTGGTAATTGCTGAGCAACGCACGAGCGATCATTCGGCCGGACGGTTCCCGCAACGAATGCTCTAAGACGACGCCTTGGCAGGCATCGACCAGCATTGTCCGCTGAATGCGCTTGCCTTGCGGTGTCACCTGGTCCGCGACGAACAGGACTCGTCGAGTCTGATTCCCCGGCTGTTCGCGCATTTCAAATTCAGCGGCGGAGAACGGCACGACCCCCAGAGTTTCGATCAGCCAGTCGGGCTGAAAGGGGATTGGTCCCATCGGCCGGCCGTCGGCGACGTCATCGTAAGACGCAGTCAAAATGCCGTGCGGATCGCCGCGCCGCATCCAGAACCAGAAACGCTCCGGGTTTGAGCCGAGATCGACTTCATCGGAGGCGAACGACCTCACAATCAGTCTCAACTTGCGCGGGCTTTCGACCGCCATCACCGCCGAGAGCATGATCGGCACGCCCCCTTGCCGAGCGGTGATTTTCACATCGGTCGACCGCCAGGCATACAACTTCGTGACGTTGTCGTTGAGCATGTTGACGATCTCTTCCGCCGTCGCATCGGGCGCGAGCACGCATGGCTCTGGAGCGGCATGCCGGCTATACGCCATCCAGTGTCTCACGGTGGAGCAACCCGGCGATCCCAACAGGCATACGGACGCCGCGAGCAAGTACAAGCCGCGCGATAGGACCGCGCAGAATCCGCAATCATTCATTGAGAAAGTCGGTCGGTTAGATTTGGTCACGTGGAAGCTCTCGTCCTTGAGGCATCTCGTGGGTCATGCAGCCACATTCGGCTCTGATCTTTCACCGAAGAGGGCGGCTTGCAGTTCTTGCTCTTCGGCTTCGTCTAACTGCTGGTTGCGAACCAGGAATGTGCCTTCGCCGCGCGTTCCGGTGACTTCAAAGAATTCTTGATCGTCGATGATCTTCGTCCCTTCCAACTTCAATCGCCGTCGCCGTACCAGCAACAACGCCAACACATATCGAAATTTGTCGTGAGCCGGACTTGCCTCTTCGCTGAGTTGCTCGAACTGCCGCATCAGCTCCTGCGGGTCGAGCGTCTTCTTCGCGGCGGTGACCGGTTCGGGAGCCGCGCATCGCCAGTGAGCAACGGTCCCATGCGGCGGTTGTCCCCAACCTTCCTCTGAGTAATCGAACCGCAATAGCTCGCCGTTCTTGTCGACGAGCACCGAATGGCAAAGGCTTCCCGGTGCGAGTTCTTGCCCGGTCCCCGCGCAGATTCGGCCCATCGGTTTGACGTTGTAGTCTTGCACAGCCCCCTTCCTCCCTGAAAAGGCGGCGGAATCTAGCCGTGAACGGAAGATTGCCACAAGACGTTTCGCGGCGAGTGCGTCGTGAAACGTTGTGTTGCGGATTGGGATGCGAGTCGTGGAACGACTCGCCTACGTAGTTCAGTCATTCCACGACTGAGATTCCGAAATGCAATCGACTCCAAATCGAAGAGGGGACGACGCGCGAGCTGGCTTCGTCGCAATCCAGCCGTCAGCAACTCCTCGCACAACTCGCAAACTCAACGGCACCGGCGCGCGAGACAATGACACCGGCTGTCGTTGCCGGAGTGCCGGTTCAAACCGCTGTCATCGGTGAGATTCACCCGCGACATAGAACCACGCTGGGGCGTCAAAGTCGCCTGTCTTCATAGGCATGATTCGCACGATCCGAAGGAGTCCCCATGAACTCCTGCGACACATGCAGCTTGCCCATCTTCAATCGTTTTGGCCTGGAACCACGATCCGATGGCCGTCAAAGTCGCCCCCATTTTGGCCACCCGGAATGTACGCTGCGACCGGACGAGAAATCGACGTAACTCATTTGAGGATTAGCGACTTGAGAAGTTCAAGGGGCCGTTTCGAGATTGCCGATTCAAGGCGTTAGACCTGCCATCTCCGATTGTGAGGCGTCTACCTGCAAACGCCTCTGCGTGGCCCCGTATTTCGGAGCTGGTACGGAATCAGAGTCTGTGGTGCGTTTTGAACTTTGTCACCACGGCCCGGCCGGTGGGAACACGGATCCGCTAGGAAGATCGCGACGCGCGTCGCGGGCGGTTTCTACTTCTCTTCGGTGTCCGAAAAACCGCCTGTTCGCCCCCCTGGCACCATCGGCGGTC
>CAMDEA010000064.1 GCA_945893045.1 Planctomyces sp. SH-PL62
GTCTTCGTCGCTTCGCCCGCGTTCTGGCGAAACGCGGCTACAAGTCGAACGTCTTCAGCAGCGCATCGAGTGCTCGCTGACCATCGGCGGGCGAGACCACCGCGCTGATGCGGATTTCGCTCGTGCTGACCATTTGGATGTTGACGCTGGCTTCGGCCAGAGTGCGGAACATTTTCTCGCCGACGCCGGTATGGCTGCGCAGGCCGATGCCCATCACCGACAGCTTGGCGATTTCACGTTCGTAGCTGAGGGCCGCGTCGCGCCACGGTTCGAGCACCTCGCGGACGAGCAGCAGGCATTGATCGAGGTCTTTGCGCAGGACCGTGAACGACAAATTCGCGTGACCGCGCTGGCTGATGTTCTGGACGATCATGTCCACCATCACGCCCCCTTCGGCAACCGCGGTGAAGATCTTGGCGGCGACGCCCGGTTCGTCAGGCAGGTTGCGGACGGTGACGCGCGACTGGTCTTGGTCGAGCAGCACTTCGCTGACGACGATGTCTTCCATGTGCGAGAGGCGGCTGACGACGTCGCGTTCAAGTTCGTCGCGCGAGTGATACGACATCATCGCATCGGGCTTCGCTTCCCATCCCACGGGGGGAGCGACGGCCGATTCCTCGTGCAGTTTGAAGCCGTCATGGACGGCGAGGAGCGCTTCCTGACAACGGCTGCGATCGACGAGACAAGAAATCTTGATGTCGCCGGTCGTGATCATGCCGATGCTGATCCCCTTGGCCGCGAGGGATTCAAACATCGTGGCGGCGACGCCGGTGTGGTGGCGCATCCCGGTTCCGACGCTCGACACCTTGGCGACGTTGGTCCCTTGTTGCACCGAGCCCGCTCCGATTTCCGCAACGGCTTCTTCGGCGGCACTCAATGTTTCCGCCATGTCGTTCTGCGGGACCGTGAACGAGATTTGTGCGAGGCCGCCGCTGGCGACGTCTTGCACGACCATATCGATCGGAAGTTTGCGTTGAGCCATTTTCGTGAAGATGAGACTCATCACACCGGGCCGATCCGGGATGTCGAACAAGCTGACGCGAACCTCGTCCTTGACCAACGCCAGGCCGGTCGCGATCGGGCCGTCGTCGTCCGCTTCAGGGCAGATCAATGTGCCGAGTGTGTCGTTGAAGCTGGGCCGCACGCGCAACCGCACGCGGTACTTCTTGGCGAACTCGATCGACCGCGAGTGCATCTTGCCGCCACCGACGCTCGTCAGTTCCAGCATCTCGTCGTACGAAATCCGGTGGAGCTTGCGAGCGTTCTTCACGATCCGCGGATCGGTGGTGAAGATCCCTTCGACGTCGGTGTAGATCTCGCATTCCTCGGCTTGCAGCACGGCGGCCAGAGCGGTCGCGGTCGTGTCGCTGCCGCCTCGGCCGAGCGTCGTGATGTTGAAATCGTCATCGATCCCTTGGAAGCCGGCCGCCACGACAATGTTGCCGGCGTCGAGTGCCTTGCGCATCCGCTCGGTCGAAATTTTCTTAATGCGGGCCTTGGTGAAGCTGTTGTCGGTCAGCACTCCGATCTGCGCGCCGGTCAGGCTGACGGCCGGTTCGCCGAGTTCTTGGATCGCCATCGCCACGAGCGCGACGGCCTCTTGCTCGCCGGTCGCCAGCAGCATGTCCATTTCGCGAGCGGGTGGGTTCGGTGAGATCTCGTTGGCGAGTTCCACCAACTCGTCGGTCTTCGCTCCGCGAGCGCTGATGACCATGACGACCTGATGCCCCTGACGCTTGGCATTCACCGCTCGCTGAGCCGCCGCCAAGATCTTCTGGGCGTTCGCCACGCTGGTCCCGCCAAACTTCTGCACGATGATCGACACGATGCTTTGCCTTGTAGAACGGACACAAATCACCCGGAAACAAACGGGGCACGATATCACATGGTTGGGGAGTCCGAAACGAAGTGGCGCGTCAGTCAGTCCAGCGGCCGGGCGGTCGGATCGTGCCGGTCGCGCCGGACACAACGATTGTCGCGAAGTCAAATTCGCGAACGGCTGGCTTCAGAGAATCTCACTCCGGCTCGCGTAAAACGCTCAAGACCGGATCATCCGACCGATCATGCCTGAAATTCGTGAGTTGCCGACGTGTTTCCAACCGTCAACGTCCGCGCATAGGGCACATTCTCCTTCAGATCGCACCTCGTGTGGAAACAGCGTTGAAGGAGACTCAAGTCATGCACCGCGACAAGAAAGTTGGATTGGCGTTGGCGATTCTGCTGTGCAGCATCGTCGGAGCGTTCTTCTTTCGAGACGACGCCCCTCGCAACAGTGAACCGGATTTGAAGGACGGATCGCGTCTGGATCAAAAGATCGCCCGCGACAATTCGCGCGGGCCTTACTCGGAGTCCGAGGCCCGTTCGCGCGGTACGGATCCTCGTCGACCAACCGATCGTTCGCGTGACGGATTCCAGCAGAGTGACTTGCCGGAGTTCTTGAGAGACAACCCGGCCGGTGCGAATTCGACGACGCAACGCAACCGCGTGAATGCTTCGCGCGATCCGTCGAGCAACAGCGATCGGCTCGGAAATCCGTCGGACTTCAACACGCTCACGCCGCCGCCGCAGGATGCTCCGGCGATGCCGATCCGGCCGTTACACAACGATGACTGGGATGCCGTGGCCAACAACGACGGTCAGGGGGTTCGACGAGGCGGGATCGACGTCTCGCCGGCGATCACCGGACCGACGCGGTCCCATGTGGTGGCCGATGGCGAGACGTTGTCATCCATCGCTGGGAAGTATCTGGGGAGCCAAACTCGGTATCAGGAAATCTTCCAAGCCAACCGCGACCAATTGAAAAGCGCGAATGACCTGAAGATCGGCATGAAGCTGACGATCCCCGATCGCGCGGAGAGTCGTTCGACCAATGTCTTGCGCGGAAACACGAAGACCGACTCAGCTCCGGCCATTCGCACCGCTCCGCCGGCCAACAACTCGCAGAACAGGGTCACGGAACGATCTCGCGAACCAACCGGGACGACAGAGCCCCCCAAGCCGAAGTTCAAGCCGGCGAAATCCAGCCCCGCCGTTCGTCGCACAACGGATGCCAGCGACGAAGAACCGATGGGCAACAAACTGTCGCAGGTCGCTCCTAACGATGTGTTGGAGATCGACGAAGGGGTGCTTGCGGAACTCGAACGCGATCTGAAAACGCAGGTCGCGGAGAAGCCGGTCGAAGCCATCGCACCGAAATGAAAAAGCCCGGCAATTCGGGCCGGGCTTCGGGAACATCACAAAGTAGACGAGTCACTCCGTGACTCGAATTCGAGTCACGGAGTGACTCGTCTACATTGTGGCTTCGCCGCCTCTACTTCTTCTCCGTCTTGGCGAGCTTGCCGTAGAAACCGGCCTTTTGCAGCAGTTCAACTGCGTCGGGCACCACCATGCCGCCACCGTTGAGCTTCACCGTTTGGGTCGCGGCGTCGATCTCCATTGAGGTCAGGCCATCCAGCTTCGTGAACGCTTCGTGAACTGCCTTGCGGCAGGCTCCGCAGCAAAGATGGATGCCGGTAAACGTCATCGTGTCACGCTTCTCGCCCTTTTTCGCGCCCACGTCCGGGAAGGCGAGGTCTTTCTTGCCAAACGCTGCTTTGCCGAAGAAGCCATGATCGGCAAGAGCCTCAATGCCCTTCATCGCAGCCTTCTCATTCTTGGCCGAGAAGACCACTGACTTGCTGTTGACGTCCGCTTTGGCGTCCGACACCCCTTCAACTCCGTCGAGCGCACCTTTCGCTCCTTCGACGCACGCGCCGCAGCAGAGATGCACGCTGCGAACCGTCACGGTTCCTGACTCGTCAGCCGCGACCGCGATCGCCACGGCAATCAGACACACCAACCCAGCACACGCACGAATTAGGTTCATCGGTAGACCTCCCGGATTTGAAGCAACAGTTTGATCGGCACATTCCGATGCGAGCACTGTAATCGGCCGGCCAACGGTCCCTCAAGCGGCCCGTTGATCGAACTCCGGCAGATGAGTTCGTCGAACGCAGACGATTCATTTCCGCTCGCGCGCGGAATAGAGTTCGGCCCGTTTTGGAATCCGCACGAACCCAGTTCTGTAGCGGTACGGCGCAAGCCGTCCGGTGGCGGCGAACAGCCGCCCGAAACCGGAGGGCATGCGCCCTTCCGCGACTTTGAGTTCAAGGAAGTATGCGTCGAATGATCTCCGCCGTCTCCGAACAGCCGTTGTTGGAATGCCGCTCGATGGGGATGCGGTTCTCCGGAGTGACGGCGCTGGAAGGGGTGGACTTCGATCTGTACCCCGGCGAAGTGCATGGCCTGGTGGGCTGCAACGGCGCGGGAAAGAGCACGTTGATGAAAATCCTGGCTGGGGCAAATCCCGATCACGAAGGGACCGTGCTCCTGCTTGGCCAAGAACTCTCGCTGTCGTCGCCGCGTGAGGCTCAAGCGTGTGGGATCGCGATGGTCTATCAGGAGCTGTCGGGCATCGGAGCGTTATCGGTGGCAGAGAATCTGTTTCTCGGCCGCCAGCCGACGCGAGCCGGGCGAATCGACTGGTCGGGGATGCGGCGGCAAGCTCAAGATTATTTGCGAGAGATGGCGATCGACGTCGATGTGCGGCGTCGCTTGGATCGGTTTCCGCTGGTGATTCGCCAGATGGTGGAGATCGCTCGCGGCCTGCACAGCGGAGCGCGGGTGTTGATCCTCGACGAGCCGACCAGCGCGCTCAGCCCGCCGGAAACGCGGCGGTTGTTTGAGTTGATCCGACAGCTCAAACGAAACGGCGTGTCGATCATTTTCATCAGCCACTTTTTGGAAGACGTGTTGGCGATTTGTGATCGAGTCACGGTGTTGAAAGATGGCCGCAAGGTCTCGACGTCATGGTCGGACGAATTGACGAAGCCAGAGGTCATCACGCGGATGCTCGGCCGCCACGTGGGGCAGGTTTCCAAACTGCCCGTCCAACGACACGGGCAGGTTGAAAACCTGCCCCACGATGATGCGGCCGTCACTCTGCCCGCGAGGTCAGCAACGTCGCCGGCGTTGCGAGTCACTGGTCTGTCGCGAGCCAGCGAATTCAGCGACGTAACTTTCGACGTCGCACCGGGCGAGTGCGTCGGACTCTACGGATTCGTCGGTGCCGGACATCAAGAGTTGGCGCACGCCGTGGCCGGCGCAGTGGCGGTCGATGCGGGTTCGGTGCGATTGGATGAGACGATCTTGCCGAACAGCGATGTCTCGGCGGCTGTGATTCGCGGCGTCGTCCTCGTCGCGGCGGATCGAGCGAAAACATTGGTGCGCCGCAGTTCGATTGCTCGCAACACGACACTGGCTCATCTGCGACGCTCGATGGGAGCCTGGTTGCGGCGCGGACGCGAACACGCCGTCGTGCAACCGTTACTGGAACAGGTTGGCTGCCGCCCCGCTCGGCCGGAGTTATTGGCCGGCAATCTATCGGGCGGAAATCAGCAGAAGGTGGTGTTGGCGAAATGGCTCTTGGGACCGATCCGTGTACTGGTCCTGGAAGAGCCGACTCGCGGCATGGACGTCAACGCGAAAGACGAAGTGATGCGGCTGGTCGCCGGATTGAAAAAGTCGGGAGCAGCCGTCGTGCTCGCATCCACCGAGCCAGAGTTGGTGCTGGCTCACGCGGATCGGATTCTGGTCTTCGCCCGTGGCCGCATCGCTCATGAATTCGTCGGTGAAGAAGTTCGGAAAGCCGATTTGCTGCGCTGGGCGTAACCTCGCGACGAAAACTCTTCATCGAGCAACCAGTCCATCAGAAGTTGGCCGCTCTCGTCCGATCAGTTTTTTGTCTTGCGTCATCCTCGAACACCGACGGCCGAGCGTGTGGCCAGCCTACAAATTCATCTCCATTGCCAGACGAGTTCGTGGGCGCGATGGCTTGCTGCAGCGAGGATCGGGAAGCGTTTCGTCGAACGCGATGGAGACGTCGTCCGTGACGAAGACCAAATCCTCGTCGCAATCGATGGCAGCGCTGCCTCCGAGTTTCGCGGAGTCGATAAAGGCTACATCACAAAACAAGGAGTCGAGAATCTTATTCTCCACGCCGCCTTCAACACCGACTATTGCGTCGGAGTCCGGGACGTTCTCCATCAGGTCTTCAACAAATTCAACCGACGCGAAGCCGGCTCCGGTTTCCTCGCCTGAGAAGAACTGGTCGATGCCATCGCCCACGATCAGGCAATCCGCATCCGACCGGCCGATGAACGTCCCGTTTTCAGACCCGTCTTTCAGATCGATGAGCAGGTTGGCTGACAGCGTTTCTTTTTCGATGCCTGTCATGTCGATCGTGTGATCGCCACCGTGGATGTGGAGGTATTCGATTTCATAGGCTGGGCAAATCTCGGTCTCATGGCCGTCGATGGCCACGAGCAGCCAGCCGTTTTCCGTCCTCAACGATACTGATTGACGTTTCGTAAGCGTGACCCAGAGCGACTTACTCCCCGGTTGATGATTTCCGGCATCCCCACCAGCCCCCCAACTTCCCTCGCTGGTTTCGGTCCAGCCGTAGTTGGCATAGCCATAGACCTCGTCGATACCGATCTCGAACAACCGAATGTTCGGCGTCTCGAACAACAGTTTGACGGGCACTGACTCGTCAGATGATGTCGATTCGCCGACCTCAGAATTCAAAAACGGCGACACGCCGACGCAACCTGGATCGCTCGGTCGGAAATCCAGGGATTTATTCCGGGCGTTCGATTCAAGCGTCTCGCGGCCGCACGTCATCGGAACGGCCCCGCCCCGCATTCCAAATCCACTCGCACGTGGACGTCGCAGAGTCGCCCGATGCTTCCGCAAGTTGTCAACGAACCGAGACCGAATGCGACATAACCAATTTTGTATCGACATGAATCTGCTCCCGGATTGGCGACTGGGCTGGTTCCAGGCCGCTGCATCAGCGGCCTCTCCAAGACAATGCGGATCGTCGAAGATATCCGACATGACAACCGGCAATTTTTGGCGATTCCGGAAAAAAACAAAAAAGCCCGCTGCAAAGCAGCGGGCTTGGGATTTCAACAACGTTCCGTCAGTCGCATCACGCGGCGGCTGAGCCGTCTTGTGGGAAGAGGTGCGACTCGCCACGGATGACTTCGGGGGTGAGGACGTACTTCTTACCCGGTTCTTGATCGGGCAGTTCGTAGAGGATGTCGAACATTGCGTTTTCGATCACGCTGCGGAGGCCGCGTGCTCCCGTGTCTTTCTGGATCGCGATCTTGGCGATTTCGCGGATTGCTTCCGGCGTGACTTCGAGCGTGGATTCTTCCATCTCAAAGTACTTTTGGAACTGGCGGACGAGCGCGTTCTTAGGCTCGGTCAGCACGCGGACGAGGTCGGACTCGCTGAGTTTGCTGAGCGTCGTGAGCACCGGCAGGCGGCCGACCAGTTCAGGAATCAGGCCGTATTCGAGAATGTCCTCGACGGTCGCGTCGTGGATCATTTCATAGCGGCGGTGCTTGTCGTCGTGCGACGAGTTGTCCTGGCCGAAGCCGATCATCTTGCGGCCCATGCGGCGGGCGACAATGTCTTCCAGCCCCACGAACGTGCCGCCGCAGATGAAGAGGATGTTGGTCGTGTCGAGCTGAATGTATTGCTGCTCGGGATGCTTGCGGCCCCCTTGCGGCGGGACGTTGGCGACTGTCCCTTCCAGCATCTTGAGCAACGCTTGCTGCACCCCTTCGCCGCTGACGTCGCGGGTGATCGAGACGTTGTTCGACGTCTTGCCGATCTTGTCGATCTCGTCGATGAACACGATCCCGCGTTGGGCGGATTCGACATCGAAGTCGCAAGTATGCAGCAGTTTCAACAGGAGGTTTTCGACGTCCTCGCCGACGTAGCCAGCTTCGGTCAGCGTGGTCGCGTCGCCGATGGCGAACGGGACTTGCAAGTATTTCGCCAGCGTTTTGGCGATCAGCGTCTTGCCTGATCCGGTCGGGCCGATCATCAGGACGTTTGATTTTTCGATCTCGACATCGTTGTCGGTATCGGTGTTGAGCATCAGTCGCTTGTAGTGGTTGTGAACCGCAACGGCGAGCATTTTCTTCGTCTGCGACTGCCCGACAACATACTTGTCGAGATGAGTCACGATGTCGCGCGGCGACGGAACTTTCGTGAAGAGTTTGTGCGGGGTGCCTCGGCGGCGGCGTTCCTGGTCGAGGATCGACTGACACAGCTCGACGCATTCGCCGCAGACGTAAACGTCTTCCGGTCCTTCAACGAGTGGGCCGACTTCGCGATAGCTCTTGCGGCAAAAACTACAGCTTGCGTTTTTCTTGCCGGTCGGAGTGCGCTTGCCGGACGTAAAATCTTTTCCAGACGAGGCCATGTGGGTTCCTTCAACGCTGTCGGTCAAACCTCAACACCTTGGGACGGCGAAACAATCATTCGCCTGCTGAGGAGACAGCGTCCGTGGTCTCCTGGAGTCTCGCCGGGTAAGCGAGTCCCCAACCGTATCGTCACCCTTCAGGAAGGCCCATCACTGTTCAATCGCGGGTGAGCTTCCCGCCGAATCATCGGCAGAGGGACCGCGTGAGGCATCCTCCGCACGACCCGATTCACCGGAC
The DNA here is from genome assembly GCA_945893045.1 of Planctomyces sp. SH-PL62. Classification (GTDB taxonomy): domain Bacteria; phylum Planctomycetota; class Planctomycetia; order Planctomycetales; family Planctomycetaceae; genus SXKJ01. The sequence continues at coordinate 8,556 of CAMDEA010000064.1, forward strand.
TTATTCGCCAATCGCTCACGAATGCGTTTGTATTCTGCGGCCGACAAATCGCCCTGTTGATGGATGTCTCGAAACTGCAAAAGCAACTGTTCCGGAGAGTTCTCGGCGAGTCCTTTGGGCCGCAGGTATTCCTTGATTTTGTGATGAAACATCAGCAGCAGAAACAGTGCTCCGGCCAGCAATGCGAGAGACCAAAAGCCGCCCCCCGACGAAAACTTGTCGTACAACGTTTTGGAGCTCAGACGTTTCATCTCGGCCAACATCACGCTCGACTCCCCCGCGAACGGCACCGAGTTCCTCGATCCTTCGTCGCGACGGATTATTGGCACCGGCCAAAACTGCGACAAGGCCGCGTTTGAAAGCTCGAAATCCGAAACTCGAAATCCGAACGAATCGCAAAGCTGGTTTCGCAAAGGTCGGATTTTTCCGTTGGCATGACTAACATCTCCGCCCCAACCCAGGAGCCACCATGTCTGATCTGCAACGAGTCCTCGACGGCGGCATCGTCGCCATCATCCGAGCCACCTCCGGCGACCAATTAGTCAATGTCGCGCGAGCGTTATACGAAGGGGGCATCGACGTCATCGAAGTCACGTTCACCGTTCCGAACGTGCTTGAAATCCTCGCCGCCGTTCGCAAAGACCTCGGCCAGAAAATCCTGCTCGGAGCCGGCACAGTGCTCGATCCAGAAACTTGCCGAGCAGCACTTCTGGCCGGTGCCGAATTCATCGTCTCGCCGTCACTGAATCTCGACGTCATCAAGCTCTGCAAACGCTACGGCAAGCTGGTCATGCCCGGAGCCTTCACGCCCACCGAGATCGTCACCGCTTGGGAAGCGGGAGCGGACATCGTCAAGCTGTTCCCGGCCGATTGCGTCGGACCGAATTACCTGAAAGCTTTGCGCGGCCCATTGCCGCAAGTCCGCATCCTGCCCACCGGCGGAGTGGACTTGAAGACGCTCCCCGATTTCTTCAAAGCCGGAGCCTGCGCCGTCGGGCTCGGCGGCCAACTGGTCGAGAAGGCCGCTGTCGAGTCCGGCAACATGGCTCGCATCCGTGACCTCGCCGCTCAATACGTTGCCCTCGTGAAACAAACTCGCGGAACCTAAGGGGTCGGGTGTGCGAATTTCAGAATTTGCCGTCATCGACTTCCCTACATTCCAAGTCCTTGACGGCAAATTCTGAAATTCGCACACCCGAACCCCGACCGCACATTTGAAAGGACATCATGCTTCGCTTCGCTCCATCGGCCTTCGTGGCTCTCGTCCTGTCAGTCTTTCTTCCGTTGACTCAATCCGAAGACAAAGCCGTGAAATCAACCGCCAAGCCAACCACCGCCGAACTCCTTAAACGATTCAACGACGAATTCGTCGTGATCGCTCCCGGCGAGAAATCTGCCGACGGCACGATCACGTTCCCTGCCAAGTTCCGCATGGGGAGCGACCAAGCCACCAGCGAAAAGCCGGCGCATGAAGTGATGCTCAAGCACCGCTTCGCGATCGCCATGTACGAAGTTCCGCAGAACCTCTACGAAGCGGTCATGGGAGCCAACCCCAGCAAATGGAAAGGACCACGTAATTCGGTTGAGATGTTTTCCTGGCAAGAGGCTCGCGACTTCTGCGGCAAGATCACCGCACTCCTGCGAGCCGAAAAACTGCTTGGCGACGACGAAACGATCCGGCTTCCGACCGAAGCCGAATGGGAATACTGCTGCCGTGCCGGCACAACGACGGTTTACAGCTTCGGCGATTCCGCCACCAAAGACGGCGACGCCGGTAACAAGGCGTCTGTGCTCGACGAGTTTGGTTGGCACACGGGCAACGCCGCCGGCAACGATCCCCCCGTCGGAGCCAAGAAACCCAATGCCTGGGGCTTGTATGACTTCCACGGATACCTCTGGGAATTCGTCGAAGATAATTGGCACGACAACTACGACGGAGCACCAACCGACGGCCGTGCGTGGACCGACTCCGCTGCGAAGAAGATCGTGATCCGCAGCGGATCGTGGAAAGACCACTACTCGAAGCTGACCAGTTCCGCTCGCAGATCACTGCCGCGCACCGAGGGAGACGATGCCATCGGCTTCCGCTGCGTGAAGGCAAAAAGTAAGTAACCCGAAGCGTGAGCGAGGGCGATCGCTCCACCGATCTACGACGACGGAATCAATGTCTCCGGAGCGTCCGCCCTCGCTCACGCTTCGGGTTAGTCTGCGCCTATCATCCCGCCCCGCGCGGCGACCTGCCGCATCACTTGAACGACACCAACGACCGAAGGAACCACTCATGGCCGATCCCACCGCTGAAGTCCTGCATGCTAACCGCAAGCTGCTCGATTCGATCAACTCCCAAGACTGGAACGCTTACGCCGAACTCTGCGATCCCAGCCTGACCTGCTTTGAGCCGGAAGCTCTGGGCCACGTCGTGCAAGGCATGGACTTCCATCATTTCTATTTCAAGCTGGAAGCCTCGACCCGGCCGAAGCAGTCGATCATGGCTTCGCCGCACGTCCGAGTGATCGGCGACACCGCCATCGTCTCGTACATCCGCTTAACTCAGCGAGTTGAAGCCACCGGCGATCCCAAGACCTTCGCCAGCGAAGAGACACGCGTCTGGCAAAAGCAAAACGGCGTTTGGAAGCACGTGCATTTTCATCGCTCGATTCCAACTGTGACGTAGCACCGAGATGCCTCACACCAAAACCGGCCTGCTGATTTCTCCGGACCTGTTCTTTACGAGCAAGGTCACCGGCACCGCTCAAGCATTGGGCCTGCGAGTCGAAGCGTTCGACAACATCACGATGGCGGCGACGCGATTGGCATCCGAAGACGTCGCCTGCGTGCTGTTCGACCTGAGTGCTCCGCGAGCCTCGATCACCGACCTCTTCGCCGCGTTGCCGGCCTCGACGCCGATACGAGTCATCGCGTTCGGATCGCACGTGAATGTCGAGTTGCTCGCAGCCGCCCAAGCCGCCGGTGCGGAGGTCATGCCTCGCAGTCAATTTGCCAGCACGTTGCCCGACATTCTGAAAAGGCAATTAGGTGCGAGTTGATCGCGACGGGGTCGGGAGTCTTTTTCATGCCGCAGCCAAGCGTCGTTCTGTTGCTTCACACGTTTTGTGCGGCATGAAAAAGACTCCCGACCCCTTGCCGTGCTACTCCGTCACCGCATTGTCGCGATAGTTCAACGCCGGACGTTGTTCCTTCGGGAAGCGAGTTTGATAGCTCTTCCCCGCGCGGCGTTTATCGAAGCTCTCGCGAGCGGCCGCGACTTGCTGCGGATCGTTGAGCAGTTCGAGCGTCGCCAAAGTCAAAGTCTTGGCGGCAATGACCATGCCCTTATGGCCAACGGCGGTGCCGCCGCACGCGACCGCTTGCCACGAGTGCATCGGCACTCCGGGGAAGACGCACGCCGTCGAGAATCCACCGGTCGGTACTGCCCAACTCACGTCACCGACATCGGTCGATCCGTAACGTTGTCCTTCACCGACCGACTTCACTTGCGACGCTTCCGTCAGCGGCGGCAGTTCGGGACGCAGCAAACTCGGACGCAGCTTCTCCGCAAAGTCGATCTCCGCCGCTGAGTACGTCACGCCGCCGATTGCTCGCAGATGTTTGTCGAGCAACTTGGCGAGCGAATCATTCGGCAGCAGGTTGGCCGTGTTGCCGACGAGTTCCAGCGAGCGCGTCGTTTCGGTGGCAATCGCCCCGCCCTCCGCGCACTTTTCAATGCGGCTCCAAATGCCGTCCAGGATTTTCGGATCGGGATGCCGAGCGTACATGTAGACCTCGGCGAAGTCTGGGACGATGTTCGGCGCGTTGCCGCCGTTGGTGATGACGTAATGCAGCCGAGTCTCCTGCGGCACGTGCTCGCGCAGCAGATCAACACCATGAGCGAACAGCATCACGGCATCGAGAGCGGACCGCGCCTGATGCGGTGCTCCCGCCGCGTGAGCCGCTTTGCCTCGAAACCGAAACTTACCGCTGATGTTCGCCAGATTGGTTTCGAGACCGGCTCGATTCTCCGATCCCGGATGCCAGTGCAACACGACGTCGCAGTCGTTGAACAACCCGGCGCGAACCATGAAGACCTTGCCGCTACCTCCCTCTTCGGCCGGACAGCCGTAAAGCCGCAGCGTCCCCTTGATCTTTTTCGCCGCCATCTCCTCCTTCACTGTGATCGCGGACCAGGTCGATGCCGTCCCAAACAGATGATGCCCGCAAGCGTGTCCTGCTTTGTTCGATTTCACGGGTTGCTTGGCCGGCACGGCTTCTTGTTCCATACCCGGCAGCGCGTCGTATTCGGCAAGGATGCCGATGACTGGCTTGCCTGCTCCGAACTCCGCCACGAAGGCGGTCGGGATGCCGGCGACTCCACGTTCGACTTCAAAGCCCGCTGCTTCGAGTTCGTCTGCCAGCAGCGAAGAGCTTTGCACCTCTTTGTATCCAACCTCCGCCCAACGCCAAATGCGTGATGCGATCTCAATATACTTCGGCCGCTGAGCGTCGATGCGTTCTAACAACGGCTGCGGCTCTTCCGCCGACAGAACAACCGCACTGACAAACATTGCCGCGATCGCAACACCAACAACGTCGTTGGACCTAGAGCCAAGATGAATTCGCATGATCGCCTTTCGGTTTTGAAAAACGGTATTCCGGCTGTCAGCGATCGGCTCTCGGCCGAATGCCGTCAGCCGATCGCCGACAGCCGGAATACCGTTTTTTGTTTGACTAACGCCATTACCGACGAGCCAAAACAGACTCACACCACCGCGCCACGCGGAACAGTTCGATGTCTTGTCCCGGTCCCGCGACCAACTGCAATCCCAGCGGCAGCCCTTCCGGCGATAACGCCATCGGGATCGTAATGGTTGGAAATCCAAGAAAGCTCCACGGCGAGTTCATGCACGGATCGCCGGTCGTTTCAGGAGTCGGTGCGGCTCCGCGAGCTGCCGGCATCAACCAGATCGAGTCGCCGATCACGCGAGACATTCGGCGGCGCAGCGCACGTTGAAATTGAATCGCCGCCGCGTAATCCACCGAGCGAACCAACAATCCTTCCTCGATCAAAGCACGCACGGCGGGAGTGAACTCTTCAGGATATTCCGCCAACCGACCCTCTTGAGACGTCGCAATCTCCACCGCCATCACGCAGCGATGCAGAGTCCACAATTTCGGGAGTTCGAGTTCATCCGGTTGCCACCCGAAAATCTCCGCCCCCGCGTGACCAAAACTTTCCACCGCCGCATTCAGCCCGGCGGACATCGCCGGTTCTGTCTTCGCCGATACGTCTCCATCGGGCACAAGGAAGGTCGGCAGATCATCGAGATCGCTGACGAGCGGTTCATTCGGCAAGGCTTGAAACGACTCGCGCAAGTACGGCGGAGCGAGAGCGGTCATCATCAACATCAAATCGGTGACGGTCCGCGCCATCGGGCCGGGATGATCGAGGCTCGGCGCAAACGGAAACATGCCGCGCCGATTGAGCAATCCAAAAGTCGGCTTGTAACCAGCGATGCCGCAGAACGAAGCGGGCCGCAGGATCGATCCTCCCGTCTGAGAACCGAGCGCCCCCAGACACATTCCCGTCGCGACCGCCGCCGCCGAGCCGCTCGATGAGCCACCCGGTGTGCGATCGAGATTCCACGGATTGCGAGTCGGTGGCGGATCGAAGTACGCATACGGCGTCGTCACCGTTTTGCCGACGATGATCGCCCCCGCCTCGTGCAGCCGAGCGACCATCAAGGAGTCACGTTCCGCCGGATCGGATTGTCGATGTGGAATACCGGCGACGGTCGGTGCGCCGGCCACGTCGTAGATGTCTTTCACGCCAATCGGAATCCCATGCAACGGTCCGCGCCACTGACCATTCTTGAGTTCGAGGTCGCGATCCCGCGCCAATTGTTCAACCTCGTCGCCGCCAAAGCGGACCCACGCCCGCACGCTCGATTCCCGTTCCACGACGATCCCGCGGCAGCGTTCAAACATCTCATGGCATGATGTGCGACGACTCTGAATCGCCTGTGATTGGCCAAAAAGGGTCGTCTCAAAATCGGGCGTTAAAGACAGCGTCATGCGGCAGACTCCTAGCAACGCATACTGAAAAGGCTTCGTCGGACACGTTCTATGCCGACTCGCATATTCGCTCCAGTCTCCTGCCTTCCTCTTTCGCCCGTCATTTTCCGCCAGCTTCCGGTGCAAGCTGGCGAAACATGGAGGGCAAACAATGAAGGCAGAGACAATCGACACAGATCTTTGATCGGCGTTGAGGCATCGCGCGGCCGCACCTACAATCCCGCCCAACTTTGGCCGGTTGAGGTTCGGAAGCCTTGCAAAAAGACCGGCCAGTTCTTTTCAGACAAACGACGGAACCAAAGCGACATGGCGAGTTTCATCTTCACCAGCGAATCGGTCAGCATGGGACATCCCGACAAAGTCGCGGATCAAATTTCGGACGGCGTGCTCGACGCCTTGATCGCCCTCGATCCCCGCTCTCGCGTGGCTTGCGAGACGCTCTGCACGACCGACACGGTAGTGCTCGCCGGCGAGATCACCTCGCAGGCTCAAGTCGATTACGTCAAAGTCGCTCGCGATGTGGTGCGCGACATCGGCTACACCAACGTCGATGTCGGCTTCGATGCCGACACGTTCCGCTGCTTCGTCGCGTTGCACTCGCAAAGCCCGGATATCGCGATGGGAGTCGATCGCGACGGAGCCGGCGACCAGGGTTTGATGTTCGGCTACGCCTGCAACCACACGCCTGAATTCATGCCGGTGCCAATCGCGCTGGCTCATCGCATCATCAACAAGCTGACCGAGGTTCGTCAGAAGCGACTCGTCGATTGGCTCCGCCCGGACAGCAAGAGCCAAGTCAGCGTCGAGTTTCTTGACGGCAAAGCGGTCGGAGTCACCGCGGTCGTCGTCTCGACGCAACACGCGGCGAGCGTCACTCAAGCTCAGATCGCCGACTTCATCAAAGCCGAAGTCATCCGCCCCAGCGTCCCCGCCGAGTGGCTGACCGCGGCGACGAAGTATCACATCAACCCGACCGGCAACTTCGTGGTCGGCGGCCCGCACGGTGACTGTGGCCTCACCGGTCGCAAGATCATCGTCGATACCTACGGAGGCTGGGGCCGCCACGGCGGTGGAGCCTTCAGCGGCAAAGACCCGACAAAGGTGGATCGCTCGGCCGCGTACATGGCTCGGTACGTTGCCAAGAACATCGTCGCCGCCGGACTCGCGTCCGAATGCGAAGTGCAACTCGCGTATGCCATCGGCGTCGCCGAACCGGTCAGCGTCTGCGTGGATACAAACGGCACGAACAAGATCGCCGAGGAAAAAATCTCCACGCTCGTCCGCGACAACTTCTCGATGACTCCGAAGTCGATCATCGAGGCTCTGCAACTCCGCCGCCCGATCTTCCGCAAGACCGCGCATGGCGGCCACTTCGGCAAGACCGACGCGGACTTCACTTGGGAAAAGACCGACAAGGCCGAAACGCTGAAGCGTGCGGCGGGGGTTTAGGAAAGGCAGATTGCAAATTGCAAATTGCAAATTGCAAATTGACGGCGGCAAACAACACACGCCAACTGTGGTCTGTGTTTCAATTTGAAATTTGCAATTTTCATTTTGCAATTTGCAATCCCTCCTCCCAGCGAAGGATCGCTGACATGACGAGTGCCGAACGGAATCGCCAAGCCGCCGTCTTGATCTGGAGCAGCTTGATCGTCGTCACGGTCTTGCTGCTGTCGCGTCGCGTCACCGGTGGGATCGAAAGTGTTTCGTCGGCTGGGCCATGTGTGCTCGTTAGTTCGCTGGCGACGATGTTGAGCGGACTTGGTTGGCTTTCATTTCAACAGCGCAGTGGTTCGCTGCCGAAGCGCACCGAGCAAATCGCCGCCGCCGTCGCGTGGTTGCCGACGTGGCTGAGCGGCGTGGCGCTGTTGCCCCCTGATTCGGCCTTGGCTCGCGGCTGGCTCGTGGGCATCGCCGCGCTGTCAGCCGCAGGGTTGGTGCTGACTCTTACTAACCCAACGCGTCAGCGAGGGGAGGTCGCCAAAGACCCCTCGCTGACGCGTCGGGTTAATGACGTCGCTGGCATGCGAGAAGCTGTGGATCGGACGCCTACGTCCGATCTATGCCCGGACGTAGGCGTCCGGACTACACCACCAGCAACTCCATCCGATTTATCCGTCTTCGATCCCATCACTGACGAGCGTTCCAACGATTCCACAACACAATGGATGACTCGGCAATCGCTCCCCAGCGGTGTCGATCAAATCGAAGGTGCCATCCGAGTCTCGTTCGCAGCCGGACAGCGAGCCGCCTCGGTTCACGTCCCCTTCAGCCCGCCGTTCGCCGCCGTGCCGCAAGTCGAATGCGAGGCGACCGGAGACGACCCCGTGCGCTGGAAGGTCTCGGTCGTGTACGCCTACGGAATGCGAGTCGAACTGAAACGGGAGTCCAACGACGAACCCGGCGATATCGAACTGTCATACTCCGCCGTCTGCGAATCGGCCGCCACGGAAGCCGCGTGAGTTGCATTCCAGCGAAGGGGTCGGGAGTCTTTTTCAGGCCGCCGTCACTTTTCACCGAACGCTTTATCAAATGCTGGCGGCCTAAAAAAGACTCCCGACCCGTCACGTCCGAGCCACCCCATGATCCTCGAAGGCATCGTCACCAGCTTGAACGCCGCCGGCGAACTCAACGTCGCGCCGATGGGGCCGATCGTTGACGAGTCCATGACCTGGCTGCATCTCCGTCCGTTTCAGACATCGCAGACGTTTCGCAATCTGAAAGAGCGACCTCAAGGCGTGTTCCATGTCGTCGATGACGTCTTGCTGCTGGCAAAAGCCGCGATCGGAAAACTCGACACGCCGCCGGAAACATTCGCCGCCGAAAAAGTCACCGGCCGAGTGCTCGCGTCCGCCTGCCGCTGGTACGAGTTCGAAATCGAATCGCTCGACGCGACACAGGACCGCACCGAAATTCGCGCACGAGTCGTTCACGTCGGCCGCCTGCGAGATGTCTTCGGGTTCAACCGCGCGAAGCACGCGGTCCTCGAAGCCGCGATTTTGGCGACACGATTGCATCTGCTATCTCGCGAAGAAGTCGAGCACCAACTCGCAGCGCTGCGCAGCCCTGTCGAGAAGACCGCTGGCCCCAACGAACTCGCGGCATTTCAACTGGTTTGCGATTACGTCGCGGACTTTTTTGAAGCTACCGTACCGCGACCGTGAGGGAGCGACTCCGACGATCGACCAGGCCGCTCCCTCACGGTCGCGGTACGGTTAGGACACCACCATGATTCTCGTCGCCGGCCTGACTCCCGCTTGGCAACAAATCGCAGTCCTCGACCGACTGCATGTCGGCGAGGTCAACCGCGCTCGCGAAGTGCATTGTTGCGCGTCGGGCAAGGTGCTGAACGTCGGCCTCACGCTGACTCAACTCGGCGCGAGCCATCGGACTTTGTCACTGATCGGCAGCGGCGCGGCGGGAACGGCAATGCGGCAAGACATGTCCGATCTTGGCGTCGATGTTCGCTGGATCGAATCGTTGGCTCGCCAACGAGTCTGTACGACGCTGCTCGACCGAGCCACCGGGCAAACAACCGAGATTGTGGAAAACTCCGCGGCGGCCACCGACGCTGAACTCGCGGCTTTCGAGTCCGCGTTCGCCGAAGAGGCGACGAGTTCAAACATCGACTTTGTCATTCTGACCGGGTCATTGCCGGCCGGCACTTCGTCGGACTTGTACTCAAGGCTGCTGAGCCGGACGCGAGCCCCAGCCATCCTCGACGTTCGTGGCTCGGAATTGCTGGAGGCCCTGCCGCACCGACCGCTGGTCATCAAGCCGAATCGCGAAGAACTCGCACACACAGTCGGTCGCGAATTGAACTCGCACGAGGAAGTGTGGCAGGCAATGTCCGAGGTCCAGGCGCGAGGCGCGGAGTGGATCGTGGTCACAAACGGTTCGCGTGAGGTCTTCGCCTTGTCCGAAAATGAACGGCACCGGTTCACGCCTCCGACGATCAACGTCGTGAACCCCATCGGCTGCGGCGACTGCTTCACCGCCGGACTCGCTTGCGCCTTGCAACACGGCTCCGACATGCCCACGGCAATTCGAGCCGGCATCTCTGCCGCTGCTCGGAACGCCGAGCAACTGTTGCCGGCGCGAATCGGATGAGGGGCAAGAGCCTCTTTAGATTTGCTTCCAGTCCACCGCATCCACCGCTTGATGAATCGCCCCATCAATCGCCTTTGACGGCGTCACGTCGTACTTCATCGTCTCCGGGTTGAACCCGCTGCGGCTGTTGAAGAGCACGGCCCAGCAGAATCCATCGTGCCGCCGAACGAAGATCGTCGAAGTGCCGTCGAGTGAGCCGGTGTGCCAGACATTGATCTTGTCTCCCGGCGGCAACGTGCGTACGAACCAGCCGAGTCCGTAATGCACCTCTTTGAGACGACCATCCGGTTCATGGCCCGCCAAACCACTCGGCCGCGCCCACATCGTATTCAAACCGGCGGCGGTCAACAGCGGACAACACGATTGCGGATCGAGCGACATCGCCAAACGAACCAAGTCCGACGCGCTGCCGATCCAACCGCCGTGAGCATCCATCGCTTCCAGATGCCAACCGCCATACGGCCACGGCACTTGTTGTCCAACATTCGGAGTGAAGACGCTCGGCCCGGTCGCTCCGGCGGTGCCGTAGTACGTCACTTCATCGGGATGAGCGAACTCCTTCAGCGTCCGACCGAGACACAACCGTCGCAGGCCGAGCGGACAGAGGACTCGCCGCCACACGCTGTCGAAGTAAGTCACGCCATCAAGCCGTTCGAGCACTCGTCCCAGCAAGCAGTAGCCGAAGTTTGAATACGCGTATCTCTCGCCCGGCGTGAAATCGAGCGGCTTCTTGAGCATCACGCGAATGATGTGCTCCGGCTTCGCGGGCGGTTCGACGCCGAGTTCTTTCGCGAACGGCACCGCGCGAAACATCGCGTCGAAACTCTTGTCGCGATCCCAACCGCCGGTGTGTTGCAGCAAATGTCGCAGCGTGATGTCTCGCCAACGAGCATCTGGAATCTCAGACGAGACCAGTTCGCCGAGCCACGGCAGGATCTTGTCATCCAGCGACAAACAGCCTTGCTCGACCGCTCGCATCACGGCCACGGCGGTGATCGACTTCGAAATGCTCGCCAACCGAAACAAGCTGTCCGGCTGCACCGGCTTCTTCGCTTCCACATCCGCCCAACCAAACCCGCGAGCGTACAGCACTCGCCCACCGCGCCCGACCGCTAACGAAGCTCCGGGCAGCTTGTGCCTATCGAGAAATCCGGCCATCAAATCGTCGAGCGGCTTGTACGGCGAATCAGCGGCAGCAGCCAACGACGCTCCGAATCCAATCGCTGCCGTGACGGCCGACACAAACTGACGTCGAGAGATGTCCTGTCGCATGAACTTGCCTCCCTCCGGCTGACGGCTGATGGCCGAAAGCTGTTGGCTGTTATCACACCTTTGAAACGCCGATGCCAATAAAACGCCGAATCGGTTGAGATAACAGCCATCAGCTTTCAGCCAACAGCTTACGGCCGATCAACCAACCTGATCGCGTCTGCAACGCGAATCGTCCCTTCGTAAATCGCTCGCCCAATTATCGCACCAATCAATTTCGGATGCTCTCGGCTGACTTCGGCGAGGCGTTCGACATCGCGCAACGTCGTCACTCCACCGGAGGCGATGACCGGGAGGCCGAGTTCCGTCAACGCGATCATGTCGCGAATCGTCCCTTCATCGACGCCTTGCATCATGCCGTCGTTGGCGATGTTCGTGTAAACGACTGCCGCCAGATCGAGGCCGGCATACGACTTCGCCAACTCGATGGCGGAAGTCTTCGACACATCCAGCCAACCTTCCGTCGCGACCATGCCGTCACGAGCGTCGATGCCGAGCACCAATCGGCCTGGCCAACGTTGAGCCATCTCGCGAAACCATTCCGGCTGCTTGAGAGCTTGCGTGCCAATGATGACTCGCTCGACGCCGACGTCATCGAGCATCAATCGAATCGCCGCTTCGTCGCGGATGCCTCCGCCAAGTTCGCACTTCACGCCGCTCGCCTGCACAATGCGACGCACGACTTCATGATTCACCGGGCGTCCCGCTTTCGCGCCGTCCAGATCGACGAGATGCAGCCACCGCGTCCCCTCGCTCGCCCAGCGCCGTGCCATCTCGGTCGGATCATCGCCGAAGATCGTCTCTTGAGCGTAGTCCCCTTGTCGCAGACGGACACACTTGCCGTCTCGCAGATCAATCGCCGGCAGAATTTCCATGAACGCTCTTTCGTGGGGCAGGTTTTCAACCTGCCCGTCGGTAGTTGTTGACGGGCTGGACGGGCAGGTTGAAAACCTGCCCCACGGATGATGGGCACTCGCCGGGACGGTCGCAACCGCTCGGCCGATTGGCTTAACATCCGACCGGTCATTCGCTCCCACCAACAGAAAGTACACCATGCCCACAGTGCTCATCACTCCGGAAGCGTTTCTCAACAAGCCGGAGGTTTCGTATGCCCGCATCCTGCGCGACGCGGGGTTCGAGGTTCGCTACCCGAAAAACCCAATCATCACCCGCGGACTCGGCCCCGAATCGGAAACGATCGAGGAACTGCGGGATTGCGTCGCCCTCATTGCCGGCGGCGAGCATCTGACTCGCAAAGTCATCGAAGCGTCCCCCAGCTTGCGAGTCATCGCCCGCGCCGGCGTGGGCTTCGACCGTGTCGATATCGCTGCCGCGACCGAGCACAACGTCGCCGTCACGATTACGCCGAACTCGAACCACGAGGCGGTCGCCGAGCAAACGCTGGCAATGCTGTTCGGCATCACGAAGAACGTCGCCCTCAACGACCGCACGCTGCGAGCTGGTCGCTGGGTCCAAACACTAACCGCTCCCGTGCGTGGCCGCACGATGGGGCTAGTCGGCCTGGGACGGATCGGCCGATCAACCGCCGTCCGTTGCGTTGCGCTCGGCCTCAAGGTGCTCGTGCATGAGACGTATCCCGATCGCGACTTCGTCGCCAAGCATGGCTTGACGCTCATCGGCCTGGATGAACTGCTCGCTCAATCGGACTTCGTCAGCCTGCACTGCCCGCTGAACGACCAGACGCGCGGTCTGTGCAACGCGGCGTTCTTCGCGAAGATGAAGCCCGGCAGCGCGTTCATCAACACGGCTCGCGGCGGATTGGTCGTCGAGAAAGATTTGCTCGCCACGCTGCAATCCGGCCATCTGAGCGGAGCCGGTCTCGACGTCTTTGAGCAAGAACCAATGCTGCCGACGAATCCGCTGATCCATCTCGACAACGTGGTGCTCAGCCCGCATCTGGGTGGGACCGATACGCGCAGCTCGGAAGACATGGGGATCGAGAACGCGACCTGCATCGTCAAACTCAGCCGCAACGAATGGCCGGAAGGCTCCGTCGTCAACGCCGACCTGCGATCGCATTGGAAGTGGTAGTCTTGTAGCCACGTTCGCCAGAACGTGGGTGTTCGCCGCATTCCCCACGTTCTGGCGAACGTGGCTACGGGTTCGACTTCGATCCATGCTCACGCCCTACGACTTCTTCGCACCGCAGCGCATCGTCTTCGGCTGGGGCCGGCGATCGGAAATCGGCACGCTCGCCAAGTCGCTGGGTTCGCGAGCATTTATCGTCAGCGGTTCGCGCACGCTCGACGCGAACGGCACGCTGGACGAGTTGAGTCGATTACTGACCAACGCCGGAGTGACCGTCGAACGCTTGGCGACGCAGACGCGTGAGCCGGAAGTCGCGGACGTTGATGCAGCGACGACGCGACTGCGCGACATTGGAGTGCGAGAGGGAGACCTACTGATCGCCATCGGCGGCGGTTCCGCCATCGACTTGGCAAAAGCGGTCTCCGCGATGGCGACGAACACTCACGGGACCAGCGTGCTCGATTTTCTGGAAGGGGTCGGCAAAGGATTGAAAATCGACCGCCCTCCCCTGCCCTTGCTGGCCATGCCAACGACGGCCGGAACAGGCACCGAGGCGACGAAGAATGCCGTGATCTCGTCCTACGATCCGCCGTTTAAGAAAAGTTTGCGATCCGATTTGATGATTCCAAAGGTCGTGCTCGTCGATCCCGAATTGACCGTCAGTCTGCCGCGCAACATTACCGCTTACACCGGCATGGACGCGATCACGCAGTTGATCGAGAGCCTGATCTCTCGCCGAGCGAAGCCGATCCCACGAGCGCTGTGCTGGCAAGGTTTAGAGCTCGCGATCCCTGCCATGTTCAAATTGTCCTGCGACCTCACCCACCGTGCTTCACGAGAAGCAATGTCCCACGCGGCACTGTTGTCGGGAATCGCGTTGGCGAATTCGGGGCTTGGCTTTGCTCACGGAGTCGCCGCTTCGCTGGGTATCCAAGCGAAAGTGCCGCATGGCCTCGCCTGCGCTGTGATGCTACCAAGTGCGTTGTCATTGAATCGCGAGGTCGCGAAGGCGGATCTTGCACAGCTCGGCCGGCACTGCGATCAATGGCTTCGCGGCAAGCCAGCCTCGCCTTCATCCGACGAAAAGTGCTCTGATGATCTGGCATTGATCCACTTTCAGGACGTGGTTCAGTCGCTCAATCAGCGATTCAGAATTCCGCAACGGTTGTCGGAACTCGGCGTCTCCCGCGAGCAGCTTCCGGCTTTGGCCAAAGGCTCGCGCGGCAACAGCATGGACGGCAATCCGTGCGACGTGAGCGATGATGCACTGCTCGCGATCCTAGAACGAGTTTGGTGAGCCACGGGGAACGACAAGATCGCCTCGACCCATTTGCGAGTGACTGCTACCGTCCGCGCTCTTCGTGGGGCACGTTTTTAACGTGCCGGTGAATGTCCGGACGTGGGCGTCCGGACTACGGTTAGGATTCGGGCACGTTGAAAACGTGCCCCACGTTTCGCGAGCTTCTCATGGATGGTGCTCAACTTTGGCAGACGTTGATTCAAGGTGTCGTGCAGGGAATCACCGAGTTCCTGCCGATCAGCTCGAAGTCACATTTGATTCTCGTCGGCAAGCTGCTCGAACGCTGGTTTGGCACGACAGCGACCTCGAAGGAAACAATCGAGCTGATTGTCGGACTGCATCTCGGAACGCTGCTGGCCACGATCGTTGTCTACTGGCAAGACCTGTGGTCCTTGCGAAAGCGTCATCGACTGCTGCTCAACGTGATCATCGGCAGCATTCCGGTCGCGGTGGTCGGCCTGGTTTTCAAAGACTGGCTTGAGCAGACCTTGGTCTCGCCGTTGTTGGTCGGCTTGGGGCTGTTCATCACGGCGACCTTTCTATTCGCGGGCCAACGCCTGGAGATTAGTTTGCTGGAACTCGACCAGATGAAGTGGCCACACGCTCTGGCGGTCGGTTGCTTTCAGACGCTGGCTCTGTTGCCGGGAATCTCTCGCTCAGGCAGCACGATCGCAGGAGGACTGATGGTCGGGCTGACTCGCCACGCCGCGACGACGTTCTCGTTTTTGTTGTCTGTCCCAGCCGTAGGTGGAGTCGTGCTGCTCAAGGGGCTCGCAATGCGGCACTCGAATAGTTTGGCAATCGGTCAATTGCTGTTCGGAACGGTGATCTCGTTTGCGGTCGGCATCGCCGCGCTGCGGTTTCTGATCCGCATCGTCACGCAACGGCAACTGCACTGGTTCGCGTATTACTGCTTGCTGCTCGGCACGGTCGTGACAGCGTGGCAGCTATGGCCGTAGCCGCCATGTTTAACCTCAACGCCATCGGCGTGGGCGTGAAGG
Source organism: Planctomyces sp. SH-PL62 (assembly GCA_945893045.1). Classification (GTDB taxonomy): domain Bacteria; phylum Planctomycetota; class Planctomycetia; order Planctomycetales; family Planctomycetaceae; genus SXKJ01. The sequence goes on from CAMDEA010000064.1 coordinate 24,354, forward strand.
CGAAACGACTTCCGCGCACGCCGATAGCGTTGCGGTTAAACCTCTCGTCTCGACAGATTGCTTCCGAAACCGTCTGGCGGATCTGAGCCTTCGCCACTAGAGTCCCCGCACTTCGGGCATTGCCCGCCGAATCCAGTGGATGATGAAAGTGATTTCCGCCATCGGACTCGACTAGGTTTGATGGCGTGGAGCTGACGGGAACCGTCAGACATCTCATCCTGGATTTTTGATTCGCTCGCACGCGGACGATCGCAAGACGCCGCTCGAGCAGCCGCCAATTGGCCGTGATGCGGATTCTCTGTTGAGTCTGTGCGCGGTCCTCGCCGACTCCACTCATAACGAGTCACCTCGGCGGCCAACTTTTTATGGAGAGTGTTTTGAAGTTTTCTGAACTGGGATTGGCCGAGCCAATCGTGCGTGCCGTGGAAACGGCTGGGTATAAAATTCCGACTCCGATTCAGGCGCAAGCCATTCCGCTGGTGATCAGCGGCTGCGATCTGCTGGGAGTCGCTCAAACGGGGACAGGCAAGACGGCGGCGTTTGCGCTGCCGATTCTGCATCGACTGCTGCAATCGAATCGTCAGCCGCAAGGTCGCGGTGATCGTCGCAAGATTCGCGTGCTGGTGTTGTCACCGACTCGCGAGCTGGCCGTGCAGATCAGCGAGAGCTTCGCGACGTATGGCCAAGGCTCCGGCCTGCGGCAACTCGTCGTGTTTGGAGGGGTCAGCCAGTATCACCAAGTGAAGGAACTGCGAGCGGGAATCGACATTCTCGTCGCGACTCCCGGCCGGCTGCTGGACCTGCGCGAGCAAGGCTTCATCGACCTCAGCCACGTCGAAGTGCTGGTGCTTGATGAAGCCGATCGAATGCTCGACATGGGCTTCCTGCAAAGTGTGCGACGTATCGTGGCCGACGTGCCGAAAGAGCGACAGACGCTGTTCTTCTCCGCGACGATGCCGAACGATGTCCGCCAACTGGCCGACTCCATGCTGTGCCATCCGCAGCGGGTCGAGATCACTCCGGTGGCGACCACCGCCGAGCGTGTGCAACAGTCGGTCTACTTCGTCGAGAAGCCGAACAAGGTCCGCCTGCTGCGGCATCTGCTGCGGCAAGAGGGTGTGACTCGGACGCTGGTCTTCACCAAGACCAAGCATGGTGCCGACAAAGTCGTGCGCATGCTGGAAGATTCCAATTTCTCGGCCGACGCGATTCACGCGAACCGTTCGCAGTCGCAACGGCAGCGAGCATTGACGAACTTCAAATCCGGACGCACAAGCGTGCTGGTCGCGACCGACATCGCCTCGCGCGGCATCGACGTGGACCTCATCACACACGTCATCAACTACGACCTGCCACTGGAAATCGACAACTACGTCCACCGCATCGGCCGCACGGCCCGCGCGGGAGCCAGTGGCATCGCCATCTCGTTTTGCTCGCCAGAAGAACGCGGCCTGCTGACGTCGATCGAGCGATTGATTCGCCAGCGACTGGAACAGCGTCACGATCTGCCAGCATTTGCGTCCGAGCCTCCTCGCCAAGCTCACGCCACCGGCCACGCCGATGATCGTCGAGCCACACGAGGCAACGACTCGTTGCCACAGACCGCTGCCGTTGTCCAACCACGCCGAGCCTTCAGCGACAATGGCCCGCCCGCGAATCACTCGGCTCGCCGACCAAACAGCGCACCGCGTCGTCCGGAAACCCCCAACGGTGAATTCGGTGGCCCACCAGGCCGTGGCCCGAAACGGCCCCGTCGCTTCGGAAAGCCCAACCGGTTTGCCTCATCGGGACGATAGTCCCCCTGATACCAGCACGACGCGCCAGCAAGTGGTTTGAAGCCGCTCCACTCGCTGGCGCGTCGTGCTATTTCTCATTACGATCTCATGGTCGAAAAACAAACATTGTAGTGAGCATTGCCATGAAGCAACTTGTCGTAGTTTTCCTCCTCCTGCTGCTTCCCGGCGGCGTGGTTGCAGCACGAGATGCAGACGCAGCGAAGGTCGAGCTAGGTTCGAAGACGGCAAAAGGAGGGTTCCAGAACGAGGATGAAATCCGGGACAAGTTCAACAACTGGATGACCGACGCGGATGCTCGCGCATGGCTTGAGGCGATGAATCATCAGTTTGCCGATGTGAAGAGCGTCTTGGCGTCAAAGCCGCATGGCGAAAAAGCGGACGTCGAAGTGACCGTCAAAACAAAATCCAGCGAACAAGTCGAACGGATTTCCATCAAGCTCGTCAGCAGTCCGAACGGTTTCAACCAGATCGACAAACGCTGGCTAAAGACATACGCGACAATGTGGAAGATGCCGCCGGATGCCGTTGAAGCATTGAAGTTGTTCGTCGGTGAGACGCCGCCGCGCGAATCCAGCCGTGATAAGAGGCGAATGTATCTGGATGAACTGGACCAGAATGCTCGACTGGCTGTTGTGGATTTCTTCACCGCGAACAAAGACGAGATTGTTTCCGACCTGCTCGCCGGTGACGGCCTTCACGCCGCCGGCTGGATGATGGTCGCACACAAGGCGACCGACAAACCCAAGTGGGTCATTCGATCGTCTGCCGATGCGATCAAGTTTTACAGCGACGGCCCGGTGGAGCTCACCAAAGCCGGCAACCTGAAAATCGGCCGCATCACCCTGCAACGCAAAGGAGGCGACAACGGCCGAGAAACCGCCAAGATGTTGCAGTTCAAAATCAACCCGGTTCAGCTTTTCGACGCGAAATAGAAACTGCCTGGCAGTCGGCAGACGCCGATTCTACTCGGCGGTGGCTTTCGCCTGCTTCAACACGAATTCGATCAGCTCTGCGCACTCGAAAAACGACGGCGAGACCTTGTGGCCTTCGCCGGGGATCAGCTTCACGGTGATCGGGCCACCGCCGGCTTCGTAGTGTTCCTTCAGGATTCGCGTGTTTTCATCGTATGGCACAGCCGCGTCGCCATCGCCGTGGACGACGAAGATCGGCACCTTGTGTTTCAGCAAGCCCTGCAGGAGGGGCGGCATTTCGGACCGTTCTCAATGATGCACCGGCCGATCGGATATCCTGGGAATATGAATCAGCCTGCGCAAGCTCGCAGCGAGACTACTACCGTGTCGTTTGTGCCTATCGAAAGACATTTGAAGGTTGAATTGTTTTCATGCCTCCTCCAGCCTCGCCGAATAACGAACCGCCATCGAGGAGTTCTGTCATGCAATCAGGTCACGACAATCGCGGTCATTGTGGGATTCATCGCCGAGCCTTCTTGTCGGATGTCGGCATGGGCTTCACCGGCCTCGCTCTAGGAGCGATGCTGGCTCAAAACCGTGTCTTGCGAGCCGAGGCGGTTCCGGATTGGCGGCCTCCGGATGGGCGACCGCACTTCACGCCCAAGGCCAAGAGCGTTGTGTGGCTGTTCATGAACGGCGGAGTTTCGCAGGCGGAGTCGTTCGATCCTAAGCCGGAGCTGACGAAATATGCCGGCATGTCGATCAGCGAGACGCCGCATAAGGACGTGCAGAATCCGGAGAAACTCAAACTGGCTCGTGTGACGGTCATCAATGACGCGAACGGGCAGCAGCGGAACAAGCTGTATCCGTTGCAGGTTGGCTTTCGGAAGTACGGCGAGAGCGGCATTGAGCTGAGCGATTGGGTGCCGCACGTCGGCGAGTGCATCGACGACATCGCGGTCGTGCGGTCCATGTTCACGACTGACGACAACCACGGTGCTCAAACGCAGTTTCACTCCGGCCGGCACATGCTCGACGGTGAGTACCCGACGCTCGGAGCTTGGGTGCATTACGGACTCGGATCGCTGAATGACAACTTGCCACAGTTCCTCTCGCTGGGCAATCGCGAATACTGGAACGCGAAGGACGGGCACTACCTCGGCCCGGCTCACGATGCGGTGCCAGTGCGAGTCGATCCCAACAATCCGCTCGACTATGGCAAGCCGGCGAAAGACCTGAGCGTCGAAGAACAACAGATCGGCTTCGAGCTTGTCGGCCGCTTGAATCAGCTCAAGGCGGTCGAGTACCCCAACGACCCGGCGCTGCTGGCTCGGATCAAAGCCTACGAGTTGGCGTTTCGGATGCAGACATCGGTGCCCGACACCATGAACTTCAGCGTCGAGACGAAAGCCACGCAGGATCTGTACGGCCTCGACGATCCGGCGACGCGCGATTTCGGAATGCAGATGCTCGCCACGCGACGGTTCATCGAACGGGGCGTGCGGTTCATCCAAGTGCAGCACGGAGCCGGCGGAGCGGGAGTTTGGGACGCTCACGGCGGCTTAAAGGCCAATCATTCGCGGAACTTCCAAGCGGTCGACAAACCGATCGCCGGATTGCTCAAGGATCTCAAGCAGCGCGGGCTGCTGGATTCGACGCTCGTGTTGTTCGCCAGTGAGTTCGGCCGCACTCCGGGCACCCAAGGGGCGGACGGCCGCGATCATCACATCTACGGCTTCTCCGTGTGGCTGGCTGGCGGCGGCATCAAGGGCGGGATCGTTCACGGAGCCACCGACGAGATCGGCTTCCACGCCGTCGAGCACCGGCACTACGTCACCGACATCCACGCCACGATCCTGCACCAACTCGGCCTCGACTCGCGGCAACTCGAAGTGCCGGGACGCAAACGGCTCGACATCGACCACGGCAAACCGATTCATGAAATCCTGGCGTAGCCGAGCGGTAAGGTGACGACAAGTTTTGCCTTAACGCAGTTATTTTGACGTCCAATTCGCGTGTGTTTTGTTTCGGGCCTCTGCCCCAACGGGGCAAAACTCGATAGCCCAGCCTTTGCCCCAACGGGGCAACACTCGATAGCCCAGGGCGCAGCCCTGGGGAGCGGATCGAACTTGAAACTTGAAGGCCCAAAGGGCCGTGACTCGTCCTCAATCCCACACATACCGTTCATCCCATGCGAGGCCGTGACGTTCCAAGAACCGTCGATACTCCTCTTGAAACGTCACCGTGCGATGATGCTCTTCCTGATTGGCGATGTAGGTCTTCACGACCTCCACGTTGGACTGGCTCACGGAGAACGCGCCGTATCCGTTCTGCCAATAGAAGTCTTTCACCGCCGCACCTTCTTCTTTGATGCGCGCCGAAGAGCTGGTTTTGAGTTCCTCGACGAATTTCGCAATCGTGATCGTGCGGCTGAGATTGCAGAGAATGTGAACGTGATCTTCCACGACACCAACGATGAGAGACGGACAATCGATGTTCTGCAACGTGCCGACCAAATATCCGGTCATCGTCCCGCGGAGTTCGGGGGTGTTGAGAAACGGTGTCCGATGTTTGGTGCTGAAGACGACATGCAACAGCGCATTGGCCAATGATTGCGGCATGATTGGCTCTTTCGTTGAGTCACGGCCCGTTGGGCCTTTTCACTTTCGTGCGTGTCCGTTTCCCAGGGCTGCGCCCTGGGCTATCGAGTCTCGACCCTTCGGGCCGAAAAATGCGCAACCTCGCAGCCCAACAGAACTGACAATCACACTGCGGCATCTAGGCGCACGGCACATCTGCGCTCGCACGACAGTCGAGAACGGCTCTGACAACCGCCGCAACGGACTCCGCCGTAATTCCACGAGTTCTACAGTACTTCGATTCAAGCCAATCTTTGAGTTCCTTGGCACCTTTGCTCGCGTTGCACGAGATACAGCATCGGGCAATGTTCTCTCGTTTGACGATCCGCACGTCATTGATGATGTGCTCCCAAGATGGCTGTAGCCGTCTTGTCGCGTTCGCATCGACAAACTCGACGCCGCAATAGACACAGCATCGGTCCCGCTTGATGACCTCTCGCTCGAGCCATTCGGGGATGTTCCATTTATTCACGCAATTCACCCCTTCGCTGCAATGCTGAGATCGCAGACCTACTGAATGACGTGATATTTTCCGCCGTTGTGTTCTGCCAAACCTTGCAGGACTTGCTCGGCGACGAAAATCTCGCGGGTGCGGCGATAGGTCGCTTCGCCGAGCTTGTTCATGGCCGCGCTCACCTTCTTTTGACGGATCAGTTCCAGGCCGGCCTGTTCCTTGTTCGTGAGCCACGGCTCAAACGCAAACGTGTGAATGACCGTCTTCGGCTGCTGAATCGCTTGCACGATGTCGTTGGCATCCCGGCTGAAGCAACCGTCGGTCAGAAAATAGATCACGTCGGGACGCAGCCGCAGAGCCAACTGCAACGCGGCGGTCGGATCGGTGTCCCCACGGGCCGGCACTTGCTCCATCCAACCCAGGTAGTGCCGCAAGTTCTCAGGCACCGCCGACACCAGATGATCGGCCGGCATCGGGATCGCCTCGTGATTGAAGAAGATGATGAAGAAACTTTGGTCCGCCTTCAGTTGCGAAACCGAGTTGATCAGCTCCAGCTTCAACCGGCCAAACCGCGTCTTGGCTTCGCTGTCATGCGGATGATTCATGCTCAGCGAGCAATCCACCACATACACGAACGTCTTCCCTTCTGCCGCCATTCCGAAGAACGATTTGCCATCGCCCCCGCGTTTGCCGTTTCCCTTTCCGTTGCCACTCCCCTGCCCTTGCCCACGTCCGAAGCCCGGCCCGATCGGATTGACCGGCGCTCCCACCGTTTTCGCGAGATCGGAGTTCGCGGCCGCCTCCAAATTCAAACTCGCCAAGGCCGACGTGATCGGGTTGGGAACGTCCGCTTCCAGAGGCCGGAACTCCGGCAGGAAACCACCGACTGAGCCGCCATCTTCGTTCGACGGTGCCGCGGCCTCTCCGGCGACAATTTCAATCGGTGCCGAATTCCCGTCGGCCGCGTTCGCCCAACTGGTCTCCAGAATCGCTTCCGAAGAACTCCCCGACTCCGGCAAACACGAAAACGCCGCGCACGCCAGCAGGCTCAGATGCAACAACAGCGACACTGCGAGTGCTCGGCCAGAGGAATCTTTCAGCCACGCGGGACATTCCGCACGCCGCATCGCCGCCACGAATCGAATCCGCAGACGCACGACCATTCGCGCGAGCCGATCCAGCGAACAAATCTGTTTGAGCACAGCGATCACAGAGGGATCCTTCGAGGTTGATTCCCTGAATGTCGGCGAACCACGAGGCCCAGACGGGGAGAACTTAACCGGAGCGAACGCCCGCTGCCAAAGGAAAACCTGGCATAACCGGATCGGGAACCGCATGACCTCCGAATGTCTGTCGGCAGCCGACGGGACCGCAGTCGCAGACAACTCTCGGTTTCCGCGGTTGGCTTCGAGCCGGCACAAGAAGCTGCCGGCTTTGTCGGTTTCGCAGCGGCTCGACTCGTCAGGTGAATACGAACCGCAGTTTTTCTGAATCGACCCCATCCGGCTTGCCCGGATGGTGAAGACGATGGCGAGCTAACCGCGAACATCTCACTCCCTGTTTTTCTGCGATCCGCCGCCGGAGGCGGCGGATCGCAGAAAAACAGGAAACTCAAGGAGGGGTCTCCGGGGCTAGCCGGCCATCAGATTCACCATCCGGACAAGCCGGATGGGGTCTCGCTTCCATCAAGCCGAACCACTGATCGACTTCAAATCCGCACGAACGTCCGCATAGGTCTGGTCAAACGCCAGCGCCGCCGGATCAGGCGTCACTCCCCATCGATCGCACGCCGCGCGATACAGCTCCGGCCACCAGTTGCGATGCTGAGTCAGCCCCTCGTCGAGGTAGTACTGCCACTGACTCAGAATCGTGGACCAGCACCGGTCGCCATAGCTCAGCGCCGTGTTGAGGTTGGGAAACTCGGTGACGTACCACTCGCGGCCGATCTGCGAGTGCAACACCTCGTCCGCCCAATCGAAATCCTGAATCAGCTTGGCCAACGGGATGTCCGACTGCGTCGCGACCTCCCATTCATAACGCTTTCCGTTACGCGGCATGAGACCTTGCTCGATGAAGTACAGCACGGCATGTCGATCGCGCGGCCCAAGCTGCGTGTTGAGATTCCGTGACCAGGTGAAGTTGATCGGGATGCTCGACCAGTCGATCCCCTGGCTGACGAAGCCCACCTCACCGAGCATCGCGTGCCGAGCTTCATCCCACAGTTGCCGGGACAGGTCACGGTAATACTTCCACGGCTTCCCCGGCGTCTGATGGATGATGCTGGCCATCATCTCCGGCACGTCAATCTCACGCAGCCGTTTGTAAAACAGCATCAGCACCTTGTCGCGCGGTGCGAATCGCTCGTCATACAAGAACGCTTCCGGGTTCACGCCGCCGTTGAATGAATCTTGGAAACGAGCATCCCGCTTCGGAACCGGATCAAACTCAAACGGCTTGGCAGAAAATGTCGATCGCACTTCAACCGATGTCACCGCTTGCCGACCGGACAGTCCGCCCGCCACTGACAGACAATCACCGAGAGAGACCACCCAGGCAAGAGTTTCGGCGGTCGCCTCAAACGCTGAGGTCGCCGCCCGGCCGAATTCATGAATGTCGTGCAATTCCAACAGTGCGAATCGAGCGACTCGTACCGAGGGGGCATCCGCCAACGGATTCGTGGTCGCCATGTAGCACTCGAACGAGTCGATCAGTGCCGGCACCAGTACGCCGTAGGCTCCCCACAACAACGCCTCGGTCGTCGGAGCACACAGCACTTCATTGCACAACAATTCCAGCGCCGGATGCGGCACGTTTTCTAAGCCCAGCGGCGGCTCGCGCATCTCGCCGACGCGAGTCCGCAACGCGGTCACATGCTCGGCACACAAATAGGCGTGATGGCTGAACGCGGTCTTGAGTTCGTAAAGCGGCTCGGCCGTGATCCGAGCGGTCAGCAATTCAAACAGCCGCTTGAGGACGTAGTGGTTCCGCTTGTGCCACGACACGCACTCCTCGACCGACATCCCCGGCCGCTGAGCCGCCTCGAAATCACACAAGCCCGCCAGCGGAGGGACGCGCGGTGTCGAACAACTTTGAGGCACGATTAAGTCCTTCATTTGAGAGGTCCGTAGCCTGACTCTCCGAGTCGGGACGTCTGCAAGAAAACACCCGACTCGGAGAGTCAGGCTACGAAAGTCGGCTTTGGGCTTTGGCTCTGGATAGTCGATGAGTAAAGTGTTTCCGCAGTCGCCGAAATGCAATCCCTGGAGATCGAGTCATGCTCAGCGTGCTTGGCCAATCCGGAAAACTGTGTGATGGAGTCTCTCGCCGCGAGGCAATGCGAGTCGGCGGTCTTTCGCTGTTCGCGGGGATGAGCTTGCCGCGATTGCTCAGCGCGGCGGAATCAAATCCCTCGACGCGGATCGGCAAAGCGAAGTCCGTCATCCTGTTCAATTTGCTTGGTGGGCCTAGTCAGCAGGACATGCTGGATATGAAACCGGACGCGCCGGTCGAAGTCCGCGGCGAGTTTCAGCCGATCAGCACGTCGCTGCCGGGCCTGCATATTTGCGAGCACATGCCGAACACGGCAAAGGTCATGCACAAGGCGTGTCTGATTCGGTCGGTGACGCACGGCTACAACGCTCACAATCCGCTCAACGTTCTGACCGGATTCAGCGGCGGCCGATTCGATCAGTTGCGGCCGGAGCCAACCGACCCGCCCGATGTCGGTGCGGTCTGTCAGTATCTCAAGATGGGACCGCGCGACATGCCGGGTGCGGTTTGCATGCCGTGTTATCCCGGTTGGGGCGAGAGCGTGAATTATCCCGGCATCCGTCGCCCCGGCCCGTACGGCGGGTTCCTCGGCAATCAGTACGACCCGCTCTTCAGCGTGTGCCAGCCGAAGTTTGACCGCGAACCGAAATTCGCGCACTACGATCCGGTGATCCCGATGGGCGAACCGAAGCTGCCGTCGCTCGAAGAATTGCCCGGCATCACGATCAACCGTTTGGATCGGCGGCGTTCGATGCTCGAACAACTCGACACGCAGTTCGAGACGACCCGCCAATCAGGATCGCTCGACCGCCTGAGTCATTTTCAGCAGCGCGCGTTCGACATGCTCATCACCAGCAAGACGCGCGAGGCGTTTGATCTGTCTCGCGAGTCAGATGCCACACGCGACCAATATGGCCGCACTTTGAGCGGATCGAGTTTGCTGGTCGCGCGGCGGTTGGTCGAAGTCGGCGTGCCGTTCATCAGCGTCCACGCGGAAATCTTCGGCAACAATGGTCATTCCTATGACATGCACGAGAACAATTTCGGAATGCTCAAACAATGCAACCTGCCGATCCTCGATCGAGCGTACCCCGCGCTGGTCGAAGACCTCGACTCGCGCGGCTTGCTGGACTCCACGCTGGTGATCGTGATGGGCGAGATGGGCCGTTCGCCCAGAGTCAACGGGAAGGCTGGCCGAGACCATTGGCCGCAGTGCGGTTTCAGTTTGCTCACCGGCGGCGGCGTGAAGCGCGGATGCGTTTTCGGAGAGAGCGACAAGCAAGCCGCATATCCCATCAGCCATCCGGTCTCGCCGGCTGACATCGTTGCCACGATTTATCAGTTGCTCGGCATCGACCCGCACCTGACCGTCCCGGATCGTCTCAACCGCCCGACCCACATCGCACACGGCGGCGAACCGATCTGGGATGTGCTCGCGTGAGCGACACACTAACCCGACGCGGAAGCGAGGCGAAGGGTGAACCCGCCCTCGCTTGCGCGTTGGGTTAGCTCAGATTATTCATGGCCGCGATGTAACCCGAAGCGTCAACGAGGGAGTCATCACAAACTCCCTCGCTGACGCTTCGGGTTACATCGCAGCACGCGGCTCTCCCCGATGAGTAGGCCATGAATAATCACGGTTAGTGCTTTGGCAGCGTCCCGATTCGTCGTCCCGCACGGAAGCAGTGCCGCACCTCGAAGCTTCGCCGACCGATCTCGGTTACGCCTTCTGAGTCCGTCAGTGGAAACTCGCCATCGACGATATCCAGCACGGTGATGTCCGCGCACGCTCCGGGCTTGAGCGTCCCGATTTCGTCCGCCATGCCGAGCCACGCCGCACACGTTGTCGTCGAGCGACGGATGATTTCCGGAACGCTCATGCCCAGATGCAGGAACTTGCTGAGCGTCGTGACCAAATCGAACACCGGGCCATGCACGTTGTAGGTGTGCAAGTCGCTGCCGAGGAAATCGGGCAGGACGCCTTGGTCGAGCATCGCTCGCGTGACGCGCCATGCGAAACTGCCGGAGCCGTGGCCGACGTCGAGCAGCACCCCCTCACGCTGTTTCTCGCGGACGATCGAGCAGACCTGCGTGTGATCATCAACCAGCTTGCAGTTCTTGTCGTGATAACAGTGAGTCATCACATCGCCGCTGCGCAACGTCTCGAAAAGATGCTCGATCCGCAGCGATGAGTTCGCCGGATGTACGACCAGAGGCAGTTTCGTCGCATCGGCCGCCAACCGGGCACGCCGTAAACCCTCCGCCTCGTTCTTGCCGCCGTTCGAGATGTTGTCCATGCAACGCACCTTGATGCCGGCCACGCAATCGCGATGCTTCTCGACCGCTTCGACGCAGCCTTCGACGTCGCAGTACGCGATATCCCACAACTCACCGAGCGCCGGTTTTGTGTCGTTGCTGCTGATCAGCCCCTGCCCGGCAATCAGCATCAGCGCTTTGACGCGCGTCTTCGCCGTGTCGATCACAAACCGCCGAAAGCCATCGAAGATCAACCCACCCGCCGTGCCGAAATCCAGCACCGTCGTCACTCCGCGAGCCAAACACGTCTCGTCGGGATCAACGCCAAAGTTGCTGACTCCCGGAAAGACATGCACATGAAAGTCGATCAACCCTGGCACGACCAACAGACCGGCGCAATCGAGAGTCTGCTGGGCCACGACCGGCGCGGCCGGATCGAGGATCGCCGCCACACGGCCCCCTTGCAGAGCGACATTCCGGCGTGCATTCAATCCGACCGTTGGATCAATCACGGTGCCGTTGATGAGCACGAAGTCGTACATAGCGACTCTCAGCCTTTCCAAAAAAACCTTCGAGATATCGAGAATTGAGCAAACAATAAAAAACCACTTGCGTCATCAACGCAAGTGGCTTGAAAGTGGAGGCGGGGGAATCGAAACGGATTCGACAACGAGCGTCAATGCAGTGGGCGGCGAACCCGTGTTCGCTGCGAGTGGTCTCGGCGAGCAGGCCGGTTGTTGCGGTGACGTGGTTGTGATTCATCGCGCCGTTCGGCGTCATCGCCAGACATTCGCGAGGCCAGAATGAAATTTGAAGACCTGAGCCCTGCGCTTCTGGCTCGCACGATGTCTCATCGCAGACCGACGGGTGTCAGGGGGCATTTGTCGGTGACGAAGGTTTCGGTGCGGTCGTCTTGATCGAAGCGGACAATGACCGTTTGGCGTTTCATCATGCGGCCGACGTCCACGACTTTGCCCACACCGTATCGCGGATGCCGCACCGCGTCGCCGACTGCGAAGAGAGTTGCGGCTTCCGAATCCTCGGCGTGTGAGCGGAGCAATGCTGCTCCGGTCGTGACTTTCGATTTTAATGCGACGGGGTCGGGAGTCTTTTTCGAGTCGGCGGGGAAAGCGCTTGAATCGTCGGACGGTTCCTCGTCTGCCGACTCGAAAAAGACTCCCGACCCCTTTGGTGCAACTGGCGGCGCGGCCGCGCCGAAATCGAAGTCCAGCCAGTCGTTGTTCGGGACTTCCTGGCTGTCCTCTTCCATGAACGGATCTGCTTTTCTACCTGACCACTGACCACTGACCACTGACCTCTGCGATGTGTGGTCGATCTCTGCGCATTCGATCTCGGTCTCGAATTGACTGCGGATGGTGCGCAGCGGGCGGCCGAAGGAATAACGCTCGACGGTGGTGGTCAGGTGCAACTGTTTCATCGCGCGGGTCACGCCGACGAAGAGCAGGCGGCGTTCTTCTTCCAGAGCCATCTGCATGCGGCGGAGGTCTTCTTGCTCGTACATCGCGCGTTCGTGCGGGATCAGGTTTTGCTCGAAGCCGACGATGTAGACGACCGGGAATTCAAGTCCCTTCGCGGCGTGCAACGTCATCAGCGTGACCTTGCCGGACGATTCATCGACCGCGTCGAGGTCGCTGACCAGCGAGGTCGTTTCGAGAAACGCTTGCAGCGAGCGGCCTTCGCCCGCTTGTTCGTCAAACTGCTGAGCGGACAGCACGAGTTCCAGCACGTTGCCGAGTCGTTGCTGCTCCTGTTCGTCGTCGCTCTCACGCCAGCCGTCTCCGTAACTGGTCTCCGAGAGGACTGCGCGCAGCAACTCGGCAACCGGGCCGGTCGCATTGTCGCGCAGGTGCTTCATCACCTCGGCGAATGCGAGCAACGCTTTGGTCGGTGCGGCGGAGAGCTCGGGAATCTCTTTCGCGTGTTCGGCGGCTTCGGGCAGCGTCAGTTCGTGTTTGTTGGCGAAACGTGTCAGCTTTTCGAGAGTGCTCTTGCCGATGCCGCGCGGCGGGTTGTTGATGATCCGCAAACAGGCGGCGCGGTCAGCCGGGTTCTCGATCGTCCGTAGATAGGCCAGCATGTCTTTGACTTCGGCCCGATCGTAGAAGGCGAGTCCGGCGGCGACTTGATAGGGCACATGGTTCCGGCCGAGAGCGAGTTCGATCTCGCGCGACAGCCAGTTGACGCGGTAGAAGATTGCGACGTCGGACCATTCCCAGACACCCGCCTCGATGTCGCGGCGAATCTGTGAGGCGATTTCTTCCGCCTCGTCTTTGCCGGTCAGAAAGCGGTGCAGTTTGACGTCGTCGCCCGACTCGTTGTCGGTCTTCAGTCGTTTCGCTTTGCGATGGACGTTGTGCTCGATCAGTTTGTCGGCGACGCGCAGGATGGCTTTTGTGCTGCGGAAGTTTTCCTCCAGCCGCACGACCTGGGCGTCCGGGTAGTCTGACTCGAACCGCAAGATGTTGTCGATCCGAGCGCCGCGCCAGCCGTAGATCGACTGGTCGGGATCACCGGTCACGCACAGGTTCGGGATGTCGTGAGCCAATGCCCGGATGATTTCGTATTGGGCCTTGTTCGTGTCTTGGTACTCATCGACCAGGATGAACTGGTACTGGTGATCGAGTTCGCTGCGCAGTTCCGGGTTGCTTTGCAGGAGCGAGACGACGTGCAGCAGCAGATCGTCGAAATCAACGGCGTTCGATTCGCGCAGACGTTTTTGATATTCCGGATAGATGCGCGCGGTGACGACGGTTTTGAAATCCATCGTCGCCTGCTCGTGGCGAGCGGCTTCGACGATGTCCGGGGTGATGAGATCGTTCTTCATCTTGCTGATGGCCGCGTTGATCTTAGCGGGCGCGTACTGCGTCGAATCCAGATCCAGGTCGCTGAGCGCTCGCTTAATCAGCCCACGCTGGTCGTCGGTGTCGAAGATCGTGAAATTGCTGTGCAGTCCGACGAGTTCGGCGTACTCGCGCAGCAGCCGAGCACAGAAGCGGTGAAACGTGCTGACCCAAACTCGCGAACCGGGGACGAGCGTTTCGACACGGTGCGCCATTTCCTCGGCGGCTTTGTTCGTGAACGTGAGAGCCAGCATACGTCGCGGTGACACGCCCCGTTCGATCAGCCGCGCGATGCGCTGTGTGATGACCCGCGTCTTTCCAGAGCCGGGGCCGGCCAGTACGAGCAACGGTCCCTCGAAGTGCTCGACGGCTTGTCGCTGAAATTCGGTCAGACGGCTCTGCACAACGGAACTCCCTCACGTGGCGGAGTCGCTCCGCGACTCCGAACCGAGTTGCGGAGCAACTCGGCTACGATGACTCCCTTTCGGACGGGCCGGACTATAAAAGTTGTCTTCCCTCGGAACTAGGAAGTTCGCGCTATGCCACCTCGCCGCCGGATCGTCTCCCTTCTGCCGAGTGCGACCGAAATTGTCGCCGCCCTCGGAATGCTCGATCAACTTGTCGGCCGGTCGCATGAATGCGATTTTCCGGCAGAGGTGCAGGGGCTGCCGATCTGCTGCCGGCCGCGCATCGACGTGACGAAGTCGGGAGCGGAGATCGACCGGCAAGTGAAAGACTCGTTGCGGGCCGGCTTGTCGGTCTTTGACGTGGATACCGCGTTGCTGCGCGAATTGCGTCCCGACGTGATCCTGACGCAGACCCAATGCGATGTGTGCGCTGTGACTCCGGAAGACCTCGAAGCCGAGCTGACTCAAGGGGACTGCAACCCCAGCGTGATTGACCTCAACCCGCAGAATCTCGAACGATTTTTCGGCGACATCCATGTGGTGGCCATCGCGCTGCATGTGCCCGACCGTGGCCACCAATTGGTTGTCGAGTTGCGCGGCGGCTTTGAAAGCTTGCGTTTCCAAACGTCCAAACGACGCCGTAAACCGACGGTCGCTTGTCTCGAATGGTTTGAACCACTCATGGTCGCCGGCAACTGGGTTCCTGAGCTTGCGGAGATCTCCGGCGGCGTCAGCGTGGGTGCTGTGGCCGGCCAGCACTCACCGTGGTTCGATTGGCAGCAACTTCTCGAAGCCGATCCCGAAGTTCTGGTGCTGATGCCGTGCGGTTGGGACATCGCGCGGGCTCGGACCGAGTCCGCCGTGCTGGTGTCCGATCCACGTTGGGCTCAGCTATCGGCCGTTCGCGCGGGCAAAGTGTTCGTGACCGACGGTCATCAATTCTTCAATCGCCCAGGGCCGCGGCTCTTGGAGTCCGCTCAGATCCTGGCGGAGATCCTGCATCCAGATGCGTGCAACTTCGGACATCGCGATCGAAATTGGGAGAAGCTATGAATTGGTTATTGGTCATTGGTCGTTGGTCATTGGTGATTCTGACGCTGTCGCCGCTGTTTCGGGCCGAGTTGATCGCCGGTGAAGTGAGTACGTTCGCCGGGACCGGCAAGAAGGAGTATTCGGGGGATGGCGGCCTTGCGCGCGAGGCGGGGGCGGGTGAGCCGTATGGTCTGACGATCGGCCCAGACGGCGCACTTTACTTCTGCGACATCGCCTTTCACGTCATCCGCAAAGTCGACAAGGAAGGACGCATCTCAACGGTCGCAGGCTCTGGCAAAAAAGGCTATGCCGGAGACGGTGGGGCCGCGACGAAGGCGCTATTGGCTGAGCCATACGAAATCAAATTCGACGCAGACAGTTCGATGTATTTCGTCGAGATGATGAACAACCTCGTTCGCAAGGTGGATCAGTCGGGCGCGATTAGCACGGTCGCCGGGACCGGCAAGGCGGGCTTCAGCGGCGATGAGGGACCGGCTCGCGAATCGACGTTGAACAAGCCGCATTCGATTGCGCTGGATGGCAAAGGGATGCTCTTTATCTGCGACATCGGCAACCATCGAGTGCGCCGAGTCGATCTGAAATCTGGCCTCGTGACGACGCTCACTGGCAACGGCGAGAAGGCGGTTCCGAAAGACGGAGCCTCATTCGTCAACGCGCCGGTCTCTGGCCCGCGCGCGTTAGATTTTGGACCGCACGGAGAATTGGTCCTCGCCCTGCGCGAAGGGAACTCGGTCTATCGTCTCGATTTGGCGCAACGGCAGTTCGTGCATTTAGCCGGCACAGGGAAACCAGGTTTCACGGGCGATGGCGGCCCGGCTCGCGTCGCGGCGCTGTCCGGTCCGAAGGGAGTCGCGGTCGCACCAAATGGCGACATCTATTTGGCCGACACCGAGAGTCACACGGTGCGCGTCATTCGTCATCACAACGCGATCATCGAGACTGTTGTCGGCGACGGCAAAAAGCATGACGGACCGGATGGCGATCCGAAGTTGTGCGGGCTGGCTCGGCCACATGGCGTCTGCGTGGACTCGGCCGGCAACGTCTTCATCGGCGACAGCGAAAATTATCGGGTCCGCAAATTGGCGGTGCGGTCACCGAACCCGATCCCCAAATAAGAACCGCACTGGTCGGTTCGAGGGGCAACCGACCAGCGCGGTTCAGAAAAACGCATGTCGCGACACTCGAAGATTCGACGAACCTGTCTGGGATCGCAGTGCGCAGGAAAAAGCCCCGAGGTGGCTTTGAGCACCTCGGGGCGGATTCGTCACTGGAGCAGTTGATTGCCAATCGCATCCAGCAGTCGTGTCAACTCAGGCAACCAGGATTACTGATTGTTGCCTTCGTGTTCGGCTCCGTTGCTGGAGTCGTCCTTGCCACAGACGTCGCGGTACTTAATCGGTTTGCAATCGCAGTCATCGCCGTTGTCATTGAAGCCGAATCCGGCGACCTGAGCGTGCGGCTTGTCCGTGTTGGACATCTTGTAGGAACCGCGAACGCTGTAGCTCTGGTCGATCGCGCCAAACGCATTCGAGAGATCAACCAACTCGGAGTTGATCGAATCACGAACCGAGGCCAGGCCAACAACCATTCCCAGCACGGCGATCGTGAGCACCAGAACCAGCTCGGCCGAGATCACGAAGCCCGCTTCATCGTTAAACAATTTTCGCATGATCAGTGTTCCTTTTTCATTTTTGGAGAGAGGGATAAACAAAGCAGTCCACTCCTGGCCCACGACGACTGGAATCAGCAGCGCGTCTACTCCCACCGCGGATGAGAGCGTGTCAGGGTTGAACAGCCGGTGTTTGGTGAAAGCAGTGACCGTGCCGGACTCACTCGGAACGCCGACGGAATTTGCCGACGGCGCGCCGTCCAACGATATTTGCCGATGTTTCAGCGTGTTGCGGCTTGGCAGCGCGAATGCGAAGGATGTGGTTTTCTGGAAACGGGTGTGCCAATTTTGCCTGGCGCGATGAATACAGAGTTGTCAGAATGAGGTTGAAAATGTTCGGAACCTCTTTCTGGAGTCGATCATGGATGATGTCCCACAAGTGAAATCCGAGTTGTTGATGCCAGCGGTTCGGGAGCAGGTG
>CAMDEA010000065.1 GCA_945893045.1 Planctomyces sp. SH-PL62
AAACGCTCTGGTGCTCGTTGGAATCTCCGCAACGCCGAATCCGTCTCCGCCCTGACCAACCTCCGCGACAGCAATCAATGGCAACCCTATTGGTCAACTTGCGACACCACAAAAACTTAACACCGCCAATATCTCTGGGCACACCCCCCCGGAGTCATCTCTCATAAGCGGCTTGAGTGACTTCTTCAAACACGGCTAGAATCCGCTCCCGTCCCAAATTGCGCCGCAAGCGATTCGGTCTATCGGCGTCGCCCGTCACCGCTCATCGAGGAGCCGTTTACATCGTGGTAGTCTTGGAAGTGCTCAAAGGAATGACGCCGGGGCAAGTGATTCAGGTGCAGTCCGACCGCACGGTTTTCGGGCGGCATCCGCATTGCCAGTTGGTGCTCGATAACGCCGCGGTCAGCCGCTACCACGCGCAGATTGTGGAAGTCCACGGCGATTACTTCATTGAAGATTTACGCAGCCGCAACGGCACTCACGTCAATGAGGAACTGATCGAGGGCCGCCGGCAGCTCCAGGACAAGGATCTCATCCGCGTCTGCGACTTCACGTTTCGCTTCCTGCAAGCGGCTCCCAGCGACAGCAAGCTGCTGAAGCCAGGTCAAGTGGTCGGCGACGATGGCATGATCGTTGGCCCCCAGTCCCTGCTCGACAGTGCGCATCGCAAAACCTTGGTGTCGGATGAAGAGGAGGAAGACATCGTCTCCGGAGCCATCACGGTGGAAGACGATGAGCGCTCTTCGATCATCAGCACGCTCGATGCCGGCAGTTCGTCGTCCGACTTGCGGCTGAGCGTTAAGCCGGAAACCAAACTCAAAGCGATCCTGGAGATCAGCAAATCGCTATCGCGCGCGGCGAACCTCGAACAAGTGTTGGACAAGACGTTGGAGGGCCTGTTCCGCATTTTCGCGCAGGCCGACGAAGGCTTCATCATGCTCCGCGACCAGGAGAAGAATAAGCTGGTCGTCAAAGCCACCAAGACACGCCGCAAGGCCGAAGGAGACGACCAAGTCCACGTCAGCATGACGATCGTGCGCAAGGCGCTCGACACCAGCGAGGGCATCCTGAGCGCGAACGCGCTGGAAGACGACCGCTTCAAAGCCAGCGAGAGCCTGTCGTCGTTGCGGATTCGCTCGATGATTTGCGCGCCGATGCTCTCCAAGGAACTGGGACCGCTGGGAGTCATTCAGATTACGACCAATGATGTCGGCGCGCAGCTCCGGCACGAAGACTTGGATTTGCTGATCAGTGTCGCCATGCAAGTCGGTTTGGCGGTCGAGAACGCTTATCTCTATCACCAGACGTCGCTGCAGCGCGATCTGGAGCGCGATCTGGAATTCGCCACGCAAGTGCAGCTCGGCTTTCTGCCGAAGTCGCGGCCCAAGCTGCCGGGCTATGCGTTTTCGGATTACTACGAACCGGCACAGCGCGTCGGCGGCGATTACTTCGACTACATCCAGTTGCCGGACGGCCGGATGGCCGTGGCCCTGGCGGATGTGGCCGGAAAGGGCGTTCCCGCGGCGCTGTTGATGGCGCGGCTGTACTCGTCGGTGCGCTATCACCTGCTGAGTCACGCGGACTTGAACATGGCGATGGGGGGCTTGAACGCGGAGATTTCGGTCAGCGGTCTGGGACATCGCTTCATTACCTGCGTGCTGATGGTCATCGATCCCGCGACGAACCGACTGACGGTGGTCAACGCCGGACATTTGCCGCCACTGCGCCGCAGTACGGCCGGCGTCGTCGAAGCGATCGGGGCCTCCGAGTCCGGCTTGCCGCTCGGCATTCTGCCCAACCAGGAATTCCAGCAAACCGTGTTCGACTTGGCTCCAGGCGAATCCTGGCTCGTCTTCACGGACGGCGTGACCGAGGCGATGCGCATGCCCCAAGAAATCTACGGTAACAAGCGGCTGATGAAATTCTTGGAGACCGGTCCGGCCAAAATCGACGCGCTAGTCAAAGCCGTCGTGGACGACGTCGAAGTCTATGTCGAAGGCCAAGCTCAGAGCGACGATATCTGCATGGTCGGCTTCCAGAGGTTGCCGTGAACCTCGACGTCCGCTCGATTCTTGGCGACGGCGGCCATATCGCGAAGCGGCTGCCGACTTATGAATCCCGGCCGCAACAATTGGAGATGGCTCAGGCCGTCGAACGCGCGATCCGCACGCAGGCGCACTTGATCGTGGAAGCCGGCACCGGCGTCGGGAAAAGCTTCGCGTACCTCGTGCCGGCAATTCTGGCCATCGCCGAAGCTCAGTCCCGTGCCGAGGCGGAAGCCGATGCCGCGCGACGAGCGGCCGAGGATGACGACGATTGGGAACCGGACTCGGTTCCGTTCGGTGCGGCGAACGCGAAGAAGAAACGCCGCCGAGTTGTCATCTCGACGCACACGATCGCGCTCCAAGAGCAGATCTTCACGCGCGACATCCCGTTCTTGAAAGCAATCCTGCCGATCGAGTTCTCGACCGTGATGGTCAAAGGCCGCTCGAATTACATCAGCCTGCGGCGGATGAAGCTGGCGCTGGAACGCGGCCCAGTTCTGTTTGGCGATCCGCAAGAGTCCGAGCAGCTCAGCCAACTCGCCGAGTGGGCTCCCAAGACGACCGAGGGGAGCTTGCAAGACTTGTCGTTCCGGCCCGTCGGCCCCGTCTGGGACGAGGTCGTCAGCGACGGCGACAACTGCCTCGGCAAGAAGTGTCCGACGTTCGAGGAGTGCCACTATTTCCGAGCGCGCCGCCGCGTCTGGAACGCCGACGTGCTGGTGGTGAATCACGCGCTGTTCTTCTCCGACCTGGCCGTGCGCCGTGACGGCGGCAGCATCCTGCCCGACTACGACATCGCGGTGCTCGATGAAGCCCATACGGTCGAGTCGGTCGCGGGGGACCACATCGGGATGTCGCTCTCCAGCGGGCAGATCGGCTATCAACTCAACAAACTCTGGAACGACAAACAAATGAAGGGGCTGCTCGCACCGCGAGCGTTGTTGAAGTCGCAAATGGCCGTGCATGAACTGCGGCATACATCCAACGAATTCTTCACCGAGCTGGAATACTTTCAATCGCAATTCAGCGGCAGCAATGGGCGGCTCCGCACGCCGCCGCAGATCGTCAACAACGTCTCGCCCAAACTCTTCGACTTGGCCAAGCAGCTCAAGGACTACTCCGCCAATCTCGCGAAAGAAGCGGACAAGCTCGAATACACCGCCGCGTCCACGCGCTGCACGCAACTCGGCATCAGTCTGCAAAGCTGGGTCAGACAAGAAGTCGAAGGCTCCGTCTATTGGACCGAACGCAGCGGCAACGAACGGACCGGCGGACGGTTCAAGAACACCAAGCTCGTCAGTTGCCCGATTGATGTCGGGCCGATCCTGCGCGACGAACTCTTCGCCAAAGTGCCCACGGTGATCCTCACGAGCGCGACCCTTTCGACCGGCCGCGAGAATTTTGAATATGCCAAAGCACGCATTGGTCTGACAAAATCGCTGGAGAAGAAACTCGGCAGTCCGTTCGATTACCGTCGGCAAGCAAAGCTGATCCTGCACGGCCGCATGCCCGACCCCAACGAACAGGCCGCCGCGTTCGAGACGGAACTCTGTGAAAAAATCAAATTCCACGTCACCGCCACGGCCGGCCGAGCCTTCGTGCTCTTCACCAGCTACAAGCTGCTGCAAGCCTGCGCGAACCGGCTGACTCCGTGGTTCGCATCGCAGAACTACACGCTGCTCTGCCAGGGAGCCGGCCTGCAACGCACGATGCTGCTCGATCGGTTTCGCGCCGATCCGCGTGCCGTCCTCTTCGGAGCCGACAGCTTCTGGCAGGGAGTCGATGTCCCCGGCGACGCTTTGCAAAACGTGATCATCACCAAGCTGCCGTTCGCCGTTCCCGACCAGCCGCTGCAAGAGGCACGCATGGAGGCGATCGAAGCTCGCGGAGGCAAACCGTTCTTCGAGTACTCGCTCCCCGAAGCGATCATCAAATTGAAACAAGGCTTCGGCCGCCTGATCCGCAGCAGCACCGATACCGGCCAAGTCGTGATCCTCGATCCCCGCATCCGCACGAAACGCTACGGCCAACAATTCATTGACAGCCTGCCGGACTGCCAGGTCATCATTGACCCCGTGTGACACTGTTTCCGCCGTATTGACGGACTTGAAAATCAGGATTGCAGAATAAGGATTGCAGATTGAGAAAGTTCAACGGCATGACCCCTTCTGCCTTCGGCAATCCTTATTCTGCAATCCTTATTTCATTCTCTCTTCACCATCAAACTTAAATGACCGCTTCAGCGTCCACGCCCATGAACACTCGCCCCACTCTGATCGTCGCCAGCCGCAACGCCAAGAAGCGTCGCGAAATCGAAGAACTGCTCGCACCGCACAACATCGAAGTGCTCAGCGTCACCGACTTCCCCGATGTGCCTGAGGTCATCGAAGACGGCAAGACCTTCGCCGACAACGCCGCCAAGAAGGCGACACAAACTGCTCGGCATCTCAACCGCTGGGTGCTCGGTGAGGACAGCGGCCTGATGGTCGATGCCTTGAACGGCGCGCCCGGTGTCTACTCCGCACGCTTCAGCGGTGAAGGGGCAACCGATGAGAAGAACAACCTCAAACTCATGGCCGAACTCGCTGACGTTCCGGAGGAACGCCGTGGCGCTCAGTATCTCAGCCACGCGGCGATCTCTGATCCAACAGGCACGATCCGGCTGACGGTCGAGGCGACTTGCCGAGGCCGCATCCTCCGCGAACCGCACGGCTCGAACGGATTCGGCTACGACCCGTACTTTCTGATTCCAGAGTACCACCTCACGTTCGGCGAACTCAGCTCGACCGTGAAGCAACACCTCAGCCACCGCGCCCGGGCCTTCGAGCGGCTCATCATTCCGCTCGTCCGGCTGCTGACCGGGGAATGAGTCATTCGTCGTCGTTCATTCCCAGTGTCGCGATGCGGCGCAGCAGCGACTGCCGGTTGATATGAAGCAACTTCGCGGCCAGTGTTTTGTTCCGCTTGGTTTTTTTCAGAGCGCGACGAATCAGATCGCGCTCGATCCCGGCCAGATGCTCTTCCAGCGGCGGGATCGGCGGTTCGTCGAGCACGCGTTGCGGTGGGCCGATCGACTGCGCTTCCAAGCCCGCGCGGAAACGCAGCGGCAAGTCTTCCAAACCAATGACTGGCGCGGTGCAGCGCTCGCGAGTTTCCTGCACGACCAGCGACAGCTCATCGAGATTCCCCGGCCAGGCGTACTCACGCAATTGCGGCCAGACGGCATCCGCGAAGCTACCAATCTGCCGATCGGCTCCGCGATTCGAGGATTCGAGAAACGCTTGAGCCAGCAGGAACAGGTCGTCGCCCCGTTCCTGTAACGTCGGTACTGCGATCGTCAGCGTCGTCAGCAGCAGACAGAAATCGGGCAACAACCGTTCGTCCTCCACGGCGTCAGGCAAGTGTTCGGTGCTCGAAGAAATCAATCGCGGCAACGGCATTCGACGAGTCACATTGGCTCCCTCCGCCTGATACTCCGTCAGCAGTCGTTCTTGGACATCGCGCGGCAACTGTTCGACATCGATCAAGAACAACGTGCGCGGCCACAAAGCTCCAACCGGCACGTCGTCCGCCTCCGGGTGCAGCAACCGCTTGAGAGTTTGCAGCAGCGAGAACGGCGACTGCCGGCAATCGAGCGGCACGAACGAACCGACAGGCGATTCCCCCTCCTGATGAATCGCCCGTGCGAGATGTTCCTTGCCGACGCCGCGCGGTCCGACGAAATGCACTGGCACCCGCGAAGCTCGCGCGAGACCGACTTGTTCGAGCACACGTCGCATCAGAGGACTCTGTGCGACCACCGTCTTCAAGCCATAGCGTTGCCGAAGCGACCACCTCAATGCCGACAACTCCGCGTGATAACGCAGCGACAACGATTGTGGCTGGTCCGTTGGAGGAACCGGCAACGGTGAGATCAATCCCAGCACGCTCGTCACATGGTCGTAACCGTCTCGAATCGGAATGAACCGCACCAGCTTCGCGGCATGTCCTCCCGTCTTATTTGGCACGAACACCGGCACGTCGAGCTCGCGCCCCGCCAACGCTTCCGGTGGAGGACATAAGGCGGTGATCAGCGCTCGCAGCGACTGCGGCTCCGCGTCGGACCGGAACTCGACCACTTCGCCCACGACCTCATCCGCCGTCCAGCCGGTGAGTTGCTCGCAGCCGGAATTGAAAAACAGCACGCGCCGCGAAACGGAGACCAGGAACACCGGCGTCGTGGCCGACTTCAGCCACGTCTCCAGCCGAGTTTTCTTCTTTCCGGTGCGTTCGCGCATCGGCGAGTCCCAAGGAGCCAGTAAATCATACGGATCTTTGCGGAGTCTCATCCCGCGAGAGGCGCTATTAAAGGGTTGTGCGTTCAAAATTCAAAATTGGCGGAGAAGGTGTTTGGCGTCGTCGCCAAGCTGTGGCCGCCAATTTTGAATTTTGAACGCGCGACCCTTCACCCGAAATGACTCGCACAGACGGGACTGTGGGATAGAATCTCGCCCGACCTTTTCCGACCGGAGGCTGTCATGCCGGAATTTGATCGTTGGGTGAGACGGTACGTGCGGCGCATCAGCGTCGGCGAATTTCTGCGTGACGCGGCCGAGTGGCTGGCGGGATTTTGTTTCGTCTTCGGCGCGGCGGTGCTGGCGGTGAAACTGCGCTGGCCGCAACTGTGGCCGCAGGTGTTGTGGATCGTCGCGGCGAGCTTGCCGGTGACGGTCGTGGCCTGGTGGTTGTCACGTCGGCGACGGTTCAGCCGGCAAGACGCGGTCGCGATGCTCGATCAGAAGTTGGAAGCGGGCGGACTGCTGATGACGCTCAGCGAGTTGCCCGGCGCGGCTTGGAAGGCGCGTCTGCCGCAGCTTGAATCGCTGTGGCGGCGAGCATTGCCGACGTTCCGCCCCGTGCGATTCGCGAAGGTCGTGATCCTGCCGATCGTCTTCGCGGTGGCGACCTGCTTCGTCCCGCTCCGCGATGTCAACGAACCGGTGGCGAAGGGGGCGGTCGCTCAGCAGGCGATGCAGCGGTTGGAAGAGTTGATGCAGCAGCTTGAAGAGGCCGACGTCATCAAGCCCGAAGAAAAGGAAAGCGAGCAACTCAAGGAAGAGATGCAGAAGCTGTCGCAGGAAACCAAAGAACGGCCGCTGACTCACGAAAAGTGGGAGACGGTCGATGCTCTGCAAGAACGGCTGAAGGCGAAGCTCGAACATCAGGCGAACCTGATGTCGCAAGCGGCGGATTCGCTGGCCGCGCTCAGCGAGGCGCTCGATCAACTGGGCAAGACCGGCGAGACGAAACTTTCCGACGAGCAGATGCAACAGTTGGAGAATGAAGTCGCGAAAGCGATGCAGGAACTCGCCAAGAGCGGCGCGCTCGGCAAGCTGTCTCCCGCGTTGCAGCAGAAGCTCGGACAGATGGCGAAGTCGGGGCAGTTCCAATTACCCAAGGACGCGGCCGAACGAGACGCGCTCGCGGAAGAGTTGCAGAAGTTTCTCGATCAAGAAGCTCAGAAGCTGTCCGAGTTGCGCGCCCAGTGCGAAAAGTGCAACAACCCGGACTGCGAAGAATGTAAGAAGCCGGGCGGCACCTGACTGGCCACTGGCAAACGTCCCGGTCGGGACAGCAATCGCCCAGGCAGAGGTGGCGTGACTGAGGGACGCGGCGATGCGGACCTCGAATTCGGAGACATGTCGGACGGGAAGGGAACGAAGTTCAAAGAGTCGGTGTTGCCGCCGGGCTATCTCGACAAACCGCGCGACGAGATTCTGTCGATCACCGGCACGGCTCCGAAGGTTGATCCGTCCGCACCGGCTCCACGCAACGCGGCCCGGCCGAACGAAGCCGCCTCCGGCAACGAAGCTTGGAATCGCAGCGTCCGTCCGCGGCACCGCAATGCGGTGAAGAGTTATTTTTCGGAAACGAATTCAGAGAAGAAACCGAGCAGCGAAACTGCCAAGTAACTGCGTTCCAGAAAACTGGTTTTATTCGCGCTCCATTTAATTCGCGCGGCCACGAATTCTTTTCCGCGCGAATTAAGTGGAACGCGAATGAATCACAAACCTGACTCATCCGCAATGACTTTTGTTGCTCAAAGAGCTGAGTCGTCTGCCAACAGAGAAACACACATAGCTCATGGATGCACCTGCCAAAGACCCGCTGCTGACTCCGTCCGAAGTGGCGGAGGCTCAGCAATTATTGATGCGGCTGACCGACGGACTTGGTTCCGCGATTTTGGGACAATGGCGCTTGATCGAGCAGGTCGTCATCTGCTTGCTCGCGCGCGGTCACATATTGCTCGAAGGTCTGCCGGGATTGGGTAAGACCGAGTTGGTCAAATCGTTGTCAGCATTGCTCGGCCTGTCGTCGAAGCGCGTGCAGTTCACTCCGGACTTGCTCCCCGGCGACATCGTCGGCGCGCCGATCCTCGAAGAGCACAACGGCAGCCGCAAACTTGTGTTTCATCCGGGGCCGATCTTCGCCAACTTGGTGCTGGCCGATGAAATCAATCGCGCGACGCCGAAGACACAATCCGCGCTGCTGGAGGCGATGCAGGAAAATCGTGTCACCGTCTTGGGTGAGACGCGATTGTTGCCGCAGCCGTTTTTCGTGCTCGCCACGCAGAACCCGATCGAGTTGGAAGGGACATACCCGCTCCCCGAAGCGCAGATTGATCGCTTCACGTTCAAGATCAATGTGCATGGCGTCGGCAGCGAGACGTTGCAGCAGATCATCAGCACGCGGAAGCGCGGCCAGGTGCCTCCGCTGGCCGAAGTCATGTCCGGCACCGATCTTTCGCGGCTGTTCGATCTGACCGACCGAGTCCATTTGCCCGAAGCGGTCGCGAACTACATCGCGCGACTGGTGACGGCGACGCATCCGCAGCGGGAAGACTCGCCCGACGAGATCAAGAAGTTCGTGAAGTACGGAGCCTCGCCGCGCGCCGCGATCGCTCTGGCGGGGACCAGCCGAGCGGCCGCGCTGTTGGCGGGCAAACCGAACGTCGGCTTTAAGGAAGTCCAGAAGGTTGCGCCGTGCGTGCTCGGCCACCGTTTGATTTTGGATTACTCGGCGCGGCTCGAAGGTTGGACGACCGCCAAGATGGTCGATCTGCTGATCGTCCGCGTGGCCGAGGTCGCCCATCAAATACCGGCTGACGTGAAGGCGTAAAGGCGCGGAATGACGAAAGAACTGCTAATGACGAAGCCTCCAGGACGACCGAATGGTGAGGGGTCGTGCGTTCAAAATTCAAAATTGGCGGCGATGACTTTGGGCGTCCTCCAAACCGCAGGCCCGCCAATTTTGAATTTTGAACGCACGACCCTTTGCCTCTGGGCCATGACTCTCGTGGTGTTGTGCCTCTGCTCTTCTTCCGCGTTCGCCTCTGGCGAGACGTTCTCGCTGACCGGCCACGATCTCCAAGTCGATGTCGATTCGCGGTGGGTCGGTTGCGGACAAGGGGGGTATTGTCCGATCCGAGTGCATGTGGTGAATCGCGGGCCGGCGCGGCGGCTGACGTTTCGCATCGTGAAGTCGTCCTATCAGATTGTGGCGGTCCGGCAAACGGTCGATGTGCCACAGAACGCGACCGTGGGACTGACGCTGTCGATGCCGATGGTCAATGCCTCCACGAACGGTGAGTTTCGCGTCGCGGATGCCGGTGGTGATTTAGAGAACATGCGGCGCAACGTGTCGTTTCCGGAAATCAACAATTGGGAGATGGGACGTCCGGGATTGGTCGTGGTCTCATCGGGAACGGTGGACCTGCAACCGTTCGAGGATGGAGCGACCACGTATCGGCATACCAACGGCGGCCTCTCCAGCGGCGGCGGCTCACCGGCCTACGGCGGGGCTCGAAATTCCAATTGCGTCTGGTTGCCGAAAAACTCGTTGCCCGCATCGTGGGTGGATTACAGCGGTCTCGATTTGTTGGCGGTGCCGCTCGATACGTTGGCGCAACTCCCCAAAGAGACGCGCGCCGCGCTGGCGCAGTGGACGCGGTGTGGTGGGACATTGCTCGTCACGGCGGTTGGTGACTCGGCGACCGCCAACGAGGCCCTTGCCAAAATTCTGGTCGATGACGCGGCCTCGGCCAGCGCGTGGGCTTGGTCCGAGCCAACTCTGGAAGACCGCCACACGCCGCAGATCGTGCATCAAGATCCCGGCGGTGGCATTTCAGCAAGCTCACCGGCTCCGGCCAATGTGCCAGGCGCATGGCCGCGCGAGGCGGCTCCGTTTCGCATGGCAAACGTCGGCTTCGGCAAACTGGTCGCGTTCGCTGGCGAGCCATTTCCCGGCACGACTCAGGATTGGTTCTGGCTGCTGAAGGCGACGGGCGGAGTTCAACGCTGGGATTGGGGCAAGCGACACGGCCTGTCGGCTCGCCAAGGCAACAGCGACTTTCTGTTGTTCCTGATTCCGGGGATCGGCGGAGTTCCCGTCGTCATGTTTTTGGTGCTCATCACGATCTTCTCGATCGTGATCGGGCCGCTGAATTACTTTGTGCTGGCTCGCCGCAAGCAACTGCATTTGCTGTTGCTGACGATCCCGGCGCTGGCCTTCGTGACGAGCCTGTTGTTATTCGGCTACACGGTCGTGGCGCATGGCTTCAGCGTAAAAGCTCGTTGTCGCAGCCTGACGTTCATCGATCAACCAGCGAAGTCGGCGGTGACGTTCAATCGGCTGAGCTTGTATGCCGGGCAAGCTCCCTCATCGGGAATGCAGTTCTCGCGCGACACCGCCGTCTACCCCATCTGGCCAGAGAGCGAAGAGTTTGAATCCGGCCAACTGGATTGGACCAACACGCAAGCGCTGACCTCCGGCTGGCTGCGTTCGCGGACACGGACACAGTTCCTGACGGTCGGCCATCGCACCGAACGCGGCCGCTTGGAAGTGACCGCCTCCAGCCCGGACAAGTTGACCGTCGCGAACGGCTTTGAATGGGGCTTCGCGCCGCTGGTGGTCGCCAACGATCAAGGCCAGATGTTTGTCGGCAAGAATGTCGCCGCCGGTGACAGCCTTGAATTGCAACCCGCGACCGAAGAGGAACTCCGCGAAGTGACCTCCGCGTTGCAACGTCACCCGCTGGAACTCCCCGCCGGACTGACCAGCGGAAATCCTTCCGGACCGTTCTTCGGAGCCCCGCGTCGTTCGATGCGTTCTTACGTGTATTGGGGCGGGGCGAATGTGAGCTATCACCAACACGAGAGTCAGATGGAGCAAACCTGGCTGCGACTGCGAATGGGATCGGTCGCTCCAGGCAGTGGGACTCCGGGCAGTGTGACACCACCAAGTTCACGCGAACCGCGCACGTTTTTTGGCTTGGCAACCCAAACCCCGCACATCGAATTGGGCGTCCCCAAAGCCACCGAGATCAACAGCGTGCATCTGGTCATGGGCCGCTGGTGAGCCGTTGCCAAACAGGGGTCGGGACACGCCGCATTACTTTGGAAAGAGGATCGAGATGAATGTCATTCGTAAGAGAGTCGAGAGTCGAACATCATCGTTCCTGATCGTGCTGGCGTTCGCTACTACATTGCCGCTGGCTCGTGGTGACGACGCTCCGTCCAAAGATCAGGCGCGAGTCATCGCGTTTCATGGTTACACGCAAGCAATCGAGTTGAAACGCGGCACCGCGCGAGCGGTGCTGACTCCGCAAGCCGGCGGGCGCGTGCTGACGTTCTCGGTCGCGGGCCAAGACGCGATGTTTCTCGACGAGCATGAGATGAATTGGCAGCCGGGCAAACCGGGCTCGATCTCTGCCGGACGGTTTGATTACGGCCCCGAACTGACTGTCATCCCGCATCCAAAAATCTGGTCCGGTGAATGGACCGGGGAAATCACCGGCGCGTATTCGGCCAAGCTCACCAGCCCGCGTGACGAAGCGGCCGGGATGCAGCTCGTGCGCGAATTCAGCCTGGTCGAGCGAAACAAAACGGTGCGGCTCACCTGTCAGCAGACGATGATCAACATCTCGAAAGAAGTTCGCGAAGTTTGCTACTGGGGCCGCTCGTTCTCACCCGGTGGTGGTATCTGTTTGATTCCGCTGGGTGATCGTCCCAGCCGGTTTCCCAGCAAGTACGCGATGTACGAGGAAAGCGCCGTAATCAACGTCCGCAACATGGACGAAAAGATTCGCGAGCGTGACGGCTTTCTGGAGATCCTCGCACCGCCGCGGAAGCCGAAGCTCGGCTTCGATTCGCAGGCCGGTTGGCTGGGTTACTTGATGCCGAATGGCTCGCTGTTTGTGAAACGCTTCACGACCTACCCCGACCGCGTCTATAGCGAGGCGGCCGGTCTGACGCTGTCGGTGTGGTATCCGACCGGCCCGCGCATCGAACTGGAACCGATCGGCCCGCGCGAACGCCTGCGACCGGGCGAGTCCGCCGCGTTCACCGAGGAGTGGTGGCTGCTGAAGTTTCCGTTCCCGAAAGAGGGCGAGCAGATTGACCTCAAGGAACTCAGCGAACGAGTGACGGAACAGACAACGAACTGACACGGAGGAATCGACTGATGTCACGAGAAAGATTCGCCCGATACGCCAGCGACGGTCGCACACCACGCCCCCATCGACCTCGCGTCGATGGAGCGAAAGATGGAGAGCTAAATCAGCCACACTTCAACTTGTTTTTCGACCCCATCCGCCTTGTGCGGATGGTGAATCAGATTCTTCGGCGTTCGTCGCCCAATGATCTCTTTCACCATCCGCACAAGGCGGATGGGGTCTCAGAAAAAGACCTGGCCGACATCGTCACTAGCGCGCCATCGGTCGCTCCATCCAGGCAAGCTGGATGGGGGCGGGACAATTCGCAAACTGCGTCGTGCGCCCGCTTCGGGCTAGCGTTAGTGATGCTTTTGTCGCACACCGCGTTCGCTCAACAGCCGACCGCGCGCGGTCCAGTGCTCAAGACGAAGCTGGGTGAGGTCGAAATTCTTCCGGCGGACAATCCGTGGAACCAGGATGTTTCAAAACTGAAAGTCCATGCCAAGTCGCGGAAGTGGATCGACTCAATGGGCGCAGACAAGCCGTTGTTTCCCTGCTTCGGAGCCGACTACATGGGTGCCCCGAACGGCATCCCGTATGTCGTGGTCGAAGGGAACGCGCCGAAGCAATCGGTTCAATTCGAGTACCCCGACGAGAGCGAGAAAGGTCCGTATCCGATTCCGAAGATCCCGCCGATCGAAGGCGGCCCGAACGCTCCGCAGGACAGCGATCGGCACGTGCTGATGATCGACGCTCAGAACAAAAAGTTGTACGAGTTGTTTCACGTGCTGCCGGACGGGCCGGAGAAATGGAAGGCCGGCAGCGGCGCGATCTTCGACCTGAGTTCCAACAAGCTGCGGCCGTTGGGTTGGACCTCGGCCGACGCGGCGGGGTTGCCGATCTTTCCGGGACTGGCCCGTTACGACGAAGTCGTCGAGCAAGGTGAGATTCGCCACGCGCTGCGATTCACAGTCCGAAAAACTCAGCGAGCCTACATCCTGCCGGCCACGCATTTTGCCAGCCGCTCGAAGGACGCGAATCTGCCGCCGATGGGCCTGCGCGTCCGGTTGCGAGCCGATTACGACATCAGCCAGTTTCCGAAGTCGACGCAGGTGATTCTGACGGCGCTCAAGAAGTACGGCATGTTCCTGGCCGACAACGGCAGCGACTGGTTCATCACCGGCACGCCGGACAATCGTTGGAACGACGACGAGCTGCACGCGATCAAGCGCGTCAAAGGCCGCGATCTGGAATGCGTTGACACCGGCGAGTTGCGGTACGAGTAGGTCGTCATCATCACGCGAAACAGGCGAGCGCGAACCGTCGGTGAAGATTTCTCTGAAAGTGGCTGGCGAGTGTTGGAGCACCGCGGACATCATACGCCGCCCCAAACAACGGATCGCTGCAATTGACGCTCACTCCGACTCCCGTGTACGCCACCTTGAGTTCAACGTGTCTAGCCCCTCCCACAACCTGCCCGCGCGATTGTCATCGAGTCAGCACCGCATCAGCGTGTTGCTGATCGACGATCAGGCCATCAGCGCGGAAGCGGTCCGCCGCTGGCTGGCGACCGAGAAGGACATCGACTTTCATTATTGCGGCGATCCGGCCCAGGCAGTTGAGGTGGCGAATGAAGTCCGGCCAACCGTCATCCTGCAAGACTTGGTGATGCCGGAGATTGACGGTTTGTTGCTGGTCAAATTCTTTCGCGTGAACCCGACCACGCGCGAAACGCCGATGATCGTCCTCTCCAGCCGCGAAGAACCGCTCATCAAGGCCGAAGCGTTTTCGCTGGGCGCGAATGACTACCTCGTGAAGTGGCCTGATCAGGTCGAGCTGATTGCTCGCATCCGGTATCACTCGCGGGGCTACATCAATCTGCTGCAACGCAACGAAGCCTACTCCGCGCTCTCCGACAGCCAGCGCGAGTTGCAGAAAGAGATCGACGCGGGTGCCAAGTATGTGATGTCGCTGCTGCCCGACAAGATGACCGATCGAGTGCGGATCGACTGGCGCTACGAGCCTTGCGTCGCGCTGGCGGGGGATTCGCTGGGCTATCACTGGCTCGACGAGGACCGCCTGGTGATTTACGTGCTGGACGTGACCGGCCACGGCATCGCGTCCGCGTTGTTGAGCGTGTCGGTCATGAATGTCATTCGCTCGAAGTCGCTGCCGAACGTGGACTTCGCCGTGCCGGGACAAGTGCTGGCCGGATTGAATGAAGCGTTCGACATGGAGAGCCACGGCGACAAGTGCTTCACGATCTGGTACGGCGTGTACGACGCCCAGCATCGCACGCTCGCGTGGACGGGGGGCGGTCATCCGCCGGCGTTGCTTTATGATCCGAACGCCGAGCATCCCTTGCAGCCGCAACTGCTCGATTCAGAATGCCCGATCATCGGCATGATGCCCTGGTCCGATTGGCCCACGTCACAGCGCGAGATCGCTCCCGGCAGCCGCCTGTTTCTCTACACCGACGGTGCTCACGAGATTCAATTGGCCGACGGTGGAGTCTGGACTCATGCCGAGTTCGTGCAGTTCCTGTCGCAGCCCCCGGAACCGGGCGAGTCGATCATGGACCGCCTGTTCGCACACGTCAAAGTGCTCAAGGGAAACGACACGCTCGACGACGACTTCTCGGTTGTCGAGATGGTGTTCTGAGATGTTTAACCGCAACTCCATCGGCGCGCGCGGGAGTTGCCGCATCGCTCGCCCACGCCGATGGCGTTGGGGTTAAACAGCCCGTCCGGCTTCTCACTGCACCGTGAAGTTCAGCGCGGTCACGGCGAGCTTCTTGCCGAGCTGGTCTTCCACTCGCAGCCGCAGCGTGTGCGGGCCGGGATTACAGCTCTGTGGGACGGCAAACTCGTAGCTGTGGTAGTAGTCGCGGCGTTGATTGCGGCAACGATCCTCGGAAGGGGCGAGCGGCAGAGTCTCGACCACGCGGCCGGCCGGTCCCCCTTCGACGATTTCCAGAGTGGACTTCAACAGCGTGCGAAACTGACCCTCGGAAACCACCTCGCTTTTGAAGTTGCCGACCTCGGCGTACAGCAACACCGGTTGGCCGGGGGTGAATTCGTCGCGCTTGAACCGCTGATAATTTCCGAAGCCGGAGATCTTGTAACAGAACGCGACGTTGTGCAGTTCCAGCCGGGCCTTTTCCTGCAAGCGTGCAGCGGCGGACTTCAGTTGTGCGATTGTCTGCGTCGCGCGTTCGGAGCTGTCCGGCATCCCTTGCGTGTCGAAATAATTTGCCATGCCCCACAGCATCTGCTGCCAGAATTCCTGATCGGCGGGGTCGATCCCCGGCACCGGTTGCAGCGCGCGGTCCATCTGGCCGGTCATCAGGTGCAGCAGCCGCAGTTGCACATGCTTCCGCAGATAGAGTTGCCGAGCGGTGTCATTGTCTCCCGGAATCAGCGCGGCGGCCTCGACTGTGGTTTGCGTGATGAGCCGTTCCAGTTCTGCCGACGATGCGAAGGGCACAACGACCACCGGTGCGCCCTCCGGCAACCCCAAGTTGATTGGCCCATTCGCGACAGGCACGAACACGGGCGAGTTGGGCTGAGACGGAAAAGGGAGTCCCGGATTCGCGCCGCTGTTGACCGCGGGTTGCTCGGCATTGACCCACTGCACGTTCTGCGGCGCGGAGGCGGAGTTGGTGCCGGGGGTTCGCGGCCAAAGTTCGGGAGAGTTGGGATCGATTGACGCAGCATCGGTCGCCATTGCCGGCGTGACGGTTTGCGACCACGACGGAGTCTGATTGACGGTTGGCATATTCGTCGCGCTGGGTCGCTCGGAGGCGAGCGGTTGGGCTGGGCGATTCGCCTTGGGTTCGAGGTTGTTCGTCAGATCGCGGAAACGATCCCAGGGATTCGCCGCGCCGTTGACGGTGTTGCTGGCTCGCTGCTGACCGGCGGCTAATTCAATGTCGGACGCATAGCCGCCGGTCGCGTTCTGGGCGTAATCCGCCGTCACCACACCTCCGCCAGTTTCGAGCCTTCCGGAAGACGAGGAACTGCCGGCAAGTTCGATGGATCTCTGTGGCGGCTCCGGCCGCAATTCGCGCGCGTTGCCTGACGGAGTGAACATGTTAGGCGGCCGAGACTCCGCACTCAGTAGTGGCGTCGCCGAGCGATGCTGCGGTGTCGGGGCTTCGACGGCGAACGAGCGTGTACTCGGCGGGACGTCGCTCGACACCCCAAACAGTCCGCCGCTGGAATCTGCGGAGTTTGAATCGCGTGAGACAGCCTGCGAGTTGTCAGCTAACTCCGGCGCGTCGTCAGCACGAGCACTTTCATCCGGCTCATTCGTCAGAACGTCGTCTGTCGCCGCCGACTTCAGCCGCTGCGTGAACAAGCCACGAGTCGGCAATTGCACGCAACCGCTCGCGCCGCACACGCACAACAGCCCGAAAACGACCCATCGGCCACGGCATTTCATGGCTAGTCCCTGGCCCCCCAGACACATTCTCGCGCGACACGCTCGGCGCGAGGGGCGGGACGGTATCGGCTTCCGTCAAATTGCCTCAAGACCAGGTTGCCATACCTGACCCAGGACTGGTTACATCGTTATCGGCGCAGGCGTTGTTTTTCTGAGCGGATTTCGTTCCGACTGATTGAGTACAAAGTGAAGAGTGCCGACTGCAAAGTGCAAAATCCCAACGGCGTGAAAGTGGCTTGTTCGACAATTTTCACTTTGCCGTCGGCACTCTTCACTTTGCACTGAATTGCGGGCGTGCCGCGCTATACATTGGTTGCCAGCAACGCTGTCACAGCCTCTTCCAGCCAGCCGCTTTGCCAGGTGTGCTCGCGCTGTGGGCCGTCGGTGTAGACGTGCGGGATTTGTAGTTCGTTGAGCAGGGCTTCGGCCCGTTGGTGATGGTCGCGGAAGTTGCCGTAACCCAGATGGATCAAACGACCTGGTTCTGATCGAACGTCAGCCGCGCGGTCGCGGAGCAGGCGGTCGAGACGATAGTGCTCGAAGTTTTCGGGAGAGCCATAGATCGGTCCCATGCCGAACTGGTTCGGAGCGGCCTGCATCAGTGGAGCATCCCACGCCGCTGCTTTCGCAAAGGTCGCTGAGTTTCGTAACAACAGACTCCACGCGCCGTATCCCGATTTGCTGAAACCGACCAGCAATCGGCCGTCTCGTTCCGCCAGCGCTGGATATTGTTTCTCCACGGCCGGGACGACGACTTTGACGAAGTAGCTTTCTTGCTGGATGGCTTTGTCGGTCGGGTGATTGGCATACCACGGCAGATGTGAGAATGTCGGCGCGACGCAGATCAACTGGTGACGGTTCGCGAGATCCAGCCGCTTGGCTTCGATCAAACCGTCGCCATAGCGGCGTTCGATGCCGGCTTCGACTGGCAGCACGTAGAGCACCTTGAGACGACGGCCCGATTCCAGTCGATCCGGCAACAGCACGCGAATCAGAGTTTCGCCTTTTTGAAACTCAGAGGTCACGCGATGGACGCGGATGCCATGCTCATCGGTGACGGCCTCCGAAATGGTCGGGGCGTCCGCCGCGAAGAGAACGGACGCAATCAGCAAAGAGTAAAGCATCGCTTCACCGTTCGTGGTCATGAATGCAACAGGCGAGCTGAGTGGCGTCAATGTAGCAGGCACATTCCATGTGCCGTCGGCATTTCTCAGGCTGACGGCACATGGAATGTGCCTGCTACTTTCCAAAGTCAGTGCGATTGGGCTGACGCCGCCCCGCTCGCCAGCAGGTCTTAATCAGCGCGCCTCCGACTCCAATTGGTAGTCGCTGATTTTCTTGTGCAACGTGTTGCGGTTGATACCGAGACGCTCGGCCGTTTTCGTCTGCGTCCCTTGGCAGGAGCGCAGCACTTGCAGAATGACTTCACGTTCGACAAGCGCGACCGCTCGTTCGTGGAGATCAACGGCATCGGAGCCAGCCTGCACGATGCTGGTGGAGACGAGTTCGGTGGCCATCTTTTGCAAATCGCTGGCTTGCGGGCGGCCCATGCGGACTTGAGCCAGGCCGCGCACATGCGACGGCAGCAGATCAGCGGTCAGCGTATCGCCGGGAGCCAGGACGATCGCTCGCTCGATGTAGTTTTGCAGTTCGCGGACGTTGCCCGGCCAGGAGTAACGTTGCAGGAAGCCGACAAACTCGGCTGAGACTTTCGGAACGGGGCGGTTGTTTTCTTCGGCGTAGTCTTCGACGAAGTGATCCACCAGCAGCGGGACGTCCGCAGTCCGCTCACGCAGAGCCGGCAGGTAGATCGACACAACGTTGAGGCGGTAATAGAGGTCTTCGCGGAATCTCTCTTTTTCGATTTCTTGCAGGAGATCGCGGTTGGTGGCACCGACGATGCGGCAATCGACGTGGATCGTGCGGCTGTCACCGACACGCTCGAACTCGTGTTCTTGCAGCACACGCAGCAGCTTGACCTGCAACGTCTGGGTCATCGAATTGACTTCGTCCAGAAAAATCGTGCCACCGTGCGCGGCCTCGAAGCGGCCGGTGCGGTTCTCGAAGGCGTTGGTGAAGGCTCCTTTGACGTGCCCGAAGAGTTCGCTTTCCAGCAGAGATTCGCTCAGCGCGCCGCAATTGACGCGGACGAACGGGCCGCTGGCTCGCGGACTGAGTTCGTGAACCGCGCGGGCGACCAGCTCCTTGCCGGTCCCGGTTTCTCCAGTCAGCAACACGGTGGCGGAGGACTGGGCGACGCGGCGAGTCAGTGCATAGACCTCGCGCATGGCCGGACTTTCGCCGATCATGCCTCGCGGACGGTCCTGCGATATTGGTCCCGAAGCCACCAGACACTTCTCCTTTGTTAGGCGAACGGCAAAGGATTCTCGATTGCCGATCTTTGATTTTCGATGGAACTGTCCGCCACGGCGTACATTCTCCCTCGAAAATCGCGGGGCATTGTTGAAACGGATGCTGGAAACCTCAAGGACCGGAACGCGATCACCGACCGCGTCCACGTCGCTGCGGGTTTTGTCGCAGACGTTTGCCAGTCTCGGAGCGGCGAAGCATAATGCCGTCCCACTGTTCGGCGGCTCGTCACGGATTCGTTGCCTGCATTTCTCGCTGATCGCTGATCCTCAGTACCCGTGTCGCACGTCCGTTTGCCAAGGAGGCCAATCCGTGTCCGACGAAACAAAACAGGAAAATCTCGGCGCGACCTTCATCAACGAAACTCAGGCGGAGGCCCCCAAGAAGGAAAAGACCATCCTGGGCGACTTCGAGATGCAGAAGAAGCTCGGCCAAGGAGGCATGGGCGAAGTCTTTTTGGCACGCCAAATCAGCCTGGACCGCGCCGTCGCGATCAAATTGCTCAGCAAAGAAATGGCCAAGAAGAAGGGCTTCGTCGAGCGGTTTGAACGCGAAGCCAAGTCGATGGGCAAGTTCATTCATCCCAACGCGGTGCAGGTCTTCGCCTACGGAGTCGTCAACAATCAACATTATCTGGCCATCGAATTCATCGACGGCCAATCCATGCAGAATTGGATGGATCAGCTCGGCAAACTGCCGATCGGCGACGCGATTCATATTCTGCTGCGCTGCGCCGACGCATTGCGTGTGGCTCATTCCGAACACAACGTCGTCCACCGCGACATCAAGCCGGACAACATCCTGGTCACGAAGAAAGGAATCGTGAAAGTCGCCGACTTCGGTTTGGCCAAAGCGGTTGGTGCCGGGGATGACGAGGACATGTCGCTGACTCAAAGCGGCACCGGCCTGGGAACGCCGCTGTATATGGCTCCGGAACAGGCTCGTGACGCCAAAAACGTGGACTTTCGGACGGACATCTACGCACTGGGGATCACGCTGTATTACTTCGTGACGGGCAAGCTGCCGTTCGGCGGCGACACCGTCGTGAAGCTGATCATGGCCAAAGAGACGGGCAAGTACGACAACGCCCGCAAACACAATCGCGAAGTGCCGGAGAAGCTCGACATGATCATCGACAAGATGATCCAGAAGGACAAACAGCATCGCTACGCCAGTTGCGACGATCTGATTCGAGACTTGGATGCGCTGGGCCTGGAACATTCGGCGTTGAGTTTTATCGGCGGCGACGCAACCTCCGCGCGGCGTACCGTGGCGTCGGGCGGTGGTGGGCAAACCAAGGTCAACATGACCGGCGTCATCAAATCTTCCGCCGACATCGCGCTGGAAGCCACCGAGAAACTCGCGGCCAAGGACACGGCGGTCTGGTACGTGAAGCACACGAACCAAAAGGGAACGACCGTCATCACCAAGATGCAGGCGGCTCAGATTCAGCAGATGGTCAAAGCCGAATTGCTCGACTTGAAAGCCACAGCCAAGCGCGGTGAGAAGGGGGAATTCCTGCCGCTCGCGCAATACGCCGAGTTCCAGGACTTCATGAAGAAACGGATCGCTAAGCAGTCGGCTCAGTCGCGCGGCGTCAACATGAAGGAGATGTACGCCAAGATCGAGAAGGAACAGAAACGCCGTAAAATCTTCCGCTGGATTCGCGACAAAGTCGAAGGCGCGGTGGGGGGCGTCGGGTTCATCCTTTATTTGGCGATCATCGCGGCGGTGCTGTACGGCATCTATCTGGCGTTTCCCATCGCCAGAACCTATCTGGAAAACAAGATGGGCTACCCTTCTCCGGCGAAAGCTCCCGTTGATCCGGGGACCGGGCCGAACGAACTGGCACCCAAGTCACCGTAAGTGGCCCCGCAGTAATGTTTGGGCCGTAGCCGCACTCGCCAGAGTGCGGGGAACTGGCGAGATGGCCCGCGTTCTGGCGAACGCGGCTTTCCCAGCTTTCTCAGCGAACCGACTTAGCCGTGCGAGGGTGCGCCAAGATGAACGAATTTGAAAGCTCACCGAAGACGTGGCCGCCGCTGGGATTGCCCACGGGGAGCGTGCGGGCGTTGTTGACGCTCATTGTGGTGGCGGTTGTGGTCACGAAGCTTGCGCTCGATCGGCCGCTGGATGCTCTGTG
Organism: Planctomyces sp. SH-PL62; assembly: GCA_945893045.1. GTDB lineage: Bacteria > Planctomycetota > Planctomycetia > Planctomycetales > Planctomycetaceae > SXKJ01. The sequence continues at coordinate 21,473 of CAMDEA010000065.1, forward strand.
GATTGAAACGCTGATGATCGCGCTGGCGCACTACTTCACCTCGCGGCGGTTCGTTGCATTGCCGCCGGCCGTCATGCAGCGGCTCCAACAAGAAGGGGTGCTCGAAAACGAACGGCAGCCGCTCTACCTGCCGAAGAACTCGATCCGCACGATCATCATCGGAGCGTTTGTGGGGTTGGGCATCTATCTGTTTCGCGGCGAAGGAAACTGGTACGAGCGGCGTTTGTTTCAGCCGCAAGCGGTCGCGATGCTGAGCATGGTCTTCGCCTACTTGCTGGGTGCGATCGTCGGCAGCATTTCTGGCTGGTTCAGGAAACGCCGCGCCCAGCCGATTACCGGAGTCTGGGGCGACATCAAAGCGGTGATCGTGATCGGAGCAATCCTGGTTGCCGCCGTCCCCGAATTCTTCGACTTCGGAATGCAATTCCCGCCGATGGTCGATCGCATCGCGCTCGGCCTGGCGCTGTTCTACTTCGGATCGCGCTGACGTGGAGCACGTTTACAACGTGCTCGTCACGGGCACGTTGAAAACGTGCCCCACGTCATGCCGCTTGACTCACTTCGCCGAGTCTCGTCCGGACGTCAAAGCACGAGCCAACCGCCGCCCCATTTCGCGAGCGGTCGGGTCGTCTTGGCCTGTCATGATCTTGCCATCAATCACGACGTCATCGACCAACGTGCTGGGATCGCCGACGGAACCCGGCGCGACCATGCGTGCCCCATTGGTTTCCGCGTGCCAACGTGATGTCGGAGTCGCCGAGCCACGATACCCAGGATAATTGCCCGCGGGGCCATTGATAACCGGGCCAGTCGCCTGCTTCCCGGCCAGCGGGCTGCGGCCGTTGACTCGTGCCCAAGCCAATACGGTCGTGCCGTGGCACAACGCGCAGACGTATTTGTCTTGCTGAATGAAACTGTTGATGAGTTTGTTGACCGCCTCCTTCACGCTCCGCTCGCCGTTGTAGGCCGAATTCTGATACGTCCCTTGAAACGCGAATTGATACATCGAAGAACCCCAGCCACCGGAGAACAGGATCGCGTCGTACCTCGACGCATCCGCATCCGCGATCGCCAAGTCCGGGTTCACGACTCCACCGTCCGCACCTTCACCGGTCCCCTGATGTGGACGACACGGAGCTTTCCGCCCCGCCGCGACCTCGACCACACAGTCAGCCCGTTCGAGTTCTTGTTTCGGTTCGGAGTATTCGCGATAGAAGAAGTGTTGGTTCGCAATCACCAGCAGCACGCGCGGCGCACGTCCTGATGAAGTCGCCGATTTCGTCGCCGCTTTGGGAGCCGAGTTGTCCGATTTGCTGGTGGTCTTCGTGGTGGCCGAGGACTTCGCTCCGGGAGGTGGCAACGGTCGCGGTGCGGGTGTTGTCGTCGTTGCCGCCAAGGCCACATCGCCGCTGACTCGGCGAACGGAGACGCTGTGAAAAATCGTTTCGGACTCCCAAGCACCCAATCCAAGCGACTGTGGATCGGGCAGCCGCCAAAGATTCGACAGACTCAAGTCTGAGCCGTCCGTGCGATGCGTCGTCAGCAGTTTGTCATCCAGGAAGACTTCGATCTTGTCGCGGCGGACTCGGACCTCCGCAGTGTATTTGCGGCCGTTCTCCAACGTTTGATTTGCGACACGCGTTGGATTCGTGGTGATCGGCTGGCCGTTGATGTCTTGAATGCCGGCAAGGTGTTGGCCCCAAGCATCGACTTCATACGCCGCCTGCTTGCCTCCCGCGACAAAGAACAATCCCACCGAATGCCGACCGGTTCGGCGCGTGAACGAGACTTTGAAGTCGTATTCTCCGACCGGCTTGATCGGCAGCACCAGCCGCGAACCGGTGGCAGCTTTCGTGACGAGACCGTCGATCGTCGCCGTCCACTCTCCCTGTATGGCCTGTTTCGCGGGATCGGTCGGACGGATCAGGTCGATCCACTCGTCAGCAGCGCGAGCGAGCGAATCCAATCCCGTCAGCATCAACCAACCAGTGAACCACAAAATGAATTGAGTGTGGCGCATCATGTATCCCCATCGCGATCGGAATGATTGACACAGAACCCAGGTCGCTGAAGTCGCCGAGGTTCGCTGACCCAGCCCAGTGTTTCACGGTGTATCAAGTTTTGCAGCCATTCGCGCTCGATTTCATTCGCGCGGAAGTCTTGACTGGCCGCGCGAATGAAATCGAGCGCGAATGGGACCAGGCAAGAGGCGAAACCTGAGCGATGTGACATAACTCCTTCGGAGCACAGGCATCGCAGGCTCGGCAACTCCAAAGTTTTCTCATGAAAACAAGATTCTCGATGTTTGCAGAGCCGCCAGCTCTGTCAGCCCTCATCGTCGCCGGTGTTGAGCACGGCCAGGAACGCTTTCTGCGGAACTTCGACTTCGCCGAATTGCTTGAGGCGTTTCTTGCCTTCCTTCTGCTTGTCCCACAGTTTGCGTTTGCGGCTGATGTCGCCGCCGTAGCACTTGGCGGTGACGTCCTTCTTGTAGGCCGAGATCGTTTCGCGAGCGATGATCTTGCCGCCGATGGCCGCTTGCAGAGCGACCTCGAACTGATGCTTGTGGATTTCGGTCTTGAGCTTCTTCACAACCGACCGGCCACGGCGTTCGGCGTTCGAGCGATGCACGATGGTCGAGAGGGCATCGACGCGGTTGCCTTTCACGAGGATGTCCATCTTCACGAGGTCCGCCGGGCGGAAGCCGATGACCGCGTAGTCCATCGTGCCGTAGCCGCGAGTCGCACTCTTCAGCTTGTCGTGCAGGTCGAAGATGATCTCGCCCAGCGGTAGCTCCCAAATCATCTGCGCACGCTTGGGGCCGAGGTATTCCGTGCTCTTGAAGACGCCGCGCCGGTCGGCGCAGAGCTGCATGATCGGGCCGATGTACTCGGCCGGCATGATGAAGTTCACTTTCGCGATCGGCTCACGCCACTCTTGCACCAAGCCGGGATCGGGGACGTCCTGCGGGTTGTGGATCGTCATAATCTCGCCGTCACGTTTGAGCAACTCATACGTCACGTTGGGCGCGGTCTGAATCAGATCAACGCCCGACTCCTTCTCCAGCCGCTGCTGAATGATCTCCATGTGCAGCAGGCCCAGGAACCCGCAGCGGAAACCGAAGCCGAGCGCGTCGGAAGTCTCCGCCTGATACGAGAAGCTGGCGTCGTTGAGGCTGAGCTTCGTGAGCTGGTCGCGGAGCTTCTCGAAATCGGTGGACTCGATCGGGTACATGCCGCAGAAGACCATTTGCTGCGGCTTGTGATATCCGGCGAGCGCCTGCTCCGGCGGGTTGAGCGGATCGGACACCGTGTCGCCGACGTGAACTCGGCTGAGGTCTTTGATCCCCGTGATGATGTACCCCACTTGGCCGGCACCGAGTGACGGACAGGGCTTCATGCCGGGGCAGAACTGGCCAACGTCGAGCACCTCGTGAGCCGACTGGCCCTTCATGAAGAGAATCTTCTGGCCTTTGCGAACGGTGCCGTCCATGACTCGGACATACGTGATGACACCGCGGTAGGTGTCGAACTTGCTGTCGAACACGAGTGCTCGCAGCGGATCGTCCGGCTTGCCGCTGGGTGCCGGCACGCGCTCGATGATCGCGTCCAGAACCGATTCAATGCCGATGCCCTGCCGTGCCGAAACTTGCAACGCATTGGATGTGTCGAGACCGACGACGGTCTCGATCTCTTCCAAGATTTCCGGGATGCGCGTGATCGGCAAATCGATCTTGTTGAGGACCGGGATGATCTCCAGGTTCACGTCAATTGCCGCGTAAGCGTTCGCGACCGTCTGAGCCTGCACGCCTTGAAACGCATCGACAACCAGCAACGCTCCTTCGCACGCGGCCAGACTGCGCGAGACTTCGTAGTGGAAATCAACGTGGCCCGGCGTGTCGATCAGGTTCAGTTCGTAAAGCTCGCCCTTGTAGGTGTAGTGAATCGAGACCGCGCGGGCTTTGACCGTGATGCCCCGTTCGCGTTCGACGTCCAGGTCGTCGAGGATCTGCTCGCGAAATTCGCGCTGCGTGATGGCCCCGGTCTTCAGCAAGAGCTGATCGGCCAACGTGCTCTTGCCGTGGTCGATGTGCGCGATGATCGAGAAATTGCGAATCAGTCGAGCGTCCATAAATGTCAAATCCGTACCACGACCCTTTGAAACAAGATCACCCCAAATCAGAGGCATGAGTCGCACCGTGTTGAAAACTGCGGCACGTCAAGCGGCTCGCGGTAACGCCAATTCTGCACTCGTCCGCAAGCACCAGGCAGGTCAATCCTGTGGGAGGCGGGATGCTAACGAGTGAGCGAAAACCGGTCGAGAGCCTTCGGCGGTAGCCAAAGTAACCCGATGCGTCAGCGAGGGCGAATGCTTCAAGACGCTTCGCCGCAGACGAAACCGGCTGCACGCTCGCCCTCGCTGACGCTTCGGGTTACATCATCGCTATGAACGTGAAGGGGTCGGGAGTCTTTTTCAGGCCGCCGTCGAGCGACTTCGATGATCGCGCGACGAGCGGCGGCCTGAAAAGGACTCCCGACCCCGTGACACACATAACGGAGGCCATTCATGCCGATCACCCGCGAACGCAGCCAAGCCCAATTTCAGCGAGCTTTGAAGTCGATCCCCGGCGGCGTGAACAGTCCCGCCCGCGCGTTCGGCGGAGTCGGCGGCGAACCGTTATTCATTCAGCGCGGCGACGGCGCGTACTTGTGGGATCTCGACGGCAACAAGCTGATCGACTTCGTCGGCTCGTGGGGACCGCACATTCTGGGACACCGGCATCCCGCCGTGCTGGCCGCGATCGAAGACGCGCTGACTCGCGGCACGAGCTTCGGTGCTCCGACGGAATCGGAATCGGAACTGGCCGAACTCGTCATCGCCACGGTCCCGTCGATGCAGAAAGTCCGCATGGTCAGCTCCGGCACCGAAGCCACGATGAGCGCGATTCGCGTCGCTCGCGGGTTCACCGGTCGAGACAAAATCATCAAGTTCGCCGGCTGCTATCACGGCCACGTCGATTCGCTGCTGGTCAAAGCCGGCAGCGGAGCATTGACGCTCGGCGTCCCATCGAGTCCTGGCGTTCCGGCCGGCTGCACCGCCGATACGATCTCTCTGGAATTTAACGACGCCAACGAACTCGCTGACACATTTGCGAAACAAGGGGAAAAGATCGCGGCGGTGATCCTGGAACCGGTCGTCGGCAACATGGGAGTCGTGTTGCCTCAGCCCGGTTTCCTCGAAGCCTGCCGCGAACTCTGCACGAAGCACGGCACGGTGCTGATCTTCGATGAGGTGATGACCGGCTTCCGAGTTGCATTCGGCGGTGCTCAAGCGTTGTTCAAGATCACGCCGGACATGACAACGCTGGGAAAAATCATCGGCGGCGGAATGCCCGTCGGCGCGTACGGCGGCCGAGCCGACATCATGGCGAAGGTTTCTCCGGCCGGCCCGGTTTATCAAGCCGGCACGCTCTCCGGGAATCCGCTGGCGATGGCCTGCGGCATCGCGACGTTGCGAACTCTGCGCGAAACGAATCCGTATGCGTCGCTCGCGGCGAAGACCGAACGGTTGTGTCGCGGCCTGAGCGACGCCGCAGCGGCGGTCGGAATCGCTCACACGCTGCCGCACGTCGGCAGCATGTTCACGCTCTTCTTCAATCCCGACCTCGTGACGAACAACACCATCGCTGGCCGCAGCGACACGAAACGCTTCGCCCGTTATTTCTGGGGCCTGATCGAGCACGGCGTCTATCTGCCGTGCAGTCAATTCGAGGCGAATTTCGTCTCGGCCGCGCACTCTGACGCGGACATCGACGCGACCATCGCGGCGGCCAGAAATGTGCTGCAATCGCTGCCAAAGTAGACGAGTCACTCCGTGACTCGATTCGAGTCACGGAGTGACTCGTCGACTTTGAAAATTCGTTTTGACACGTTTGGCAGGCATGGCTACCTTCCCGCACCTTTGCGCCGGGGCTCGGTTGGCCACGAAGGATCGTGACACCTCACCGCAGTCCCGGCAGCGATCGCCCGACAAGGAAGGCAGGCATCGTGAGTCACTCGTCGAGCATTTTGGTTGTGGATGGTCCCTCGGAAACCACCGAGGTTCTGCGGGCCGTTTTCGAGCCGCGCGGTCATGCGGTCGATCGCGTCCGCCAATCGCAGTTGCCCAGCGGCAGCTCGCCGGGCGTGGTCGTCTGGCACACCAGCGAATTCGAGGACGCTTCGGCGGCGGATCGTTTCACGGGGGTTCCCCGCGTCGTCATCGGCCGTGCTCGCGTGACCGAGCCTGCGTCCGGCACACGCCGCTTCTCGCAGCCGTTTGAGTACGGAGAACTGCTGGGCGCGATTGAATCCCTGCTGGCCGAGTAGGTCCGCCTTTCCAGGCTGACTCGGCACAGCTCGACACCCCTGAAAACGTTCGTGTCCGTCTGAAAACGCGGACCGGCGTCGGCTGTCGCAAGTGCTCCTGATTGGTATCATGGCCGCGTCGTCGGAGTCGCGCTGTTCGGCGGTGAACTCGTACTTGTCCGACGCTGTCACGTCCGTCTTGCCAGGGAGCCGATTCGTGCCGAAAGCCACGTTGCTGGTGATCCAAGGAGCCGATCAGGGGCTGCGCTTTGAGTTGGATGGCGGCGAGGTCACGCTAGGCCGCGGCGCGCTCAACCCGATTCGGCTCCGCGACGACGAAGTTTCTCGAACGCATGCGTCGATCGCCTTCGACCATTCGGTCGGTGGATTCGTGATCAAGGACCGCAAAAGTTCCAACGGCACGATCGTCAACGGCGAGGCAATTCAAGCACACAAGCTTGCCAACGGTGATCAGGTCACGATGGGGGTCACGGCCTTCTTGTTTCAACAGGAGCCAGTCACTCGGCCCGTGCCGGTCGCGGATCAACTCGAAGTCATCGTCGGCGATGATCCGCGCGATCGCTCCAGCATCATCAGCGAACTCAGCCCAAAAGTCGGCCAGCAGTTGCTCCGCGATGCCACCTCGATCATTCGTTCGGCTTCGCCGACGCAGACGCTCGCGAATTTGCAGGTGCTGTATCGCATCACCGAGGAAGCGGTCACGCCAACGCTGTCGTTGGATCAACTGCTGCACCGCATTTTGGAACTGGCGATTGAAGTCGTCGGAGCCGACCGCGGTTGCGTGTTCGTCAACGACCCGCGCACCAGCAAGTTGGTGCCGCAGGCATTCTGCACCCGCAAAGGTTTCCCGGCCGGCAGCCCGATGCCGGTGTCTCGCAGCATCGTCGATTACGTGCGTCAGCGCGGGCAGGGAGTCCGCACGTCCGACGCTCCGCACGACCTGCGGTTCAGCCAGCAGAGCATCATGCAGGCCGGCATCCGCGAGGCGATGTGCGTACCGATGCGGGGCCGTTACGAACTGATGGGCGTGCTGTATCTCGACACGACGACGCCCAGCGAAGAACTGTTCCGCGATGTTCCGGATGGCTATCGCTTCACCGAAGAGAAACTGAACCTGCTGGCCGCGATCGGCCGGCAAACCGCGCTGGCGGTCGAGGACCATCGCTTTCAAGACGCCTTCCTCAAGGCCGAACGGCTCGCTGCCGTTGGACAAACCATCGCGATCCTCTCGCACCACATCAAGAACATCCTGCAAGGTGTGCGCGGCGGCAGCTACTTGATCGACATGGGCTTGAAGCAGCACGATGAAGACCTGATCGGCCGCGGCTGGAAAATCGTCGAGAAGAATCAAGACCGGATTTACCACCTCGTCATGGACATGCTGACGTACAGCGCCGAGCGTAAGCCCGCGTTGCAGACCGCCAACTTGAACGAAGTCGTTCGCGATGTCTGCGAGTTGATGGAAAGTCGCGCCGCCGAATGCCAGATCGAATTGACGTGTCAGCTCTCCGACAAAATTCCGAAGAGCGCGTTTGATTCCGAAGGGATTCACCGCGCCGTCTTGAACATCGTCACGAATGCCATCGACGCGGTCGAAGGCACGGCCGGCGGCCGAGTCACCGTCGAGACCGTCTACAACTCGAAGCCGGATGAACTGTGCGTGCTGGTCCGCGACAACGGACCCGGCATCCCGCCGGCTCAGCAGGCGATGCTGTTCAACATTTTTGAATCGACGAAAGGCTCGCGCGGAACCGGGCTGGGCCTGGCCGTCTCGCAGAAGATCCTGCGCGAGCACGGCGGCGACATCTTTGTGGTCAGCAAAGAAGGCGAGGGAGCCACGTTCCGCTTGGTGCTGGCGCGACTGGACGACGAATCCGGCCTCGGCAGTTCGATGAGCGCGACCTATTTGGCCCCTCCCAGCAATGATCCAGAAACCGAGTAGCCGACTTCATCGCGTTTGAAACGTGCGCGGTTGACCGTCGGTACCGATCTGCACTGTGTAGCTTTCTCCGCCGGGTGCGACCGACGCTTTGACGAACACTCCTTTGCACGACGCGGTGTCATCGACGTTGTTGGCAATGAACTCGGCCGCCGTTTGTTGGTCGGGCTTGAGCTTCACGTTGCGATGCAGTTGATAGATCGCTTGCAGCGATTTGATTTGGCGAAGCGTCGCGTTGGTACTGGAATCGCAACCTTTGGTGGGACCGTTGCACATCACGCAGACGCGTGGGTCGATGGCCAGCACCAGCACCGGATGGTTGCTGACGCCCAGGCCATGATGCGTGACCATGAACAGCTCGACTTTGCCGATCGGATTGTTCGGGGTCATCAGCTTCGTCTCGATCGCGTGGGTGAGGTCTCCGCAGCACAGGAATGAAAACTTGCCGAACTTAGTCAGGAAGCTGACGCTCGCCGCGTTGTCGGACGGGTCTGTCTCCGGCGGCTTGAAGTCCTTGGCGAACGGATTCGGTTCGCCGACGTTCGGGATGACCTCACGGCTGGCAGTGACAATCTTCAGCGACAGCGGAGTCTTATCCGACTTCAGCGGCAGCATGTCGCCCGCTTTGACCGTCTTCGATTTGTTCTGCGAGGCGGCTCGGTAATCGACCATCTTCTTCTCGAAGTTGCCGTCCTCGGCGAGCTTCTCTGGAATCCCTCGATCCCAAAAGTTGTTGATCTTGATCTGAGCCGCCAGCGCGGCGTGATTGCCATAATGGTCCAGATGCCAATGCGACACGGCCGCATGATCGAGATGATCCTGCTTGGCGACGTCACGCAACACATGCAGGATGCGATCGCGATCGCGCCCGCCGTTATCGGGATAGCCGGAGTCGATCAGCAACGATTCGCCAGCAGGCGTGATCATCAACGTCGCGGCTCCGCCCTCCACGTCAATGAAATAGATGTCGAGCCGCCCGTCACGCTGATCGGCCATCGCCGAAACGCCGCTCGACAAGACCGTCAACAAACACACGCCACACAGCACAAGAATTCGCTTCATGGTTGGAGCCTCTCTGGCAGGATCGTGGTGAGAAATCCAGAAACAACCGCCTTCAGTTCACTTCGCGACCTCTGCGTCCTTCTGTGCAAATTCTTTGGGTTGAACAGAAGGACGCAAAGGTCGCGAAGGGGACGCAGGATATCAGCCATTCGGGGGAGTTGCAGTGGCCGGGGCGGCTGCTGAGGCTGCGACATTCGGAGAGAGGGATGTCACCGGCGGATCCCCAAGATTCGGCGTAGCCTCTGGAGTCAGTGGCGTCTTGGCGAAGCGTTCCTTCGAGAACTCGCTCAGTTCCGTGTTGAAGATTTTGACGAGCGCGTGCAGGCAGCAGGCCACGATCGGGCCGACGAAGATGCCCCACAAACCCATCACTTGCATGCCGCCGAATACGCTGACGAACGCCAGCAACGGATGCAGGCTGGTGTTGTTTTGGAGGACGTAGGCTTTGATGACGTTGTCCATCGTGCCAATCAAACCGGCTCCGACTACGACCAGAAACGTTGGCCGCCAATACGCCCAAAACCACCAATAGTCCGAATTCATGACTTCCGGGTCGTGGTTGAAGCAGAACCAGATCGCGAACGGTCCCCACACCATCCAAGTTCCGGCGACCGGGATCAGCGAGGCGAACGTGGCGATCACGAAAATCAGGAAGAACTGGTGAATCCCGACGATGTACAAGGCCAGCGCCGTCGCGGCCCCTTGTGCGATTGCCGAGAGCATGGTCGCGGAGACGACCGCCTGCATAACGCCGTTGAATTCGCGCACGAGTTGTCGCTGATAGTCGATCTGCACGGGGATCAATTTCTCAGTCGCCGACATCAGCTTCGATCCATCGCAGAGAAAGTAAAAGAACGCGATCAAAAACATGCCGAACCCGACGATCGCTCCGACCAACGCACCCAACGCGTGAGCAGTCGCGCTCGACAAACCGCCGCCGCCCGCCGCCGCCCATGACAGCGTTCGCTTGCCGAACTCCTTGAGCCAGTCGCCCGCGTTGTCCGAGGCTTCCTGCAACTCGTCTTCAATCGACTTCAGAATCTCGTCGCGTTCCGCCAAGGCCGCCGTTCGCTGGCCTTCGGGAGCCGAGGAGTCCGGCAAGGGTTTGACATTGTCGAGCAAGACCATCGCCCATTCTCGCCGTTGGTCCTTTGAGGCCGTTGAGTCCGGCGACGCACTCACCCGAACTCGTGCGATCACTCCCTTCACGGATTGGACGACCTCGCCCCTGTTCTCATCGACAAACCGAATCAACTGCCGGGATGCGGTGAGGACTCCGATCATCATCGGGATAAACAGCGTCAGGCAAACGGCCGTCATCGTCGCAGCGGCGGCAAGACTGTCTCGGCCGCGGAACTTCTTTTGGAAGTAGACATACAACGGCTGACACCACACCGCCGTCACCGCCGCCAGAAACAGCGGCAACAGGAACGGAGCCACGATCTGATAGAAGGTGATTCCCAAAAAGATGATCAGACTCGTTAAGATCGCCAACGATACGAGACGTGGCATCGACGTCATGGAAAGTCTTTCGGAATAAGATCGCGAAGGGGGCGGGAGTCTTTTTCAAGTTGGCGGACTGCGTTCGGTCAAGTATTCGGAATCTTGACCGCCAACTCGAAAAAGTCTCCCGATCCCGTCTCTCAAAGAAAGTTCAAGCATGGCCAGACGCTACATCATCTCGCTCACGGGATCAAACCGGGTCGGCGTTCTGGCGGCGGTGACGACAGCGCTTGATGAGCTGCGCGGCAATTTGTGGGAAGCCAATATCTCGGTGATGCAGCCATTTTGTTCGATCCTACTGACGGCCGACTTTCCCGATGATCGGTCCGAGAGCATTGTCTCCGATCACATTCGCGATCTGTGCCGCCCGTACGCCGTCGAGGTCCGACTCACGGAACCGGCCGCCGAATCCGGAATTCTGACACCACCAACGGTGAAATTCGTGCTGACCGTGCGCGGCTCGGACAAGCCGGGAATGCTACGTCTGCTCGCGACCAAGATGGCGGAACTGAGCGTCGATATTCGCAACCTCTACGCCGAGCGTTGTGAGCGTGACCAATCCTTCGTCATGGAACTCGAATTGGCGATCCCGATGTCGCTCAATCTCGCGCGAGTCAGCGAACAGATCTCGGCTCGCTGCGTCGAACTCGGCTTGCAGTTGACGCTGGAACCCTTTTCCGAATTCTTCGCCCGCTGCGGCGGTAATCTCCGCGACTCCGTCCGGGCGACGACCCGCATGTGATGGGGTCGGGAGTCTTTTTCAGGTCGGCCGAATGGTCATTGAATGTCAGTTCGTCATTCGTCGTCCAAGAGCGCGACGCCGACCTGAAAAAGACTCCCGACCCCTTCGCGCTCTCACGCCGCGAGCCGTTCCGCAGCCGGCATCGCCGCCAGCTCTTCGGCAATGACACCGTTCAACGTCTGTTCGAGATCAGCAAGGATGTCGGCCACCATGCGGCCGTCGAGCAAGCGGTGATCGTAGGCCAGTGTGACCCGCGAGCAGCCACGCTCGTCGATCGGGCCGAACGTCAGCCCGCTGGTCAAGAATCCGGGAGGATGCCGAATCTCCGCACCGCGCGAACTGATCGTCGTTAGAAAAAACGTGCCGCAGCGTTTGACTCGCCTCTGCCCGGAGAGGTTGAGCAGAGTCCACCAGGCGATTCGTCGCAGCCACGACGGCAGCGCGCTCATCTCCCATTGCTTGCGGAACGCGGAAGGAACCGGTTCCGTGAGGTAACGATCCAGACGCGCCTGCACCTGAGCCAACGGCGTCGTTTCCGGCTGATAAAATTTCGACCAGAAGATCCACGGCTCACCTTCGAACTCACGATGCGTGACCACAATCGCGAGGCTGTTGGGATGCTGATACAGATGCGGCCACGGCCAGCGCATGTAGATCTGCCGCAGCGGCGGATACTTTGCCGCCACGATGGCAAACGCTTTGATGAACAGGACTGACCAGGAGATGCGTCGTGTCGCTCGTTCGCGGGCAGCGGCCACCACGCTCAAGTCGATGATTCGGTCGTGAGCCGTCGTCGGCACTTGCTGGCTCAACCGCAACAGGTCGATGACGAGCCGCCGACTGCGCGGAATCGCCAATCGTTGGGGATGGTCCGTCGTGGATGCTGAAGACATGCGGCGACTCCGTTCGCACTGCTTGAATTTGATGGTCGCAACGTATCACGCCTCGACAAATCGCGGAAAGAGCAGGTCCAACACTCCGCAGCAGGGGGCAGGCACCAGAACAACGCTCCTGTGAATTTCGTCCCAGAGTCATGGTGGACTGCGGAACGTTCCGACTTAGAATCTGCCGCCTCTGATCTGACTCGCCGGCCGAGGAACTATGATGCTCGGAAATGATTGTCGCGGATCTCTGCATTCACAGAACGCATTCGGAACCTTTCACGGCAGAACCCGTGAAGGGCTGACGCTGACCGACCGTCGCGGCATGTTAAAGGCCAGCGTGGCGGGCCTCGCCGGATTGAGCTTGCCGGAATTGTTGAAAGCTCAAGCGAAAGCCGGCAACGGAGCGAAGACCGGCAAGAGCGTCATCCTGCTCTGGATGGCTGGTGGGCCTAGTCATATTGACACTTGGGATCCAAAACCGGATCGGCCTTTCATGAATCGCGGGCCGTTCGGAGTCACCCAGACGAAGTTGCCCGGCACGATCTTATGCGAGCACCTGCCGAAGCAAGCGGCGATGCTCGATAAGTTCACGATCATTCGGTCGGTCGATTGCAAGCACTCGAACCACGAACCGAACATGGTCATGCAGACGGCGAATCTCGCCAACGAGCCGCGCATCAACAAAGAGGCCGAGAAGTATCCGGCCCTCGCGTCGGTCGTCGCCAAGCATCACGGGTCGAATGACCCGTCGATGCCGCCGTATGTCGCCTTCATGCGGTCGCGATCGCATCTGGCGTTCGCGGGATATCTCGGCAAGCAGTACGACCCCTTCCTCGCCAGCCAGGCAACGCGGTTGCCGATCTATGATCTCGTTGGGAAAGACACCGGGCAGATGTCGCAAGCGGCGGCCTTTCAGTTGCCGTTGGGACTGTCGCTCGGCCGTTTGTCAGAACGGCGTTCTTTGGTTGGATCGTTTGATCGACTGCGACGCGACCTCGATCAAGGTGGCTCGCTGGCCGCGATGGATTCCTACCAGCAGCAAGCGGTGGACATGGTGCTGGGCCGCCGAGCACAAACCGCCTTCGACATCGAACGTGAGCCAGCCGAGATTCGCGAACGCTTCGGCAAACATTTGTGGTGCCAGCAGGCGTTGATCGCGCGGCGTCTCGTCGAAGCCGGTGTCGCGTTCGTGACACTCGACCTGAGTTATCACACCGCATCGGGGACGTGGGACACGCACGGCGACAACATCCCGCCGTATGGCGGCATCAGCAAGGGACTCCGCCCGTTGCTGCCGTTGTTCGACCATCTCATCACAACACTGGTCAGTGATCTCGAAGAGCGTGGATTGCTCGACAACACGCTGGTCATCGCGATGGGTGAATTCGGCCGCACTCCGCAGATGGGAACGCAGGACAGCACAGACGGCCGTAATCACTGGCCGAACATCATGTCGATGTGCCTCGCCGGCGGCGGCTTCCGGCACGGCCAAGTCATCGGTGCCAGCGAACCTGATGGGGGCACAATTCGCGAGCGTCCCGTCACGCCGGGCGATCTGGCCGCGACGATCTTCCAGCACTTCGGCGTGCCGCTCGATGTGCAATACCTCGATAACCGGGGCCGGCCGCACTTCGTGCTGGCCAACGGCGGCTCACCGCTCCGCGAGCTGGCCTAGTTGCTTCGCAACAAAAAGTAGACGAGTCACTCCGTGACTCGAACTTTCCGGTCACGGAGTGACCGGTCTACTAAGCCGCTAATTTTCATCAGGCGGCCTCACAGCTTTCCGAAAAGATCGGCGAGTCCTCATCGATCACACGCCGCCGACCAGGCAAATCATCGCGATACCAAGTCGCGAGCACCGCGTCCCACTCGGCCAAGCTGCTGACGACGACAAACGCTTCGCGGAGTTGTTCGAACTGCGGATGCAACTCCGAATACTTGATGCCGAACTTCCGGAGCATGATCGCCGCACGGTTTTCATCGTAGACCTCCATCGCCAAGCGGAAGTGATCGCGCAGGGCGTCGCGTTGTTCATACAGCGTTGGTGGATCGGGCAGCGGCAAGCCGGCCGCGAGCGCTCGTGCTTCGCGAAAAATCCACGGATTGCCGATCGCGCCGCGCGCCGCCGTCACGCCATCCACGCCGGTCTGCCGGATCATGTCGAGACACGCTTGTGCCGTGAACAAGTCGCCGCTGCCGAGCACCACTCGGTTGCCGGCGTGCTGCTTGATCTCACGGAGGACGTCCCAGTTGCTCGGCCCGTTGTAACGCTGCTCGACCGTCCGGCCGTGAACGGTGATCGCCGCCACTCCGCGCGCGTACGCGCCGTCGAAGATCTCAAAGAACTTGTCACGACTTTCCGCTTCGTCGTCGATCGCCCGCCGCATCTTGACCGTCACGGGAACATGCGGCGGCACCGCATCCCGCACGCGACTGACAATCTCCAGCGCCGTCTCCGGCTGACTGAGCAAGAAGCCGCCTCGGCAGCGGCCGAGCACTTTCTTCACCGGGCAACCGAAGTTGATGTCGATCACGTCGAATCCCGCTTCGACCAGCTTCAAGGCCGCTGGGCCGAAGTCCTCCGGTACCGCGCCCATCAATTGCCCACCGACCGGGTGCTCTTCGTCACTGACCTTCAGAAACCGCCGCGTGCGATGCCGGTCTTTCAACTCGATCAAGAATTTGTCGAGCAGCACTTCGCACAGCGAGTACGACGCTCCGAACCGCTTGGCGATGACCCGCATTGGCCAATCGCTGTAGCCGCTCAGCGCCGCCTGCACGACCGGGAAGTCGAGCTCAATCGGGCCGAGACGCAGGCGAGGAAGATTTGTCATGAGGTTCTTTCGAGCGGCGGTGAACCAAGTATTTGGCAAACGCCCACAAACCGTCAAATCGAAACTGAGGATCGACGTAGTGTTCGATGACGTAAAACGCGAAGTAGTAGCAGCGAGCAAAACACCAAACCACCACGCCTAACAAGAATGCGACTTTGATCGTCGGCTGTTCCGCCAACAACAACGCCGCTGCCAAACAACCGCCACCAAAAAACAACAAGCCCTTGAGGTAAATCAGACGCGGGTTTCTCAGATCGGCCACAATGACAGCCTCCGGGGACGAACCCTACGGCTTTTCGCTCAAACCACAGGCACACACCATCTGTCCGCAGCCGGGGCAGCCGTTGCCGTACTTCTTCAAGACGGCCGCTTGCAGATCCACGCCAGTGACGTTCGCAATCGTAGCCAACCACGCCAACACATCCGCGAACTCCAGAGCCAACTCTTCCTTCGATCCCTCGCGTAACGCGGCGGCCAGTTCGCCGACTTCCTCCATCAGCCACATGAACGTGCCGTCCACGCCGCGGGCTTCATCCTTGCTGGAGTACATCGTGCCGATCAACGCCTGCAGGTCGGCAAGGCCGAAGGGCTTTGTTTCAGAGGGTGCGACCACGCGAGTTTCCTTGTTTTGAGAAGGCTGGAATTCAGCCATCGGAAGTCAGCGATTCATCGTCGAGAAGCGACTTGCTCGAAATCCGTTGGCTTCACAGAATACGCGACCTCGCGGCGGACGAGAATTCCGCCGAAAAGAATTCGTCTCGCCGAGGCCACAAGGCCGATGATCGGGCGAGGTACTTCCACCGAACACAGGTTTGACAACATGGCCAAAGCGGGCTCACGCAAGAAGCTGCCGAAAGAAGTCGCCGTCATCAATGCCGACAACTGCACCGGCTGCGAATCGTGCTTGGAAGTCTGCCCCGTCGACTGCATCGTGAAAGTGCCGGGCGAGACGATCGGCTGTCTGCAAAGCTTCTGCGAGATCGACGTCGAACGCTGCGTCGGCTGCGAAGTCTGCGTCCACATCCCGACCAAGAAGTCAGACCCCTACGAGTTGACCGTCTGCCCGTGGGACGCCATCGAGATGCTCCCGACAATCAAGGTTGCTCAATACGTCGCCGCGAAGGGCGGGCCGCCCGATTACCTCCGCGACAACTGGGAACGCATCGTCGAGCCGGCCATCCGCATGGCCCAACTCGCCGCCGAACAACAGGCGTAATCCCGTAGCCCGACTCTCCGAGTTGGGAGTTCCGCGGAAATACTCCCGACTCGGAGAGTCAGGCTACGTTGACGCGATCACGCCGCCCCGTCTTTCTCCAGCAGCAGGCGGAGATACGAACGGCGTTCGGACGTGCCGAGTTGAAGTTCTTGCGAGAGAGCGACCAGACATTCGCGGGCCGCATCACGTTCGGAGTCTTCGGCGATGATTTCCAGTTCAACAAACCAGCCGAGATCGCGCACGTTGTCGAGAACAATTTCGAGATCACGGTCCTGCCAGCGGAGATGAAACGGCTCGCGGCGTTTGACGACATCACGAACTTCGCGGAATCCGAGCGACGCGAACATCTTTCGCAATTGTTCGCGCGCCGTCTGGCCAGCGGCGGCGGGGACTTCGATTTCGCGGCGCGTCTTGGCGACTTGATCGACGAGCGGCCCCTTGTACGTCAGAAAGTTGCCGTCACCGACACAGCGCAAGCGGAAGACTTCATCGGTCTGAGCGAAATCACGGCTGGGATGCGCGAAGTAGATGTCACGCTGATCGAGCGGCTGACCGGGGTGTGCTCCGAGCGTGGCGATGCGTTGACGCAGGGCATTGACGGCTGCGGTATCGCTCAGCGGGAATTTCAATTCGACTTCGTAGGTCATGAAATAGTTCGCCGTCAAAAGCTCTTCGTACCCAGCCTTAAACAAACAAGAGTTTTGGGAACACTAATCTTCGCTAATCGACGCTAATTGGGAGCGATGGCTTTCCTACTTATTAGCGTCGATTAGCGAAAATTAGCGTTCCAAATGAATTTGGATCGTTTGGAAACAACATCCTAAGTTTCGAGGTCGCTAATTCGCCGCCTCGAATTCTTTACCGAGGAGTTCGAGGTTTTCCCAGGTGAAGAGGCCGGTGTCGTGGCCGTCGTTCCAGGCGATCTTGATCGCATAGTTGCCGGTGAATTGGATGTTGGTCGGTGCGATGGCAATTGGCACGTCTTCGACATCGACGACGCGGATGCCGGTCGTTTCGCTGACGCAACTCGCACACGGGCAGCGGCCGCGCACGAAGCGGAATGGCAGCCGATAGATACCGTGCGGCCATTCGAGTTCGAGGACGCCCTCTTGCTGACGGGCTTTGATGCTGAGCGGAGGAGCGGTCATGCGATGGCTTCTGGTTCGAAAAAAGTCTTGCCACAGATTGAACACGGATGAAACACGGATCAGGACAGGCGGACGGATCAGAAATCTCGCTTTGGCATTCTCCGAATCCGTGTTTGATCTGTGTTTCATCCGTGGCCAAATCATTGCCTTCAATGTCTGCCAATTCAGTGGTCGTGGCCGCCTTTGAAGAGGGGGCTGTTTTTGTCGCCGCGGGAGGCGAGGTAGGCGACGAGGTCGAGGATTTCGTCGCGGGTCAGTTTTTCGAGCAGGCCCTTGGGCATGATCGACACTTTGGACCGCTGACGTTCGGCGACTTCGTTGCGTTTGATGAGGATCGGGTTCGTACTGACGAGCGGGTTTTCGACGACCTTGATGATGTCGCCGCTCTCTTCGACGACCAAGCCTTGGATCACCTTGCCGCTTTGCAGTTCGAAGACGTTGGTTTGGTACTTCTCGTTGATCTTCTCGCTGGGGTTGAGAAGTTCTTTGAGGATGTCAGACGGTTTCAGTTTGACGTCGAGCTTGGCGAGATCGGGGCCGAATTCTTTGCCGGCGTTTTCGAGTTTGTGGCAGCCGACGCAGTTGGCGACGGTGAAGAGTTGTTTGCCGGCAGTGTAGCTGCGCTTCGAGTGGTCCGCGTGATCGCCGTGGTCGTGGCCCATCGCTTTGTGGTCGAGGGCTTCGGCGACTTTGGCGAGGTCTTCAAATTTCCATTCGGTGCGCGGGCGTCGGTCTTTCAGCAGAGCGTCAGCGGCTTCGATCTTGTTCGCGGCGAGGTACGCTTCGGGGGCGGCTTCGTAGGCGTCGAGGTCGGCGACGACGTACAGCGCGGCGTACATCCGACGCCAGTGGCCGGGATAGGTGCAGACGATCGGATAGATGCCCGGTTCTTTCGGGACGTTGAAGCTCAGGCGTTGGTTGTCTCGCGGTTGGAGCAGCGTGCTCTTCGCGAGAATCTTCGGAGAGGTCGGAATGTAGTGTTGCTCGGCGAAGCCGGGTTTTTGGGCGTTGGCTTCGGAGAGGAGGCCGATTTCTTCCAAGGCTCCGGGCAACGTGATCGCGAGGTTGTGGGGCATCAGGTCGGAGTTATCGAGGATGAATTCGACGGGCTTGCCGGCTTGGACGGCGATGATGTCTTTGTCGTAGCTCATCTTCTCGAAGACGGTGCCGATCTTGATGACTCGGATGCCGAGTTCGCCGAGGGTCGCTCGCGCGAGCTTGGCTTGATCGACGGGGAGCAGCGACGCGAGGGCGTCGCCGAATTCGAGCATGTCGATGGCGGGGGATTGCGTGCGGTCTTTGGCTGGGATTTTCTTCACGGCTTCGATCATCACGTTGAGCAGCGCGGGGGCGTCTTCTTTCGGCCACGTCTGCTTGGGCAGGCGTTGCAGCGAGCGGATGGCGGTGAGGCGATCGACGTCTTCTTTCACGAACTTGCTGAGCGCGGCGAAGGTCTTAGGTTCTTGGCCGCGGACGATGGTGAGGGCGTTCATGGCGGCTCGGCGGACGAGGCTTTCGGGGCCGCCACCTTGCAGGGTGAATTCGGCTTTCGCTTTCGGGGCGGGGTTCTTTTCGGACTTGAAGACTTCGCCTCGCTTCTCGTCGAGCACCTTGACTGTGAACTGGCTGAGTCGGCCCCCCAGGTCGCCGTCCGTGCGGTTGTAGATCATGATTTGGTCGATCGGGTGTTCGTCGCCAAGATCGACTTCCCAGTACGGGTTGCCGGCGTTTTCTTCGGTGTGCGTTTGGCCGCCGTCGCCGAAGGCTCCAGACTTGTTGCCGTCGATGGCTCGTTTGGCGTCGCCGCCGTGAGCCGTGGTTTTCTGAGAGGCTCGGCCGCGGCGGGCGATGTTCTCACCGCCGGAAAACACCTCGACTTCGGCCAGCGTGAGTATGCTGCGACCGGCGAGTTCAATGCGGACGAAGCGGCCTTGGGTGCCTTTGGACTTCGGGCCGCGCAGCGATTCGGGGAGTTCGGTGAGCAGCGGCGCGACTCGGTCGTACAACGTCGCGCGAACGGACGCATCAGAAATCAGCGGCATCGCGTTGACGAAATCGACGAGTCGTTTCGGGTCGGTGGTCGCCAGTTTCCAAGCGGCATCGACGTTGTCATCGACGTTGATCAGCGAGACGTAGCCGATTTGGCGGAAGATCGGTTGCTTGGCGGAGGTCGCGAGTTTTTCGAGTTCGGCTCGCGCAGTCGTCAATTCGGACGCGCTACGCCCGGTGAGTTGGCGGACGAGGTCGAAGACGACGCTGGTCTCGACGTTCGACGCTTTGCCGTCGAGCGACGTGATGCCGTCCATGATGACTCGCAGTTCGGGCTTCTTGTCGAGCTTGGCGATTTCGCGGATGGCTTCGCGGCGGTGTTCGTCGCGGAGGCCGGGGCGGTAGAGCATCTCGGTGAGCACCAGGCGGTCGCGTTTCTCTTTGAGCAGGTCGTCGTTCGACAGGCCCTTGAGGAAGTAGCGGGCACCGGCTTCGGATTTGAAGGCGACTCGCTGGCCTCCCTTGGTGGCGTTGTCGAGCAGCGGTTGCAGCGTGCGCAGGACTTCCTTGCTGAGGAAGTCGAGGTACTGGTCGCTCGGCTGCTCGTTGGCGATGAGCACGACTTCGGCGGCCTCGGGGCTGGGGATGAAGCTGGCGGCCCAGAGGGCCATCAAGCGGACTCGCGGCGACTCATCGGCGGCGGC